>JAJUGS010000016.1 GCA_029265875.1 Prolixibacteraceae bacterium
AAAATAGGCAAATCTTTGTTTGTGGCAAATCAATCTTCGAATAATGTCAATATTCAGTTTTTCACTTGCTTTTTTTTTTATTAATATTACGATGATACTAAACCAATAATGTTATGGAGAAAAATCAAATCATTCACATTGTTAAGTTGCCAATCAAATCTGCCAATCAAAATTTAACTATCCTGCCATGGAAACCTTGTGCGTGATAATTAGCTAATATTTAACCTTTAAATTTCATGAAAAATCATAATAAATACCGTATTCACTTTTTACCTTTTTTGGTTTTTTCCATTGGAATAATTGTCACATTTATCATCACTTTTTTAGCTTATAAAGATTTAAAGCTCATAAAAAAGCAAGCCTTCGAAAACATCTGCCAGGAATACGAAAACAAAATATCCAGCCAGCTCAAAGCCAACGAACAGGTATTGTATAGCAGCGCTGCATTTATTGCAGCATCTGATTCAATATCACGCAGCGAATGGAAAATATTTCAGTCAATCAATAAATCATTGACTGAATTGCCCGGCATCCAGGGTATCGGTTATATAATCAGAATCCACCCTGAAAGTCTTGCGGATTTTGAACAACGAATCAGAAATGAAGGGTTCCCTGATTTCAGGGTACAACCTGAAGGAAACCGCGAAATTTACACCTCCGTGCTTTTTATCGAACCTTTTTCGGGCAGGAACCTGAATGCTTTCGGATTCGATGGATACACGGAGCCTGTGAGAAATAACGCCATGAAAATGGCTTGCGAATATGATATGGTTACGCTTTCCGATAAAGTGACACTGAAACAGGAAACAGACAGTCTTGTTCAGCCCGGAACCATCATGTTTGCCCCGGTTTACAAAAAAGAAATGCCAATCGAAACAGCCCATGAGCGCTGTTCGGCCCTGAAAGGCTGGGTGTTTTGCCCTTTCAGAATGAATGAACTGATTTCAGGTATACTTGGCGATCAGAAAGATCCGTACCTCGATTTGAAGATTTTTGAAAATAACCTGCAAAATCAGGAACAATTGCTGTTTAAAAGTACTGATGTCAGTGAAACGATTGAAACACCCTATTCCATTTCCCATAACATTCCGATGATTTTCAACCAGAAAACCTGGAACCTGAGGTTCACAAAATACCAGCCGCTGCCACTTTATTATTCAAGCCGGGTACTGACTGTTTTTATAACCTGCGTTATAATCAGCCTGTTGGCAGTTTTACTGGCAGTAAGCTGGATGAAAATGCACCAAAAATCAAATAAGATTTCGGTTTTGAATAAAGAACTTGAAAAAACAAACCTGAGCAAAGACCGCTTTATTTCGGTACTCGCCCACGATTTGCGAAGCCCCCTGAATACTTTGCTGGGTTTTACTGAATTATTAAAGGAAAAAACGGATCAGTTAGAACCCGCTGAACTAAAATCATTTACACGCTATGTTGATGATTCTGCCCGGAATATTTTCAGGTTACTTGACGACCTGCTGACCTGGGCAAAAATCGATTCAGGAAAATTTCCGTTTAACTCTGAAAAAACAGATGTTCCGGAACTTTGCCGAAATATTGTAAACGATTACACGTTGATTGCCGCCCGGAAAAATATCTCCCTGAATCCCGAAATTCCGGCTGAACCATTATATATCAATGCTGATATTATGACACTTAAAACAGTATTAAGAAATTTGATTGACAATGCCATAAAGTTCTCTTTTGAAGGTGGCAGGATTGATATTCTGACCGAAAAAAAACAAAGTCACATATCAATTTCTGTAAAAGATTATGGCACAGGGATGGCTCCCGAAGTAAAATCAAAACTTTTTGATATCTCCACAATAACTACCGTTACCGGAACTTCAGGCGAAAAAGGGACCGGAATGGGACTAATTTTATGTGCCGACCTGGTAAAAAAGAACAATGGCGAAATTCTGGTTGACAGCATTGCAGGAAGCGGCACAACCATTAAAATAACTTTCCCTGAATTTAATCTTTAAATGTTTTTTGTACCCTCTTTTGATTTTACATCCATCAGCAAAAATTCAAATTAAAAATTCCCGTACATTTGCCCATCATAAATTTTGTTTCAGATGTTAGAGAAAATTAAGGCTTTACAGGAAGAAGTTGAAAAAGCAGTCGCCTCGACAAAAGAAGAAGTTGAAGAACTGCGACTGAAATTTATCAGTAAAAAAGGAAGTATCAGCCAATTATTCGACGATTTTAAAAACGTTTCGCCCGAACAGAAAAAAGAAGTTGGGCAAGCCATTAATACACTGAAAAACTTTGCACTCGAAAAAATCAACTCGCTGAAAGAAGCCTTTGAAAATGCCGACAGCAACAACACAGGCACCGATCTTTCGATGCCGGGCGAACCTTTAAAACTGGGTACCCGCCACCCGCTTTCGCTGGTGAAAAACGAAATCATCGGAATTTTTGGCCGGCTTGGTTTTACCGTTGCCGAAGGCCCCGAAATTGAAGACGACTGGCATGTTTTTTCGGCGCTCAACTTTCCGCCCGAGCACCCTGCGCGCGATATGCAGGACACTTTTTTTATCGAAAAAAATCCCGATGTTTTGTTGCGCACGCATACTTCCAGCGTCCAGATACGCGTAATGGAACGTACCCAGCCACCCATCAGGATGATTTTTCCGGGCCGTGTGTTCCGGAACGAAGCCATCTCGGCCCGCTCACATTGTATCTTCCACCAGATTGAAGGTCTGTATGTTGACGAAAACGTATCGTTTGCCGACCTGAAGCAAACACTCCTGCAATTTGCCAAAGAACTGTTTGGCGAAGGAACACAAATCCGTTTGCGCCCTTCGTACTTCCCTTTTACCGAACCCAGCGCCGAAATGGACGTGAGTTGTTCGATTTGTGGCGGAAAAGGCTGTAATGTTTGCAAATACAGCGGCTGGCTCGAAATCCTGGGCTGCGGAATGGTTGACCCGAATGTACTCGAGGCCTGCAATATCGATAGTAAAAAATATACTGGTTTTGCCTTCGGAATGGGTATTGAGCGAATTACCATGCTTCGTTATGGTATTAAAGACATCCGCCATTTCTTCGAAAACGATGTACGTTTTCTGAAACAGTTTGAATCGGCAATGTGATACTGAAAAATAAAGCAAAAAAATAAAAGCCTTCGGGAAACATTTTTCCGAAGGCTTTTGCTTTAAGTTATGCAGCTTTTTCTGCTGGTATTTTCAATCCAATTTTAACGGGTGTAGGATTAATCAGGTTGTCGTTTACCGGACAGCGGCTCTCAATTATTTCGAGCCAGCGGGCCAGTGTCTCCTCATTCGTGTCTGCTTCTGGGAAAATGTTCACCCGAATTTCCTTGTAGCCAGGCCTGTCGGTGGTTGGCTGCCCGAAAACTTTAGCCGGGTTCAGGTCGCCCTCCGCCTCAATTCTGATACTTTTTAACTGAATTCCCAGTTCACGGGCAACAATATGCCCCATTACATTGAGACACCCGGCATAGGCTGCCAGCAGGAATTCCACCGGATTGGCTCCTTCATCAGTGCCTCCCAATCCTTCGGGGTCATCGATGGTTAAAGTAAATTGCCGCGACTTTGCCACAAATTTTGTAGGGTTGACATTCTCTCCTGAAATTGAAAATTTTAAATCTGCCATTGTTTGATTTTTATCTGATTAGTAAATTTTTATGCTAATGATTTTCCGGCTTCTTTAGCCCCCGGAACTTCAATAATTTTTCCACTTCTCACATCGAATATATAACCATAAATGGTTACGGTTTTTGAAACAAGAGGGTGGTTTCGAATACGTTTTACATCACTCAGTACACTTTCTTCTAAATTGCTAATGGTAAGCCAGTTGATGTATTTACCTTCTGAAGAACCTCCACCGACTTTAATATTCCGCCACCCCTTTTCGTCGATGGTGGCCGACTCCAGGTTTTCTTTTAACAGTCCGGAGATTATTTCGTTGGTGAAAGTTTCCATCCCGCAATTGGTATGGTGGATAACAAACCATTCGTTGGTTCCCAGTAACTTATGACTGATTACCAGCGACCGGATGGCATCGTCGCTGGCGCGCCCGCCGGCATTGCGGATAACATGTGCATCGCCCTCTGAAAGCCCTGCATATTTTGCCGGGTCGAGCCGGGCATCCATGCAGGTTAAAATAGCAAACCTGCGCCCGGGAGGCATCGGCAGTTTTCCTTTTTCCCCAAACTGCGCCACATAATTCTGATTGGCCGCTAATACTTCATTCAAAACTTTACTCATACTTTTTAATTTTTAAGTTATAAAATCGGTTATATCAAAAAAAGAAGGCCCTCCCGACAACGGAAGAGCCTTCTTAAGGTTGCAGCAATATTTTACCTTACTTCTTCCGCGAAATAAAATCAGAACACATACACATCATGGTACATGTTGCAGGACTCATATTTCTGAAAGAATTAAGCATGTTTATATCTTTTATTGCTTCAAATATAGAAACTGTTTTTATAAAAACAAGCGGTAAAAGCTTATTTAGAATGGCTGTTATATTTTTCTGATCTGATTATTTTCAAATTTGAATTTCAGCCTTTCAGGATTTCCTCAATTTTATTCAGTTCTCCTTCAGAGAAATTAAGGTTACTCAGTGTTTCCACATTGTCGTTGATTTGCTGTACGGAGCTGGCACCAATCAATACCGAAGTAACCCGCTTGTCTTTTAACACCCAGGCAAGCGCCATCTGCGCGAGGCTCTGCCCGCGTTGTTTCGCTATTTCGTTTAACTGAACAATTTTCCCGTGTGCCGAATCAACATGTTCTTTTTTCAGGAAGACTTCACGGGTGGCGCGGCTCCCTTCCGGGATACCCTGCAGGTAACGGTCGGTTAAAAGCCCCTGTGCCAGCGGCGAAAACGGTATGCAGCCAATTCCTTCCTCTTCAAGCACATCCAGCAATTCGTCTTCCACCCAGCGCACAAACATCGAATATTTTGGCTGGTGAATCAGGCAAGGTGTCCCGAGTTCTTTCAGGATACGGGCTGCTTCGCGGGTCATGTCAGCCGGGTAGTTCGAAATGGCAGCATACAAAGCTTTGCCCGAACGCACAGCCTGGTCGAGTGCCATCATGGTTTCTTCCAGCGGTGTATCAGGATCGGGTCTGTGTGAATAAAAAATATCGACGTACTCGAGTCCCATTCTTTTCAGGCTTTGGTCGAGGCTTGAAAGCAGGTATTTCCGGGTCCCCCATTCACCATAAGGGCCGGGCCACATCAGGTAACCGGCTTTTGTAGAAATAATCAGTTCATCTCGATAAGCCGAAAAATCCTGTTTCAGGATCTTCCCGAAATTTTCTTCTGCCGACCCGGGTGGAGGGCCATAGTTATTGGCCAGGTCGAAATGGGTGATTCCCAGATCAAAAGCCCGGCGTAACATGGCGCGGCCATTTTCAAAGTTGTCGATCCCACCGAAATTGTGCCACAGACCCAATGAAACTGCCGGCAGTTTTAACCCCCATTTGCCACAGCGGTTGTATTTCATCGAATCATACCGGTTCTCCAGTGCTACATAAGTCATATCCGTAAAATTTAACTGGTTTATATTGGATTTCTTCAGGTTGAAGGTATTTATTTTTCTGAAAGTACAGCTGTCATAATAACCACTTTTTCCGGTCTGATCATCCAAATTTCGGGGGAAGTGAATATTTTAGCCGCAAAAAACAGAAGCCATGCAAAACATCATTTTGAATCAGAGAAATAAACTATTCATTTTCTTCCTGCACTTTCTTGCTTGTATAATTGCAATACCCGGGCAGGCACAGCAAAAACCGGTAACAAAAATCAAATATCAATCGGTTATCAACGGAAAAATTTCAGAGGGGCCCGGTGTCACGGTACTTTTTGCAGACAATGTGGCCTTTCTTTCCGATTCAAAAAATAAAATCCGCGATTTCATCGATTACAACCGGAAACAAACGGTTACTATTCTTTACGGTGAAAATGGCGCTTATAAAACGCTCACGCCATTTGATCAGTTGGCAAAACCGGTTGCCGGTGAAAAAGCTGACACTATCCTCGATTTTCAATGTCAATATGCGGTTGTCACCGCGTTCTCCAATAAAATTGAACTTTGGTACACCGATAAAGCCGGGATAAAAGGCTCGCCCTACCTAAGCTATTTACCTGGTGAAAACTCGCTGGTGCTGAGGGTGACCATCAATGGCAACCGCACGCTGGAAGCCATTTCGGTTGAAAAAGCAGAAGGTGAACATGCTCCCGCTTATCCGTTTGACACAGCCACAGAAGTGAGTGCAGCCGAAATGGAGGAATTGAAAATAAAATCGCGTTATACCCGTGTCCCGGTTTTCGAAAACCAGACTGTCAATTTTGACCCCGACCTGGCCTTACCCGCCGCCAGTGATTTACAAACCGGAGAAGTTTACCGCTTCTCAAAAGGCAGTGTGGTGATGAAAAAAGTAAAATTGCCTGAAAGCTGGAAAAAAGGCGGACAGGTTTTTGCCCAGCTTTCCTGTTGGTCGGATGGCGATGCCTACGACCGCACCGGCTCGGTGTTTATCATTCCTGAAACCCAGAAAACCACAATGCTCAGCGCCCTGCAAAAAGGAGTTGAAATTTTACCCACGTTCACCGACAAAACCGGGCAGCATTACCAGGGTTTCGCGGCTACTGAAACATTTGAACCACCGGTAGAGATAATGCGGTTTTTTACTTCTTTTGGTGCCCGCTATTTTAATACCCGCCGGGTAATCAACAACTACAACTGGGAAGATGCCGCCTTTTACAACCAGGAAGTCACCCCGCTGATTCCATCAGATGCAGAAGAATTGTGGGTGGGCGTATTTATTGGCAACTACGACAAAGGCGGGCACAAAATTAACCTGCAACTCAATTTTTTTCCTTCGTTCGAAGAGGAAAAACCGGCAAAAAACTGGATAAATCCGTTGTTTCACACAGTCAATATCATGGAAATGTCGGGGCAGAATTATGGCCGCTTTTTTAAAACCGACACATTGAAAGTTGCATTTTCGGTACCTGACAGCATCTCTGATCTGCAATTGCTTTATACCACCACCGGGCATGGTGGCTGGGGGAGCGGCGACGAATTTGTCCCCAAACAGAACCGGATACTGATTGATGGTAACCCGATTTTCGAGGTGGTCCCGTGGCGAACCGACTGTGCCACTTACCGGCTGGTAAACCCGGCTTCGGGAAATTTTGCCACAGGTTTGTCGTCGAGTGATCTGAGCCGCTCCAACTGGTGCCCCGGAACGCTGACACCTCCCTATTTTATCCCGTTGCCTAATCTTAAACCCGGCCATCACCGCATAGAAGTGATTATTGATCAGGGCGCCGACGAGGGTGGAAGTTTCAGCCACTGGAGTGTTTCGGGAATTTTAACCGGGACATGGCAACAATAATTCTTATTCCTGATTCTTCAAAATAAATTTTGCTGAACCTGTATGGGTTTTCAGCCAATAAATACCGTTTTGAAAACCGGAAATAATGACCGGCTGGCCTGAATAAATTACCCCTTGCCAGACTTTCATTCCTGAACCGTTGAATATTTCAGCATCCCCTTTATACCCGGTTATAAACAACTGTCCTGCTGACGGATTTGGAAAGATGTGGATCGGAACATTACCAGCAGCGACATCAGCAACCGCTGTTTTGTTACAGATAACAGCATTCAATTTCTGCCAAATCAGATTACACAAAAAAACACCTATTTCGCTCAAGGGTGAGTTTCCCGGGTTTCCCATCCTTACCATCACCAGCCCCTGCGACGGGACAATACAAAGCATCTGCCCGTTTTTGCCCATGGCAGCAAACATATCGGCAGGAGCATCTGGGGCCCAGGAGCCTTTAAAGGCAAACTGCACACCCGGCAACATGTAAGTTGGTTTCCCGTTCAGCCACCACAAATAACCATATGATTGGTTAATTTCGTTTGAAGTGTTAATCATTTCATAAAAAAACTCCCTGTCTTTCAACAAAGTATCTTTGTTCCAAACACCGCCGTTTTGAACAAGCAAGCCAAACCTTGCCATGCTGCGGGGTTTGCTGAAATATATATTGTCGTAATCAAGGGTAACCCACAGACCCGTCATTCCGGTTGGCGTTTTCAGTTTTTGCTGCGTATAAACATTGATGTCTTTCCCTGTGGCATTTTCCAAAACTTTTTCGAGTAGCGTGTATGGCGCGTTGTGGTATGCCCATCGGGAACCGGGATCGGCCAGATATTTAAGGCACGAATCTATAGTACAGTGGTTATCCTCCACCCCATCATCAAGCCCGGTGGTCATAGTGAGCTGGTGCCTCACGGTGATTTTTGCTTCCTGTTCCGCGGTACAGCTTGTCCATCCGGTTCCCAGGTATTTTGAGGTGGCGTCGGAAATCGAAAGAATTCCGTCTTCCTGTGCCTGCCCCACCAGAAAAGCAGTCATCGATTTTCCAGCCGACGCCCAGTACCAGAGACTGTCTTTTGTAAAAGTCCCGAAATACTTTTCAAGAGCGATTTTGCCGTCTTTTAATACAATAAAACCTTTTGTGTTTTCCTGTTCAAGGAAATTCAGTAACGGATCTATTTCAGATGTGCACCAGCCTAACGATTCCGGTGAAACGGTTTCCCAGGTATCATTGGGTCCTGTGGGTGGGAAATAGGGATTTTGTGCCGTTAACCCTGTCGTTGTCAACAAATATCCTGAAAGAAGTAAGAATTTCAGTTTTTTCATTAATGTATTTAGAAGAAATTTCCGGTGAAAAGTTAATTCAAATTATCCGGAATTCTTAAGCAATCAAAAATATCCGGATTTTAATAGTTTGTCAATACAAAATAAAGCCTTCCAAAAAATAAGTTCATCCCCTCTGCGGGAAATATGGATTCCACCGGGCCATCAACCAGAAGAATAAATGATGGTGCAAACAGGGTAAACATTTAACCTGAAAGAAATCGTTCCGTTAAATCTGAATTTATCTGTATTACAGTTTTTGTGATTTATCAATCTAATTTGTTTCATAATACTCATATTTCAAGGAGAAAAACTGATGAATACCGTTTTGAACAAATGGATAACGAATTAACAAATACAAAAATATGATTCAATGTCATTTACTATAGCAAAGAAGGACATTCCATTGTAAATGGATTGCTCCGCTTCGCTGCCAATAACAGATTTTACGGGGTAAAGTGGTCAGTTTTTTTGCGGCCTTGCTGCAAAGAAACTGACAATCTCCTTCAGAAAGTGCCCGTCATTGCAAAGGCGGAACGACTGAAAAAATCTGTTTAGGACAATGAGGCCCGTTAACTTAACGACATTGGAAAATGATTGGTCAATTGCATAACTTAACACCTTAATTTTACCAATCCTTTGTAACATTTCATACAAAAAAGTATTTATTAATTGCTAATTTTGCCACCAATTAAACATATAATCAAAACAACATGTCAGATATACCGCGTAAACTCATCGTCCCCAAAAACATTACCGACGCACTCCGAACTGTAAAATACCCGGGCAGCGAAGAAGATTTAGTGACCCTTGAAATGCCGCAGGAAATCCGTATTGCCGGAAACCGTGTGAGTTTTTCGCTGGTTTTCCAGAAAAGCGACGACCCGCACATCGAAACCCTTGTTCTGGCCTGTGAGGAAGCCATTAAAAAATACGTTGGCGAAGAGGTGGAGATTGAAGACAACATTGCCGTGAAATTTATCCACGACATGGAACGCCCGGTTCTGCCCAACGTGAAAAACATTGTGGCGGTGGCTTCGGGCAAAGGCGGCGTGGGAAAATCAACCGTTTCGGTAAACCTGGCCGTGGCGCTGGCCAACGCCGGTAAAAAAGTGGGCTTGCTCGATGCCGATATTTTTGGCCCTTCAATCCCCAAAATGTTTGGTGCCGAAAACGACCGTCCGGCAGGTGTGAAAATCGGCGACCGGGAAATGATTGAACCGCTCGAAAAATTCGGGGTGAAATTTCTTTCAGTAGGATTTTTTGTGGATCCCGAAAGTGCCATCATCTGGCGTGGCCCAATGGCTTCGAACGCGCTGAAACAGCTGATTTCGGAAGGAAACTGGGGCGAACTCGACTACCTGTTGATCGACCTTCCACCCGGAACCAGCGATATTCACCTTACATTGGTGCAATCGGTGCCCGTTACCGGAGCAGTGATTGTAACCACCCCGCAGGATGTGGCACTGGCCGATGTTATCCGCGGAACCAGCATGTTCCAGAGCAAATCCATTGATGTACCGGTATTGGGGCTGGTGGAAAATATGGCATGGTTTACACCTGCCGAACTGCCCGAAAACAAATATTACATTTTTGGCAAAGACGGTGGAAAAAACCTGGCTGAAAAGCTTGGATTGCCATTCCTCGGACAAATCCCGATTGTTCAAAGCATACGCGAGGGAGGCGATTATGGAACCCCTGTGGCAGCCGACTCCGAATCAATGACAGGCGCTGCTTTTGCCGAAGTGGCCAGAAACGTGATGCACCGGGTCCATATCCGCAACATTCAGCTGGCACCCACAAAAAAAGTGAAGATTACGCGGAAGTAAATCGTCAATTTAAACCTTTTCCAAAGTTTTAAACTTTGGAAAAGGTTTCTTCAAACAAACAATATTGCTCTGATTTTGGTATTTACCCCGAACATCCCCATTATAAAAGCAATCTCCCTTGTTATCATTTTTTCTTATTTTTGTGCCTTCCAAAATTCATAGATTGCCTGAAAAACAAACAATATTCCGGTAAAAAGTGAGTTTATTAAAAGGCTTATATTATTACTGCTTGAAGAGGTTTTTACAACATACAACCATATTTCTGTTTCTTGTCTGGGTTTTTGCCGGTTGTTCAACCGAAAAAAACACCCGCGCATCGCGCACATTTCACAATATCAACTCAAAATACAATATCTATTTTAATGCCCACGAAAGTGTAAAAAAGGGGGTTGCAACCATTGAAACCAGGATTGATGACGATTTTACACGGTTGTTGCCCATCTATAAATCGAGCGTTCCGTCGGCCGGCGAAATGGTTAAATCGGATATGGAAACAGCCATTATTAAATGCTCCAAACTCATCGAAATACATTCCATCACCAAAAAACCCAAAAGGAAAAAGGGCGGAGGCTCGCGTAAATACCAGGAATTTGCGAGCCAGGAAGAGTTTAACAAGTGGGTTGACGACAGTTACCTGCTGATGGGGAAAGCCTATTTTTACCAGCACAACTTTTCGGCAGCCATCGATAATTTTGGGTTCCTGGTGCGCAAATACCCGAAAGAAGAAACAGCAGCCGAAGCACAGGTCTGGCTGATCAGAAGTTATACAGAGCTCGAAAGGTTCGCCGAAGCTTCGGAAGTAATCCAAGCCGTTCAGGCCGACGATGCATTCCCGAAAAAATTTGAAAAGGACCTGGCCGTTGCTACTGCCGACTATTACATCAGGCAGCAGGATTACAACGAAGCCATCAAATTCCTGGATATTGCCATCAAGAAAACAATTTTCAAAAGAAATAAAGCCCGTTTGAAATATATTGAAGCCCAGCTTTACCAGGAACTCGGAATGGCAGATCAGGCGTCGGAGGCATTTAAAGCGGTTACAAAAATGAACCCCGGTTACAAAATGGCTTTCAATGCCATGATCAACTCGGCCGGCGTTTTTTCAGGCGTTGGTAACTCCGAAGAACTGAAAAAAAAGCTCAACAAAATGTTGCGTGACAACAAGAATTTCGATTTCCGCGACCAGATTTATTATGCGCTTGGCAACCTTTATTTCAAAGAAGGAAACCGCCCGGTTGCCATCGAAAACTATAAATCTTCAGTGGCCACAAGTTTTCAGAACCAATACCAGCGGGCCCTTTCATCAATCACCCTCGCCGATATTTATTTTGAAGATCTGGAATACCGGAAAGCACAATCGTATTATGATAGTGCAATGATTATTATCGACGAAACATATCCTGATTTTAAAAAGGTTGAAACGAATTACAAAGCACTTACCAACCTGGTTGACAACCTGGTTACCGTTGAACGCGAAGACAGTCTGCAACGCATTGCGCGAATGCCCGAAATTGAAAGAGAGTCGTTAATTTCGAGATTAATGAAGGAAGAACAGGAACGCCAGCGAAATGCCGAAAACCTGGCAATGCAAAGTGCTGCCGATCCGTATGCCCGAATGAACCGTTACAGGCTCGGCATGGGCAACCAAAGCGAGGGTGCCGGCTGGTATTTTTACAACCCGCAGACTGTTTCGTATGGAAGGGCCACTTTCCAGCAACTTTGGGGCAAAAGAAAGCTCGAAGACAACTGGAACCGCGCAAACAAGGGAATTTCAACCGAGATTTCAGAAGAAAATATGGAAGGCGATTCGGCAAAAATTGTTGCCCGGGAAGAGGACCCGCTCAAAAAAGAATTTTATCTCCAGGATTTGCCGCTTACCGATTCGCTGATGAACATTTCACACAATAAAATACGGGATGCTTTGTACAATTCGGGGAAGATTTTTAAAACTGAATTTACCAATTACCCACGTTCGGCTGAATCTTTTGAAAACCTCATCCGCCGTTATCCCGATAATATTTACCTGCTTTCATCGCTGTTCGAGTTGTATGATTTATACGAACTGTTGGGAGATAAATCAAAATCGGATTATTACCGGAACCGTATTATCACCGGTTTTCCGGAAAGCAATTATGCGCAGTACCTCATTAATCCCAACTTCTTTATCGAAATGCAGGCCCGGCTCGACAGCCTGAACCGTGTTTACGCCGAAACCTTCAAAAGTTACAAGGCCGGCAATTACCGGAAAGTGATTTCGCTTGCAGCTCAAATGAAAACCATGAATCCCGACACGCTGATGATCCCGAAAATTGATTTTATGGCAACGGTGGCCAACGGTACGCAAACCGATATGAATAATTTTAAGGGCCTTTTACAGAAATACATCACAGAATACCCGGCTGAAGAACCCACCCCGCTTGCAAAAGAAATCCTGAAACTCATTGAAGACAGCACACTGACCGATTATAACAAGCTGATTGAGATGGGTTACATAACCGAAGAAATCAAAAACGAAGAACTGCTTCCCAACAACCAGAATGCCGACGACGAATTTGGCGGCAAATTCAGCTACGAGGAAGATTTGCTGCATTATTTTGTGATTGCTTACCCGCGCAGCCAGAAAATCGACATGAACCGCCTCAACTTCGATATCGCCAATTACAACATCGACCATTATACCAAAGTGGATTACGATATTGAAACCGATATTTTGAATGACAACCTGGCATTTGTGGTGGTGCGGTCGATGGAAAACAAGGAAAGCGCTTTGATCTATCATGGCGCCATTATCCGAAAAGCCAGTGTTTTCAGGGCGCTCAAGGATATCGACTATTTTAACTTCGTGATTTCATCCACCAATTACCGGGCGGTAATGAACGAGAAATCGATTACCGATTACCTGCGGTTCTTTGTAAAAAACTACAGCCGGTTTATCCGTTCGAATTTTACCGAGGAAGAAACCGAAGTATCGCCGGAAGAACTGATGGCACGCGCCAAAGAGCAGGACAACATTCTGAAGGAACGCGGACAGTTTGTGGTGGTGAGCACCGGTGCCGAAAAAATGTTCAACACCAAAGTTGACACAACCCAGAATTTTGTGATTGCCATAAAAGACAAAGGCATTTCGACCCGCCAGTTGCTGAACGACTTCTCGCAATTTAACCGCGATGAATTCAGAACCTGGAACCTGGCGCTCCAGATAAAACAAACCAACGATTACCAGTTGGTGGTTGTCAACGGAATCCCGACACTGAATGAATCAATGTCGTATTTCCGTAAAGTGGTGGTTACCCGCAGTTTGTTTAATTCGCTGGGGCAGGCAACCTACCGCAATTTCCTCATCACCAACGAAAACCTGCAGAAATTGGTGGAACAGAATAAAGTGGACGAATACATCGATTTCTTCCGTAGCAATTATATTCAGCGTGCACCGGCGCAACAGCAGGGACAAAGTGGCGCAGCCACAAGCCATGCTGTTCAGCAACAACAGGCACAACCAGCCACAACCAAAACAGGCAACGAAGTAAAAACAGAAGAATACAAAGGAGCCTACGATAAAAATATCGATGGCAAGCAGTATTTTGTTTTTGTAATACCTGTTCTTGGAATCGATCAGCCTGCGTTTATTAAAGGAATTGAAGATTACAACCTCGCCGGTTTTGCCAGTCTCGGGCTGAAAACCGAGGTGATTCCGCTGGATGATATCCGGCAGGTTGTGCGTATTTCAGGTTTGCCCGATGTAAAAACCGCGCGCGACTACTTTACCAAAACCGTCAACAACCGCGATTTGTATGTTCCTTTACGTGGTGGCAATTACCGGAACTTCCTCGTTACAGAAGCCAACTTTGTCATCTTCCTGAAAGAAAAAAACATTGTGGAATACATGGATTTCTACAAGCGGTTTTACCTGGGACAATAGTCTGCATTTCAAACAACGGGCAGGGATTTGAGGGCACTTTTAACCCCGGGTTTCATTGCATTTCACCCGGGGCTATCAATATTTCGCTCCTTTGGAGCTGATCCAAAACTCTACCCCATTCACTCAATCACTCATTCACTCAATCACTCATTCACTCAATCACTCATTCACTGCTGCATTCCGTTAAAGTAAGTTAACAACACACTAAAGCGGCACTTTATTTGTTTTTATCTTTACACAATTACAAAAAACAGAAAGCAATGAATAAACCACGCATTCTCTGGACCGATGATGAAATCGACCTTTTGCGCGCGCACATCATATTTCTCGAAAGTAAAGGTTACGAAGTTGAAACCGCGAATAACGGTCTCGACGCGATTGAAAAAGTAAAGGAAAATTACTACGATATAATTTTTTTAGACGAAAACATGCCCGGGCTTACCGGGCTTGAAACATTGACCCAGGTAAAAACCATTGTGCCAAACGTTCCGGTGGTGATGATTACCAAAAGCGAAGAGGAAAACATCATGGATGAGGCAGTGGGTTCAAAAATTGCTGATTACCTGATAAAACCTGTCAATCCCAACCAGATTTTGCTTTCAATTAAAAAAAACATCGACCAGCAAAGGCTTGTTACGCAACAAACCACTTCGGCATACCAGATGCAGTTTGCCAAAATCGGGATGCAGATAAACGACCGGCTGGATTACAAGGAATGGATTGATATTTATAAAAAATTGGTTCACTGGGAAATTGAACTCAGCCAGTCGGAAGAAACAGCCATGGACGAAATTCTCGCCATGCAGAAAGCCGATGCCAACAAAGCCTTTTTCAGGTTTATCAAAGACCATTATATCCATTGGTTTGTGCAGGAAATTGGTGAACGACCGCTGCTTTCGCCCGATATTTTCAAACACCGTATTTTCCCTTTGCTGAACGATGGGAAAAAACTATTTGTACTCGTAATTGATAACCTTCGTTTCGACCAGTGGAGAACCATCAGCAAGGTTTTCGACAACTATTACCGTACCGAATCGGAAGAACTGTATTACAGTATATTACCAACGGCCACCATGTATGCCCGCAATGCCATGTTTTCGGGATTGATGCCTTCTGAAATTGCCCGTTTATACCCCGAATTGTGGGATGACGACGACAACGAAGGGAATAAAAACCGGTTTGAAGAGCAATTGTTACGCAAACAAATGGCACGTCATGGCAGAAAAGAAAAACTCTTTTTTGACAAATCATCCGGAATCAGGATGGAACGCCGTGTTTCGGATAACCTGAACAGTATTATTGAAAGTGACCTTTCGGTGATGGTTTTCAATTTTGTGGATATGATTTCTCATGCCCGCACCGAAATGGACATGATAAAAGAACTCGCCGGCGACGAAAAAGCCTACCGATCGCTCACGCTGAGCTGGTTTAACAACTCCTCGTTACTGGCTTTGCTGAAAGGACTTGCGGACAATGATGTGCGTGTGGTGGTTACCACCGACCACGGCTCCATCAGGGTTCATAACCCGGTTAAGGTAATTGGTGACCGCGAAACCAACACCAACCTGCGTTACAAATTGGGCAAAAACCTGAACTACCAGAGCAAACAGATTTTTGAACTTCGTGACCCCAAAAAAGCTTTTTTGCCATTACGCAATGTAAGTACCAGTTATATTTTTGCCCACTCCGACGATTTTCTGGCCTATCCGAATAACTTTAATTATTACGCCAATTATTACAAAGACACTTTCCAGCACGGTGGAATTTCGATGGAGGAAATGATTATTCCGCTGGTAACATTGGTGCCGAAAGGATAAATACTGGGTATTTTAACATCCGTATTTACAATTTATACTGATACCAAGATTCTTTAAAAAAATCAATTACAAGAAAATATGCAACCAGAGGTAACTAATTTTCAGTTGCATTTTATATATTTGTTCAATGACAACTTTAAAAAAACTTATCGAACGTTTCAGAAGAAAACCAAAAGATTTCACTTATGATGAATTGAGACGTTTATTGAGTTTTTTTGGATATAGCGAGAAAGAGGGGGCAGGTTCAAGAGTCGTATTTATCAATGAAAAAACAAACCATAAAATTAAACTTCATAAACCGCATCCCGGGATTATACTAAAACAGTATCAGTTGGATTTTATTGAAAATGAATTGAAATTGAAAGATTTAGAATGAAAGATGTTTTAACATACAAAGGTTTTATTGGTTCTGTGCATTATAATGCAAGCGACAGGGTTTTTTTTGGGAAAGTAGAGGGAATTAACGATCTCGTTACCTTTGAAGGTACAACCGTTGATGAGTTGGAGAATGCTTTTAAATCAATGGTTGATGAACATATAAAAGACTGTGAAGCAGAAGGCATTCCGATTGAGAAATCATACAAAGGAACTTTCAATATCAGATTAAATCCGGGCATTCATAAAAAAGCGGCTCAAGTTGCGCTAATGAGGGGAATTACATTAAATCAACTGGTTCAAAGAGCGATTAAACGTGAGATTGAAGCTGAGTTGAAATAATTATCCCTCCTCCACATCCCGCCGCATTTGGGCGTAAAGTTTGTTGGCAAAAATAAAATCGTTGAGCGTGTGGTTGTTGCTGTGAAGAATTTCGTTTTTAGTTCCCACCCATTCCTTTCGTCCTTTGCTGATAAACAAAATTAGTTCCCCGATTTCGATTACCGAATTCATATCGTGTGTGTTAATGATGGTGGTCATCTGAAACTCACGGGTAAGGTTTTGGATCAGCTCATCGATTACAGTAGCAGTTTCAGGGTCGAGGCCCGAGTTAGGTTCATCGCAAAACAGGTATTTCGGGTTTAAAGCAATGGCCCGTGCAATGGCCACACGTTTTTGCATTCCGCCGCTGATTTCGCTGGGGAAAAGTTTAAATGCCCTTTTTTCGATGTTCACATGTTCCAGACAAAATGCCACCCGGTTTTCTTTTTCTTTGGCAGTCATTCTTGTAAACATATCAAGTGGGAACCTTACATTGCCTTCAACAGTACTGCTGTCGAAAAGTGCCCCACCCTGGAATACCATCCCGATTTCCTGGCGCATCATTTTGCGCTGCTTTTCATCAATTGTAAGAAAATTACGGTCGTCGTACCAGATTTCTCCACTGTCAACCGGGTACAAACCCAGAATCGATTTCAGCAAAACAGTTTTTCCCGAACCACTGCGGCCAATAATCAGGTTGGTTTTCCCTTTCTCGAACCGGATGGAAATATCGCTCAGCACTTCCTTCCCATCAAACGATTTATGCAGATTTTTTACTTCAATCATGTGAGCAATAAACGGGTTAATACAAGGTCGAAAAATAAAATCAGGATATTGGTATTGACCACTGCTTTTGTGCTGGCTTTGCCTACTTCGAGGGCACCACCCTGCACGTAATAGCCAAAGTAAGCCGGAACACTGGCCACCAGAAACCCGAAGAAAAGTGATTTGATGATCGAAAAGGTGATGTAATAGGGCTCAAACAACCATTTAATCCCGTCAACATATTCTGGAATGGTGATGACACCCGCCAAAGGCCCGGTAAACAAACCTCCCAGCAAACCAAAAAACACGCTTAAAATATAAAGGAAAGGAAAAATAAAAACCACGGCAATAATTTTGGGCAGAATCAGGTAACTGGCAGAATTGATCCCCATAATTTCAAGCGAATCAATTTGTTCGGTTACACGCATCGTGCCGATTTCTGAAGTAATATTCGAGCCGATTTTCCCCGCCATAATCAGCGCAAGCATGGTTGATGAAAACTCGAGCAACAATGTATCACGGGTTCCGAGACCCACCAATTCAGCCGGATAAAGCGGATTTGCCAGCGCGTAGGCAAACTGGATGGTCATAATCCCGCCAATAAACAAGGAAATAATCACCACAATGCCTACCGAATTCACGCCGAGGTTTTCAATTTCGTAAAATAATTGGCGCAGGTAAATCCTGTGCTTTTCAGGTTTCGAAAAAACGTTTTTCAGCATTACAAAAAACCTGCCTATGTGAAAAAAGAAACTCATTTGACCGTTTTTACAACATCCTAAAATTACAACTTAAATCACCGCATACAAACAACCGTTGTCTTCAATTCATATCTTTCTTAAAAAAATCAAATTTACCGGTTGGTTTGCATAAAATTGATATTTTTGAAAGAGACAGAACTTTTACAGCATGGACAATACTTACTGCATTATTATGGCCGGAGGTACCGGTAGCCGTTTCTGGCCTTTGAGCCGCTTGAACAGACCCAAACAGTTTCTTGACATCCTTGGCACCGGCCGTACTTTCCTGCAACAAACTTTCGACCGTTTCTCAAAAATAATCCCTGTTGAAAATTTTCTCGTGGTTACCAATACAAATTACAGCGATTTTGTTGCCGAACAGCTTCCCATGTTAAAAAAGGAACAGGTTTTACTTGAACCACTGCGCCGGAACACAGCACCCTGTATTGCCTATGCAACCTACAAAATACGGAGCAAAAATGAGAACGCCAGGTTTATTGTTGCTCCTTCAGATCATGTGATACTGAAAGAAGATGAATTTCTGAAACAGATAAACAATGCGTTAGAGTTTGTAAAAGAAAACAATGCACTGGTCACATTAGGAATTAAGCCCAACCGGCCTGAAACAGCCTATGGATATATCCAGGTTCACAAACCGGTTGAATTCAGGGAACTTGAGAATCTTTTCAAAGTGAAAATATTTGCTGAAAAACCCGATCTGCAAATGGCGAAGATTTTTATCGAGAGTGGTGAATTTTTCTGGAACTCGGGTATTTTCATCTGGTCGATGAACAGTATTACCGAAGCTTTCGATAAACATCTGCAGAATGTATCGTCGCTTTTCGAAAGCGGGATGAAATTGTACAATACCCCCAACGAAGTTCACTTTATCAATAAAATTTACTCCGAATGTCAAAGTATTTCGGTTGATTACGGAATTATGGAAAAAGCACAAAATGTATATGTGCTGACTGCCGATTTTGGCTGGAGCGACCTGGGCAACTGGAATACCTTGTATGAAAACCGCGAAAAAGACGAAAACGGGAATGTAATTGGTGGCGACAATATTATGATTTACGACAGCAAGAATTGTATTGTGAGTGTTTCGGGCGAAAAAGTGGCTGTATTGCAGGGGCTCGACGGGTATATCATTGCTGAATCGAACGACACGCTGATGGTTTGCCGGCGCGAAGACGAACAGCAGATTAAGAAATTTGTCACCGATGTGAGAATGTACAAAGGCGATTCGCTGGTGTAAACATCATTATAGTCAAAACTAAACCCCAATTCTCCCTCTATTTCATTTACCGGTTAATAATTCACCGCCATTATTCAGGCGTTCACCTAATCATTTAACCCGGTCATCTAACTTTTTATGATCAGCTTCACGAAATTTCAGACTTTTGGATCATTGTTAACAAATAAACAATTTAAATCCAGGAAACGTTTTTTATCTAATTCGTTTCCGTTTATTTGTACCATAATTTTTACAGAAGTTGAAAATGAACCATATTGCAATATTTAATGATCAGAAACTGATTACGTTACTCGATCAGATTGTGGAACTGTTTTACAAATTTGGCATCCGTAATGTAAATATGGATGACATCAGCCACCACCTGAAAATTTCAAAAAAAACCCTATACCAATCATTTAAAAATAAAGAAGACCTGATTGAAAAGATTTTTTTGTATGACAGTTTTAAATGGAAGAATAAAATATCGGGTATTGATCCTGATAAAATGAATGCCATCGATATTATTATTCATGTCAGTACAATGGTTTTCGAAGAAATGAGCCGGCTCGATTCCAAGATAAAATTTGAAATGCGGAAGTATTACGAGCCGCTTTTTAACAAATACTCACTACAAAAACAGGAACATATTTACAATCTCATCATAAAAAACCTGCTAAAAGGAAAATCGGAAGGGTTATACCGCGACGATGTTGACAATGAATTAACCGCCACTTTGTATCTCAAAAATCTTGTTGAAATGCACAGTATCGATTATTGTTTTGGTAATGAAATATCGTTTGATAAAATTTTTGAAGTGCTGTTTGAAAACCATATCCGGGCAATTTCAACCCCTGCCGGAATTGCATATTTTGAAAAACAAAAAGCAGAATTGTCTCATTTACAAAAAAATATAAATTAAAAAACATTTAAACATGGCCGGAAAACTAAAATTAACATTGTTAATGTCCCTTGTGTTGCTGATGGGATCATTAACTTCAAAACCACAGGAAATTATCAGGCTCTCGAAACAGGAGGCCCTGAAAATGGCAACACAATATAACACCAACATTCTGAACTCGGAAATTGATCTGAAAATTGCCCGGAAAAAAATCTGGGAAACAACTGCCTCGGGTTTGCCACAAATTAATGCCAAAGGCAATTACCAGCATACATTTAAGGTCCCGACTGTAAGTTTCGGGGGTGGAATGGAATTATCAACCACCAATATTCCGTTCGATCCAAACACCAACACCGGCACAATTAGCGGGGTTACCTTACAGAGTGGCGAAAGCATTTATATGAATGCCACGCCCGGCGCCGAAATTGAATTAGGGGTGCCCAATTACACAACATTCGATATAACTGTTTCACAGTTAATTTTCAGCGGATCTTATATTGTCGGGCTACAGGCATCAAAAGTTTATTATAATTTCTCGAAACACAACGCCGAAAAAACGAAACTTGATGTTATTGAATCGGTTTCGAATACCTATAATGTTATACAATTGGCCGAGGAAAGTGAAAAGATTCTGACACAAAATCTCGAAAACATCAACAAAACCTTATACGAAATTTCTGAAATGAACAAACAAGGTTTTGTTGAAAAAACAGATGTCGATCAACTCGAATTATCGGCAAATACAGTGCGCAATGCCATCAACCAGGTGCAAAGTAATATCAGGATTACTTACAGGTTATTAAAAATTCAGTTGGGGATTAATGATTCCATTGAAGTGAAAGTAATTGACCCACTTGAGTCTGATATTTCGCTGAACGAAGCGATTACCGGGTTGGTTAACGAACCTTTTATTCTTGAACAAAATGTTGATTATAAACTGATCAGGATTTCTGAAAAATCGGCTGAATTACAGCTGGACCTTGCCAGAAGCAGTTATTTACCCACCATTTCAGCTTTTTACAACCATACTGAGAAAGTGAACAAGCCAGCATTTGATTTCACGCCAAAAGACATCCTGGGTATCAGCATGAATATTCCGATTTTCAGCAGCGGTCAGCGATCTTCCGTAGTTTCGCAACGAAAAATGGACCTTGAAAAAGCAGTTAACACCCGGAAATTTGTTTCAGGCAGTTTGTTGATGCAGGCCACTCAATACCAGGACGATTTAAAAGTTAAGCTCGCTAATTATCAAAACCAGTTAAAAAACAAACAGTTGTCTGACGAAATTTATCAGCGTACATTGGAAAAATACAAACAGGGAATTGCTTCGAGCATGGATTTGATGAACAGCCAGAATCAATATCTAACCAACCTGACAAGCTATTACCAGAGCATTTACGATTTGCAAAGTTCAAAAGCCAAGCTTGAAAAACTGTTTAATATCAACCAAAATCAATAACAACATCTTTCAGATTAAAAAAATAAACAACTATACAACAATGAAAAAAATAATTTATGTAGCTGCCATGATCGCATTGCTGATTTCATGCAGCCAGGAAACAGACAAAAAGGCACAACTCGAAAAGTTGAAAACTCAGCGCGAAGAATTAAACCAAAAAATTGCACAACTTGAAGCTGAAATTAATCCCGGCGGACAAGCTGCTGAAACAAAAGCGATTGCTGTAAAAACAACCGATGCAACAGAATGTGTTTTCAACCATTACATTCAGGTACAGGGAACCGTTGACGGCGACCAGAACATTGCTGTAAGCCCGCAAATGGCAGGTATTGTTACCGCGGTTTACGTTACCGAAGGTTCGGTGGTAAAAAAAGGTCAGGTACTGGCCGAATTAGATGACCAGATCACACGGCAATCACTCGAGGAAGTAAACACGCAACTTGCCCTGGCGAATAATATTTACGAAAAACAGGCTGCTTTGTGGGAAAAGAAAATTGGCAGCGAGGTACAGTACCTTCAGGCAAAAACCAACAAAGAATCACTTGAACAAAGGGCTAACACGATAAAAGAACAGTTGAAACTGTCAAAAGTGGTTTCACCAATCAGCGGAACGGTTGAAAGTGTTCCGCTCAGGGTTGGTCAGATGGCTTCTCCCGGAATGCCAACTTCAACCATCAGGGTAATCAACATGAGTGTGGCAAAAATATCGGCAGATGTTTCAGAAACATACGCTTCACGCATCAAAAACGGAAATCCGGCCATTGTCAGTTTCCCCGATATTGGTAAGGAAATTGAATCAAAACTCATGTTTACCAGTCGTTTTATCGACCCCACAAACCGTACTTTCAGGGTCGAATGTAAAGTTTCTTCCAGTGAAATTGAATTGCGCGCCAATATGATGGCGAACCTGAAAATTAAAGATTACACCAACGAAAAAGCTTTTTGCATTCCGGTAAATCTTGTTCAAAGCAATCAGGACGGTAAATTCATTTACGTTGCCGTGCAGGACGGGGCCGACTGGAAAGCCGAACGCCGCCTCGTGAAAACCGGGATGGATTATGATGGTATCATGGAAATTACTGAAGGTTTAAATGTTGGCGATAAGATTATTGTTACCGGTTTTCAGGGATTGAATGCCGGCCAGAAAGTAATATTCTAACTACTAAAATCAGACAAATCATGTCGAAACAAAATAAAATAAAGGAATTTTTCGCAACAAGCTGGGCCATTGATAACCGGACGAGTATTTATGTGCTTGCCATTTTTATCTCGGTCCTCGGGTTGATGAATTACTATGCCATCCCCAAGGAAACTTTTCCGCAGGTGGTGATTCCGTACATCGTTGTATCTACTCCCTACCCGGGTACATCGCCCGCGGATATTGAAAACCTGGTGACACGCCCCATCGAGAAACAACTGAAATCAATTTCCAATGTGAAGAATATCACCAGCAACTCGGTACCCGATTACAGCGCCATCGTTGTTGAATTCGATACTGACATTTCGATTGAAACAGCCAAACAAAGGGTACGCGACGCGGTTGACAAAGCAAAAACCGATTTGCCCACCGATTTGCCTGCCGACCCCGATATCAGCGACATCGACCTTTCGGCAATGCCCGTAATGTATATCAATATCTCGGGAAATTACGACCTGGTTAAACTGAAACAGTATGCCGAAGCTGCCCAGGACCGTATTGAAGGGTTAAAGGAAATTACCAGGGTGGATATTGTTGGTGCCCTCGACAGGGAAATACAGATTGATGCCGACATCTTTAAAATGCAGGCTGCCAAAGTTACTTTCGGAAATATTGAACAGGCAATTTCTCTTGAAAACCTCACCATTTCAGGTGGTAACTTTACCAACAACGGCACCCGTAACACCGTTCGGATCAAAGGTCAGTTTGCTGATGTAAATACCATTCGTGACATTGTGGTTCAATCCTCAAGCGGTGCATTGGTAAAACTCAGCGATATAGCCACCATCACCGACGGGTTTGAAGAACAGGAAAGCTTTGCCCGTTTGAATGGCGAAAACGTAATCACCCTCAATATTATTAAAAAGAATGGCGCCAACCTGCTCGATGCATCAGACCAGATTAAAGAGATTATTGATGATTTAAAAGCGCGTGAATATCCGAAAGACATTCAGGTTACCATTACGGGCGACCAAAGCCGGTTTACCCGTAACACGCTCGAAGAATTAAATAATACCATCATCATCGGGTTTATTCTTGTAACGGTCGTGCTCATGTTCTTCATGGGTTTGACCAACGCATTCTTTGTTGGTTTGTCGGTGCCGCTTTCCATGTTCCTGGCTTACATGATTATCCCGGGACTGGGCTTCACCATGAACATGATTGTAATGTTTGCCTTCATTTTTGCGCTCGGTATTGTGGTTGACGATGCCATTGTGGTGATAGAAAACACCCACCGTTTGCACCGGTTTGTCCCTGACATAAATATAGCAGCCAAAAGAGCTGCCGGTGAGGTTTTCCTGCCTATCTTGTCCGGAACACTCACCACGCTGGCGCCATTTTTCCCGCTGGCATTCTGGCCCGGAATTGTTGGGCAGTTTATGCATTATTTGCCGGTTACGCTTATTATTACACTTTTTGCATCGCTCTTTGTAGCCTACGTTTTTAACCCTGTTTTCGCTGTTTCGTTTATGAAACACGAATACGACCAGGAATACCAGGAAGGTACAACCTGGAGAAAACTGAAAATTGCCACCATCATAATGGCAGTACTGGCAGTTATCCTTTATGTAAGTTACTTCTTCGGAAAATCACCAGTTGCATTTACCGTCGCTAACTTGCTTACTTTTGCCGTTATTCTTATCCTGCTTTTCCACTTTATTCTTAAAAGGGCGATTCTTGCATTTCAGAACAAAATATGGCCGGCTGTAATGGCCATTTACGAACGGCAGTTAAGATGGGTTTTGAAAGGTGCCCGCCCGGTCTGGATTTTGGTTGGAATGATTACACTTTTCTTTGTAACCATGTTTATAACCGGCGCAGTAAAACCTACTGTCCTGTTTTTCCCCAACAGCGACCCAAATTCGGTATTCGTGTACATTAAAATGCCCGGCGGTACCCACCAGAATGTAACCGACAGTGTTACAAAAGTTGTTGAAGCACGCGTTTATAAAGTACTGGGAAAGAACAACCCTGATGTGGAATCGGTTATTTCGAATGTTACCATTGGTGCCGAGGAAGAAGGTTTTGTATCGTCAGGCAATCCGTTCAACCGGGGTAAAGTAACGGTAAATTTCATTGAGCATAAATTCCGCTCAACCCAATACAACACCACCGAGTACATGGAAATGATCAGAAAGGAAATTGTGAATATTCCGGGGGCCGAAATTACGGTGGATAAAGAGCAAAACGGACCGCCAACCGGAAAGCCCATTAATATTGAAATTACCAACGAAAATCTTGAAATGTTGGTGAAAGATGCCTTCGCCTTCAGGAATTACATCGATTCGTTGAATATTCCGGGTGTGGAAGAACTAAAAGTTGATTTTGAAACCAACTCTCCTGAAATCATCATTCAGATCGACCGCGACCGGGCAAGAAGGCTGGGTATTTCAACCGGCCAGATTGGGATGGAAGTACGCACGGCCCTTTACGGAAAAGAAATCTCGAAACTGAAACAGGACGAGGATGAATACCCGATTATGCTCCGGTACGACAAATCAACCCGCGATAATATCAACGATCTTGTCAACCTTCAGATTACGTACCGCGACATGAACACCGGTATGCTGCGCAGCATTCC
This sequence comes from Prolixibacteraceae bacterium, assembly GCA_029265875.1. Lineage (GTDB taxonomy): Bacteria > Bacteroidota > Bacteroidia > Bacteroidales > Prolixibacteraceae > Draconibacterium. The sequence continues at coordinate 25,830 of JAJUGS010000016.1, forward strand.
GCTCTCAACAGTGGCACGCATTGATTATACTACATCGTATGCCGGTATCAAACGCTTGGACCAGAAACGTATCATTACCGTTTATTCGAATGTTCTTTCAGGCTATTCGGCCAATGATATTGTTCCTGTTATAAAACGCGAGGCAAAATCATTCCCGTTAAACGAAGGGACCACCATCAAGCTTACCGGTGAACAGGACGACCAGGCAGAAACGGTTGCTTTCCTTTTAAAAGCAATGGTAATTGCCATCGGTGCCATCTTCTTTATCCTGATTACCCAATTCAGGTCGGTAGTGAAATCATTGATTATACTCAGCGAAGTGATTTTCAGTATCATTGGTGTTTTACTCGGGGTAGTTTTATTCCGAATGGACATCGTGATTATGATGACCGGTTTGGGAATTGTGGCTTTGGGAGGTATTGTGGTAAGAAACGGAATTCTGATTGTTGAATTTATAGATGCCCGGATTGCTGAAGGTGTACCCACCCGCCGTGCCATTATCGAGGGTGGAAAAACCCGTATTACCCCGGTAATCCTTACCGCCACAGCTACGATGCTTGGGCTTGTTCCGCTGGCGGTTGGTTTGAATATCAACTTCGAAACCATTTTTACCGAACTAAACCCGCACATTTATTTTGGCGGCGACAACGTGGCTTTCTGGGGTCCGCTGGCGTGGTCGATTATCTTCGGGTTGAGTTTTGCCACCTTCTTAACCCTGATGTTTGTTCCGGCTTTGATTGAACTGAACCACACGGTGAGGTTAAAAATCGCCCGGCGCAAACACCACAAAAAGATCAGAAAAATGAAGGCTGCCAGGTAATTTAAAACTATAGCAAAAGCGGCGGGACCCATCAGTTCCGCCGCTTTTATTTTTTTCTTCGGTCTGCCGTTAAAACAACCTGTCGCAACATAAAAAACTGAAATCGTCTGTTGCCGACAATTCACGCGGCTCCTGACCTTTTTTAAATATCCGGCAGGTTTTGTTACCAATCAGCATGAGTTTTTTGTTCTCCACTTTAAACAGGGTCCCTTCGCGCAACCCGGCAACAAAAACATCCGGATTAATCTCGATAAACTCCTGGATTCGCTGTTCGCGGGTTTCTCCGCCATGTCCTTCAGGATGTGCATCCAGATAATGCGGGTTAATCTGAAAGGGTACAAGACCCATACATTCAAAACCTTTCGGATCAACAATCGGCATATCGTTCGTTGTGCGCAGTGTGGGGCAGGCCACATTGGCCCCTGCACTCCACCCGATGTAGGGCACACCGCCGAAAACCTTTTCCCTGATCGGGTTCATCAGGTTGTTTTCGTGCAGCATTCTTACCAGTTGCCAGGTATTGCCACCGCCCACCACGATGGCTTCGGCTTTGTGAACGGCTTGTACCGCATCGGTAAACGTGTGGATTCCCACAATGTGATGGCCGACTTCCGAAAACCGTTCTTCCACTTTTTCACAATAGGTATCGTACGAAAAAGTGACTGCAGCGTAAGGAATAAACAGGGCTGTAACCGGTTTATCTCCCAGAAATTTCCTGATTTCGTGTTTCGGGTAGTCAAGATATGCCTCACCGGGCATCGTTGAGTTACTGATCAGTAATAGTTTCATGGTATTCGGTTTTTTATTTAAAAGTAATGAATTACAGGCTGAATAAAATGTGTTTAATCAGCCTGAAAAATTTCTATTCATATATTTCTTCCGGGTTACAACCGGCAAATTCAACCAGAAAATTGCTGATCCGGCTGACTGTTTCGTTCAGGTACTTTTCGCCTTTTTCTGCAGTGGCTTTTTTCGGATACCCGACTCCGGTATCTTCCGAAACCTGGTCCCACTGCCGCGGAATCCAGGCGGTTTTATTTTTCAGTCCATTTAGTATTGCCTGTTTTGCCTTGCCTTCGCCGGCTTCATCAAGCGGCCTTACAAGGTGTGGGAAATAATGCATGATGATGCTGGTTTCCATTTCGCCGGCATGATCACCTCCTTCTTCAAAATATTCATCAGCATCCAGAATTTTGAACCATTCCACCAGTGCAACCAACATTTCCGGGAATTCGGTTTTCAACTCACGGATCATCGGTTTAAAATCGTTCCCGCCGTGGCCATTCAGCACCACGAGTTTTTTGATTCCCTGCCGGTTGAGCGAGGCAACAATATCGCGGAAAAGAATGATTTGCGTTGACGGATTGATGTGCATGCAAAACGGAAGTTCTGTTTGCCCCGGGTTCTGCACGCCAAACGGGATGGCTGGCAATACCATTACTTTTGCCCCGCGCGACCAGGCTTTTGCGGCGGCTTCCTCTGCAATTTTTTCCGTTTCAATCACATCGGTTCCATACGGAAGATGATAATTGTGCGGTTCGGTGGCGCCCCACGGCAAAACTGCCACTTCGTATTTTTCGCTTTTTACCTGTTTCCAGTTGGTTTGTTCTAAAATGTAAGGTTTCATTATCGATTTGTATTTTGATATAATTTCCGGTTCTGCTTTAAAAAATAACACCCTACCTTTTTTGCGTGAAAAAATCAGCTACAGGAATCGCCTGATAAACCAGGTCGGCCTGGCTGCTTTCGTATAAAATGCCCAGTGTTTTGTCATCAATCCGGGTGAGGCAGGAATAACCCCGTCCTTCCTTTTCATCCAAAAGAAGCTGGTATTCCACGGGCCAGGTTTTCCCGTCATCCAAACTGGCCTTGATTGTCATATTGTCACGGTGATATTTTGAAGCCGGATTGCTGAAAAAAACCACTTCGCGCATTTCGCCGTTCACTTCGAATTTTTCTTTGATCAGGCTGGCCATACAAACCGGTTCGGGTAAAACGCTGTTGGTTGTCGGGTGTTCAGTCCAGGTTTCTCCCATATCTTTTGTAATCATCACGGCCCTGCCGTTTTTCTCCGATTTTTCGCTGCCATTGCGGTTGTCGCGCATGTTGAGCATCAGGCTGCCGTCGCTTAGTTCGATTACCTGGGCTTCCGTGGTTTCAGGTTTGGCACCCCGGCCGGTTTTCCAGGTTTTGCCGTGGTCGGTGCTGTAAATGATGGTGGAAAACGGAACCCTGTTTTCATCCTTAAACTGGGCCGGAAAAACCAAAGTCCCGTTTTTCAGCGTAATTCCCTTGCCAGGCCCCTGCAACATCAGTTGCCAGTTTTTATTTTTCACCTGCTGCGTGATATTCAAAGGCTGGCTCCAGGTTTTCCCGTCATCTTCCGATTTCACGAGCAGAAATTGCCCGGTTTCTGAAGGCTCAAGTCCGGGTTCCGATGAATTCCAGGTTCGCTGTCCCGGTTTTCCGTGCGACCAGAGTGCTGCCACCCAGATGGTTCCGGTTTGGCGGTCAACCAAAATGCACGGATCGCCAACACCATTTTCACGATCCGGCAGGCCGCCCCATT
>JAJUGS010000031.1 GCA_029265875.1 Prolixibacteraceae bacterium
GTTGTGAATTGCTTTCAAATTGTATTTTTATCAGGTTCATTGACAACGTATGCCGTACAAATTACTAAGGTTCAATGAATTAAAAATGTTGTCAGAAATCAAAAAAGCAGGAATAAAACCCTGCTTTTTTGATTTCCGGCGATATATTTTCTTTTCTAAAATATCATTTTAAAGATTTCTCCTCGTAAACTCGTCGAAATGACAAATGATGATTCTATCTAAAACAATTCAAGTTGTTGCACCGTTTCGGGTTTAATAGTGGGTTTACGGCTATAAAACAGTTCCATCATCCCGAATTGCTTATCGGTTATCTGCAAAATTCCCACGTGCCCGAATTCGGGCAGCATCTTTTTTACCCGTTTTATGTGTACTTCGGCGTTTTCGCGGCTGGGGCAATTGCGTAGGTAAATCGAAAACTGGAACATGGAAAAACCATCTTTTACCAGCTCTTTTCGGAACTGAGCCGCCACTTTGCGTTGTTTTTTGGTTTCCACCGGGATATCGAAAAATACAAGTACCCACATAATCCGGTATTGATTTAAAGCATCGAATGTTGCCATGAATATCCATCCATTTTAAATAAACTCAGGATAAACTATTTTACGCCGCGTCCCTTCAAAACATTCGTACAGCGAACTGGTGGTGCGGCTCATGGCCACCATCAGCGGACTTTTTTTCCCATCAATCAATACATCGGCAGTGGCAATAGCCAGGAGTTTTGCTTTTTGCGCGTTACTGATTTCTTCTGTATCAAATACATTATCCATCAACATCCTGTAAACCAGTTCGTCGCAAAACGGGCGATAAGGTTCCATAATATCGTCGGCCAAACAATAGGCATTGTATTTATTCCGGTGAAAGATGCCCAGTGTGGGTAACAAACCGCTGCTCACAAGCGCCCTGGCCACAATTGCCCTGAGAACAGCATAAATATAGTTTAACTGGCTGTTGGGTTCAACACCAAAGCGGTCGCGTACAAAATCGCCATCATAAAACAGCAGTTTCCAGTAAACAGCAGCGGCCCTTCCTTCAATATTATCGGGGTCGCCCGATTTTATTTGTGGCACCAATGCCAATAACCGTTTGTTATCGATTTCAAGTCGTTGTAATAAAGCCGCCTGGTTTTCAATTTTAGCCTTTACAGTTTGTGCCCACAGGTTTTTCAACAGGGGTTCCGAAGCATCAATCTGTATCCTGAATCGTTCAGACTGAACATGATTCCCATCTAACGGAAGCATCAAACCTGATGGCATGTGTTTTTCATTACAGCTTATCAGTGCAACATTGCGTTCGTTCAGGTCCGAAATCAGCGCATGGGTAATGGTTATCTGCGGATGGTCCAGCAAAACCACGCCAACATCTTCCAGCGGAATACTTGCTTTTTCGGTTTTGCTTACCGTGTCAATCACCTTTAACTGCAAATCTTTTTTATGCAGGTAAACCGGGTTTCCAAAATAAAGTGTTCGTTTTATCATTGGTTCAACGTTTTAAGGGATTTCAAAAATACCGGGAGGTAACGTTTTGAGCGATTCGCTATGATCGGCGATAAAGTTACCACGCCCGGCAAAAACAGCTAAAACTTTTGCATTTTCAACACCCATATCATCGTTGTTCAAAATTCCGTAATACGAACTGTAAGGCCAATCATCATAAGCCTGACAAAAACCATGATGAACCGGGTTCCGGTGTACATAAACCACCGACCGGATAAAATGGGTTTTACACGTAATCAACTCACGTTTAAAGTTTTTTATAAACAACGACCCATGGCGCAGGCTGACTTTATTAAAAGCCTGCGTGTAGGCGCTGAACAGGTTGGCAAATTGTTTCGACAGGAATTTTTCGATTACGTTATCGTCGATAGATTTAACTTTTCCAAAGTTTGGAACTTTAGAAGAGTTATCAGGCTTGAAACAACTCCGGTTTGATTTATTCCTGACTATTTCTTCAATCACTTCTCGTTTGCGAATCCGAACAACCAGGTGAAAATGATTGGGCATGAGGCAATACGCGTAGGTTTCGGCAATAGGCGAAACATGTTTCCGGTATTTATCAAGGAAAAACCAATAGTTCCCGTCGTTGCGGAAAATATCTTCAAACCCGTTGGCGTGGTTGAATATATGGTACGATTTTCCGGGTTGCAATGGCGCCATGATAATCTTTTCGTTTCGTCTTTTTTATTAGCTTTTCCAAAGTTCAAAACTTTGGAAAAGCAAAATAAAGAAGCAAGTTTTAATACTGGTAATATTCGTAAAAAGCTTCGGCTATATCATCGGCAAAGCCATAACCGCACGGGGAAGCCCATTCCATGCATTGTTCAGCACGTGCCCTGAAATCGTCTAACAGATTATTCCTGGCAATAAATTCAAGCGCTGCTATGTAATTTTTATAGGCTGAGTCGTAAAATTGTTCGGGATAATCGCCATAACAATAAGTCAATTCACAAGCACACTCAGGCAAATACAACATTACATCGGCCAACGCTTCGGGTGAAGGCTGCAAATCTTTAAAGTCGGAAATGGCCCGTTTAGCTACCGAAAATTTTAGTCCGGCCCGCATCGGATTTTCAACGTTAAATTCTTTTCGGATCAGTTTTTTATACTTTTCAGCCAATTCCTTTTCATTGCGGGGATCCAGGTAGAAGTCGTAAAACTCTTTTACCGCTTTGTTTTTATCGTACAAATCAAGGATTTGCTCAATCAGCTGCTCTTTCGTCAGTTGCTGAAGTTCTTTTTTAAGTTTTGGTTTTGACATAGATTTTGGTTGTTATTAATATTCGCCAACAGAAACAATTTGCCCGATATGATTTATCCGGACCTTAACTATTCCTTCAAGACTTCCTGGTGTTCTTAGAAACTGATATGTAATTTTTGATAACTGTTTCTTGTTTTTAAATAATTCACCATCTGCATTCATGGTTTCAAATTGATGATTAAAAATATAGTACTTTGATGATACACTTTGCACCCTGAACAAATTCGGGCTAATCAAATGATAATTATCCGGATCGAGCAAATCAACTTCATTCGGATTAAACCTGGTTTCAGCATTGGGGAAAACAAAGTATTCGTTTTGCTTCATGCTAAAGAGGAATTCCCAGTTTTCATCTGGCAAATTATCAATCAATAATTGAGGGAAAGTACCCTCTGGTTTTTCTAAAACCAAATTCCAAATTTCTTTAGTGTCTTTTATAATTACTGGTAAGCCGACATTTCGCCTACTGACAGCTTCATAAAACGACACAACCTTTTCTTGCAAATTTCCATTAGCATCTCGATAAATGGCTACGTGATGGTTGTTGCCTGTATTGACAAAATCAACGGGTTGTGGTTTCCCTTCCTTATCTAACATCAGGTTTCCATCTTTGTCCTTTTTGTCGTGCAAGGCCAACGCATTGCTAATACCGGTTATGGTTACCCGTTTAATTGAAATGCCCTTTTCCTTGTTCAGCCAAATTGGGTTCAAATCCAAATCGGAAAAAGCTTTTTTGGGATCGTTCTTAAATTCGGCTAAGCGATCTTGTAATATCTTCTGAATCTTTTTATCAACCACTTTGTCAATCCGTAAATCGGGCGAAATATCTTTTCGGATGGTGTAAATCGTTTCCACATCTTTGGTTTTCACCTTTTCAGGAACCTTTAAGGTATGCAGTTCGTCGAGATAAATTGGGTTCTTTTCCAAACTGTTCTTTCCGGTAAAAGCTTTCTTCGGGTCATTACCATTCTCTTGCAACCGTTTTAGCAAAGCTTCACGATAAATGGGTTTGGTTACCCTGGCTATCGTTGCTTCATCGAAATTGCCGCCCACCTTCTCTTCTTTAATAACGGGTTGTTGCATACTTCCATAAACCGTTTCCAAATGGAGTTGCCCCCTTGGGGTAAGCTGTCTCTTTTTGTTAGTTCCCCCCTTTTTCTTGGTCGTATTGATATTGATGGTGGTTACCTTGTTCTTGGCCTTAATCGAAATCAACGTATTTTCAAGCTGTTTTTTTGCTTCGGCCCTGAATTCATCCAACGGCATAGGCGGCTTGAATTTCAGTTTTCCTTTATCGTCGCGATACAGCTCTTTCTGTTCAATTCCATAAATGCTTCCGGCTTTATCGCTTCGTGCATTCAGATTGTTCAAATACTGAATGTGGCTTCGTTTGGTAAATGCAATGGTTAACGCATCCATGGCATGGTGGCGGTGATCGTTACGTTTTGTCCAATCTTTAATTCTTGGAATCTCCTGTCCATCCCTGCCGATTATGGTTTCTGTTAAACCAAGTTTATCGTATTTGTTCCAGTTCAACTCCTGCATCACATTGATCAATTGCCAATCTTCACGAAGCCTGTCGGTAATTGAACCCGTTGTAGAAACAACATCGCGGACAAATTCTTCCAAAATCGATTTGGCTTTTTTGGCGATGTATTGGGTATCTCTTAAATCACGGTTGATAAAATCATCAGGAATATCTTCGCCCTTCATCTTCAGCTTTTTCAGCTTTCCCTGTTTTGCAGGGTTGTTTTTAAATACGCTGTCAATACGGGCAATGTAATCAGCCAATCCTTCTTTTCCATATTTCTTTTCGATAAACTCGATTGCCGTATCGTTCCCTTTTTCGAGATTGATGCTTCGTGTTTCCAACGTTTTATTCGAGAAAGAATCGTCGAACAGCCGCGATTGTGGTATGATGTGTTCAATATCAAAGTCGCCACTAAAAAGTTTATCGGGAGAAATATAGGTTTGTGAATACAACGTTTTGAAACCAAATGGTTCCAGCTCAAGATAAAGCTTGTAGCGGACAATGTCGTTTCGGCTTACGTGCGAAAAACCAAATTTTTGCTGAAGTTCCTGACGGTATTTCTCATGCTCTGCAGTGGTTTGATTAATTGCTGTGGTTAATTCTTCCCGCTCTTTGGCGCTCTTTTTCAATTCACGGGCTAACTCTATCCTGATTTCATCGGGTTTGCCGTACGATTCAGACACTGCATTTACCACGTTGATCATCTGGTTCAGAATCTTTTCAACCACCGGGTTTCGGAGACTGTTTTTAGGTAGAATATCGAGCCTGTCTTTCAGCTCTTTTTTATCCAGTTCGTCCTTCGTTAAGGAACTTTTCGAATGCCTGTAGCCAGCATATTCACAGGCACTTGGTTCTTCTGGTCTTTCTTTTCGGCCAGCATAAGCAAATCCATCTTTTAAATGTGGCAATATTTTTCGAATGGCTTTGGTGCTTAAACTTCCATAATCGGGTTGAAAAGTTACGCTTGCTAACCGTTTGGCGTACTCTTTTTCAAAGCCATAACGTTCCTGGATTATTTTAACAAGATTATCCTGACCCGTTGGTGATTTATCTCCTTCATAAGAGTATAGCAAATGCCACAATTGATACATGGGTTGCTTGTCGAATTGATCACCAGCGATAGACGAATCAAAATGAAGAATTTCAGCATTGATTCCTAAGGCAGTAAAAACTTCTGCAACCGAATTGGTGATTTCTGTTGCCGAGTTTTTTGAAAAATCGATCTTTTCGTGCCCGCTTAGTTCTATAATATCGTTGTACGCATTAAACAACGCAGCCTGCGTTCTGTTTCCTTCAATCTCTTTGTAATTCAAGTCAAGCTCTTTGTGGTTTTTGAAAAGAATTTTAAGGGCATCGGCTTTTGTCAGTTTGTCTCTTACCGATAATTCAGAGAAAAGAACTTCTTTTTCATCTTGTTCTAAAAAACGTTTGGCATGTGATGCTTTGTCGTTCACTTGAATATTGTTTAAAATCTGCCAAATTTTAAACTCCTGAAAAAGAGGCGAAGATTTTGGGCACACCTTCATCCCGATGGTTTTCAATTTCTTTTTACCATCAACCTCAACCTCTATCTGTTTGCTTTCGAACTCACAAAAACTGATCAAACCTTTTTGGCTTTTCAAACGGCGTTGAAAGAAAATAATCACATCGCGGATTTCACTTTTTAATTCATCGGTGAGCTCTTTATGAAATTTTGCCTGCGTTTCCCAAAGGGTGTTAAATTCATCGAGATAATCCTGACGGTAAAATACCTGGTTCTTTAAACGGGCGTGCGGGTTTTGCTCAAGCTGCTCCATCAAATACTGTCCAACCGTTTGCTTTTTAAAGTAGAGCTCTTTGCTACGGTCGCTAATAGCACCTAATGTTTTGCTTGAATTATTTATTTTTCCATTAATTTCACAAATAACAAATGCAAGTTCTTCTCTTGAAAGTTGTTTCGATAAAGCATCAACTCTCCATTGAGCTGCCTCAAATTTCTTATTGGCTCCCTTGTTTATGGCTGTATAAATTCCGTATTTTGCTAAAAGAACTTTCTGTGTGTTTTCTTTGCCTTTTCCGGCCAACTGTTTCTTAAATTCATCGGTCAATACATCGGGGTAAAACTGCTTTTGAAAAACCCAAATCCGATCAAACTCGGCCTGCAAATCGGAACGATAGAAATCGGGGAAGTATTTCTTTCCTGCTTTAACCAATTCAAGAACCAATTGACCGGGAGTTAAATTCTCGTGATAGAGTTTCTTGGCTATCTCCATCCCGTCAATCAATTGGCCTTCTTCGGTCGATTTAGCCTTTCGGCTGCTTTTGTAACCACGCTTGCGGTTAATCATTAAAAGGATGCGGGCAAATTCTTCCAACGAAACTTCGTCGGTTGCAGCTTTTGCCCTAAGCCGATAAGTTTCAAAAGTAGATTTGTTCCCATTCTCCGATAAAATGGTTTGTTCGCTGATCCAATTGTTTTTTTTCAGAATCTTTATCAGGCTCTCTTTGCGAAGTTTATAACGCTGAAGGTTTCGGCGCATGCTTCGTTTAAGCGTTCGTTCAGCATTGGTTGTGATACTCTTTCCTTTCTCAAAGTTGGTCAATTCATCAACAGTCAAAGGATTTACCCGAACTCCAAGTTTAACGATGGATGATTTTTCATTTTCATTTTCTGCTTCGTTTACCAGCGCCCACCCTATGCTGTTGGTCCCTAAGTCCAGTCCTAAAATTTTTTTCATGGTATATTGTTTTATTGGTTTATATCATTTAGTTTTGATGCACAATTGAAAGCAATTCACAATAAGGATTATTCCGTTGTGAAAACATTCAAGGTGGTCCCGAGAAATCGGGATCGCCTTTTTTGTTACCTGCACCTCGAATGTTTCATGAATTTCATATTCAAGTTTTAATTTTGTGAATAAAACATTCAAGCCGCTTCGTCTTACAACACGGGGCTTTTTTATGACTGAAAGCAAACACTTCTGAACTTCACTGAATTTATTTTTGATGTTTTGGGGATTTTGTTTCATGACGGATCGAATTATTCAATTGTGTGTTATCCATAACCGGTTAAATTTTTTGGAAGTCACTAATTTATAAAAATTCCGGCAAAACCTGCTCAATGGAAACAAATTACTGTTAAGCAGAAAAATTAACAAATTACCGGCAAAGCAATCCTGTAGGTATTATCATCTGAAAATTATGCAAGCTTAATATTCCTCAAAAAAAAACCATGACATTTGCCTGTTTTTCGGGCATTTAACAAATAGTTTACAAAAGCTTTGAACGGATAGTATTACAATTCAAAAATCCGGTCAAGGTTCTGAAATAACTATATTTGCGCCAGATTTTAAAAAGGAGACTCAACCGGCCTGAAAACTTTCATTTATTGCCAATTCAGCCCGGAGGTTGTTTCCGGTTAAACACAGAAAAAAGATTTTTTATAACAAATACTAACCATTGGTTTAATCAATAAATAATGAAGAATATCAAATTTGTAACTGCGCAGGAAGCAGTAAAAGTCATCAAATCGAACGACAGGGTTCACCTTCACAGTGTGGCTGTTACGCCGCATCCGCTGATTGCCGCCATGTGCGAACGCGGTCGTAATAAAGAATTCAGGAATGTCCGTATTCAGCACATTCACACCGAAGGGCCGGCCCCGTATGCCGATCAGGAATTTGAAGGTATCTTTCAGTTGGAATCGTTTTTTGTGGGACACAATGTCCGCAAACAAACACAGGCAGGATGGGCCGATTATATCCCGGTATTTCTGCACGAAACACAACGGTTGATCCGCGAAGGCTACCTGAAAGTAAACGTGGCCATGATTCAGATTTCGGTACCCGATAAATTTGGTTATGCTTCGCTCGGCACATCGGTTGATGCAACGCTGGCAGCCGTTGAAAATGCTGAAACTGTGATTGCCATTGTTAACCCGAAAGTACCCCGTGCCTTTGGCGATGCCATGATTCACATTAACGATATCGATATTTTCGTGGAAGACGACAGCGACCTGATTGCCAAAGATCCGGGACCAATTTCTGATACCGACCGTAAAATTGGCCGTTATGTTGCCGAACTTGTAGAAGATGGTGCAACGCTGCAAATGGGTATTGGTGCCATTCCGAATGCTGTTTTGTCGATGTTGGGTAACCACAAAGACCTGGGCGTTCATTCTGAAATGTTTGCCGACGGTATCCTGCCACTGGTTGACAAAGGCGTTGTAAATGGCAAAAACAAAGCTATCGACAAAGGCAAAATGGTGGCCACCTTTTTGATGGGCTCGAAAAGTTTGTACGAGTTTGTGCACGATAACCCGGGCGTTGCCATGCAGGATGTGGCTTACACCAACCGCGTGAACATTATTGCTCAAAACCCGAAAGTAACTGCCATCAACTCGGCTTTACAAATTGATATTACCGGCCAGGTTTGTGCCGACTCTATCGGAACAACCCATTATTCGGGCGTTGGCGGACAAATCGACTTTTTAAGGGGTGCGTCGCTCAGCCAGGGTGGAAAACCCATTATTGCCATTCCATCGGTTACCAACAAAGGAATCAGCAAAATCAGCCCGATTCTGACACCCGGTGCCGGCGTGGTTAGTACCCGTGCCAACATCCATTGGCTGGTAACTGAATACGGAGCCGTGAATTTATATGGAAGAACACTGCAGGACAGGGCAAAACTGATTATCTCGATTGCCCATCCTGATCACCAGGAAACATTGGACAAAGCTGCTTTTGAGCGTTTTGGCCCTCATTTCCATTTTGTTTGGGATGCAGAATAAGAAATTATGAATCAACAATAACAATACCGGTTACCATTAAATTCAAAACTTTTTGGTGACCGGTATTCAGCTTTTTAATTTGTATCAATCAACCATCATACAACCCAAAATTGTATGAACAAAAAACAAAATCAGGTTTTAATTCATTAAGCCAGAAAGTTTAATAATTAACTGTACTGTCAGATTTTTCATTGCAAACGGATTCAACTGTTTTCAGCCACAGAATTAACATTCAAATTTTGTGACTCCAAATAGCTGAACAGCACACATCAAATTGAATTCGAATATGTAATCTATTTTAAAACAATAATTTTTAATATTAGTTATCATGAATATTACTCATATTGAACACATTGGCATTGCCGTTAACAGCCTTGAGGAAGCTATCCCTTACTATGAACAGGTACTGGGTTTAAAATGCTATGCCATCGAAGAAGTGGCCGACCAGAAAGTAAAAACAGCCTTTTTTATGGTGGGCCAAACCAAAATCGAATTACTCGAATCAACTGACCCGGAAGGACCGATCGGTAAATTTATCGAGAAAAAAGGTGCCGGTGTGCACCATCTTGCCTTTGCCGTTGAGAATGTAAATGAAGCACTCAGCGAAGTGGCTGCAAAAGGTGTGCAGCTTATCGACAAAGCCGGCCGTAAAGGTGCCGAAGGAATGAACATCGGGTTTCTGCACCCAAAATCAACACTGGGCGTATTAACCGAATTTTGCTCTGAATAACTTATTCAATAAAACATTTTATCATCATGAATAATCAGGAAAAAATAAAACAACTCATCGATCTGCGTGTGGAAGCCAAACTCGGAGGCGGTGAAAAACGAATTGAAGCACAACATGCAAAGGGAAAATTTACTGCCCGCGAACGCATTGCCATGTTGTTAGATGAAGGTAGTTTCGAAGAATACGACATGTTTGTAAAACATCGTTGCGACAACTTCGGCATGGAAAAAACCAAATTTATGGGCGATGGCGTTGTTACCGGACAAGGAACCATTGATGGTCGTGTGGTGTATGTTTACGCACAGGATTTCACCGTTTTCGGTGGTTCGCTTTCTGAAACCTATGCACAGAAAATCTGCAAAGTAATGGATATGGCCATGAAAGTAGGTGCCCCGATTATTGGTATCAACGATTCGGGTGGTGCCCGTATCCAGGAGGGTGTAACGGCACTGGCCGGATATGCCGAAATTTTTGAGCGCAACATTATGGCTTCGGGCGTGGTACCGCAAATTTCGGCCATTTTTGGCCCGTGTGCCGGTGGCGCAGTGTACTCTCCGGCCCTCACCGATTTCATCATCATGAGTAAAAATACCAGCTACATGTTTGTTACAGGTCCAAAAGTGGTAAAAACAGTTACCAACGAAATTGTAACCGACGAACAGTTAGGTGGCGCTTCGGTACATGGTTCAAAATCGGGTGTTACCCATTTTGTGGCTGAAGATGAAGAAGAAGGAATTCTTTTGATCCGCAAAATGCTGAGCTACATGCCGCAGAATAACCTGGAAGATGCGCCGCTTGTACCTTGCGACGACCCGATTGACAGGCTGGAGGATTCGTTAAACGAAATTATTCCTGACAACCCCAATAAACCCTACGATGTTAAAGATGTAATTCACGCGATTGTTGACAACAACGAATTTCTGGAAATTCACCGTAACTATGCACAAAATATAGTGGTGGGTTTCGCCCGTTTTAACGGGGCTTCGGTGGGGATTGTAGCCAACCAGCCCAACTATCTGGCAGGCGTGCTCGACATCAATGCATCGCGTAAAGCTGCCCGTTTTGTCCGTTTCTGCGACGCTTTCAACATCCCGTTGGTTACGTTGGTCGACGTTCCCGGGTTTTTACCCGGAACTGCCCAGGAATATGGTGGCATTATCATGCACGGAGCAAAATTATTGTTTGCTTACGGGGAAGCTACGGTTCCGAAAGTTACCGTGATCCTGCGTAAATCCTATGGCGGCGCTTATTGCGTAATGAGTTCAAAACACCTGCGTGGCGACATCAACTATTCCTGGCCTACCGGCGAAATTGCCGTGATGGGGCCAAAAGGCGCCATTGAAGTGCTGAAGGGCAAGAAAATTGCCGAGTTTACAGATGAGAATGAAAGAAACGAGTACATCGCCAAAGCAGAGGAAGATTACAAGGAAAAATTTGCCAATCCTTACAAAGCTGCTGAATACGGTTACATCGATGATGTAATTGAACCACGCAATACACGTTTCCGGATTATCAGGGCGTTACAGGCGCTGGCCACTAAAAAAGATGTGATGCCACCGAAAAAACATACCAACATCCCGTTATAACAGGTTGATATGAGAAAGAGAAAAACATATTTGATACCCGGAATCCTGGCGATCCTGCTGATTATTTCGGGTACCGGTATCGGCAAGGCTCAAAATGCCTCATCGTTGCGGTTTAACGAGATACTGGTACACAATGATTCCAACGCAGTGGATGATTTCGGGCAGCACAGTCCCTGGATTGAAATTTTCAATTCATCATTTAATACAGTAAATATCGGAGGTTGTTACTTAACCGACGATTTGAACAATCCGACTAAATACTGGATTCCAACCGGTACCCCGTCAACCAAAATTGCATCGAGATATTATATCGTATTTTGGGCCGACAATCATCCCACAAGAGGGGTTTTCCACCTGAATTTTACGTTAGAGGAAGGTAAAACCATTGCCCTTTTTGACGCAAACGGAAAGACACTTCTTGATAAAATTGAAATTCCTGCCGGTCAGAAACCAGATGTTACTTTCGGCCGCAAGACAAACGATAGTAACGATTGGGTATATCTTGACAAATCGACACCCGGGGCCGATAATGATTATAGTAAAAAGAAATCAGCGGGTGAAAAATTTGTTGAGTTTGATCCGTATGGAATTGGGATGACGGTAATTGCAATGATGGTGGTGTTTGCTGCATTGGCAATACTGTATGTTATTTATAAAAATATCGGTAAGTTCTTTATCAGAAAGGCAGCTCCGAAACCTGTTGCGTTAACTTCTGAAAGTAAAGTAGTTGTTGCGGAAGAGGAAATGTCGGGTGAGGTGAATGCAGCCATTGCCATGGCGCTTTATTTATACCAGAGCGAAATGCACGACTACGAAAATACTGTGTTGACCATCAACAAAGTTTCACGTAACTACTCACCCTGGAGCTCAAAAATTTACACTTTAAGAAAAATACCAAATAACAGATAATCATGAGAAAATTTAAATTCACCATAAACGGTAATCAATACGAAACTGAGATTATCAATTGCGATGATAATGTTGCTGAAATTGAAGTCAACGGAACCGTTTTTACTGTAGAGATCGACAAAGCAATCAAAACAACCAAAACACCTAAACTGGTACGCCAGGTGGCAGTACCATCAACCGATGTTCACCCGTCGGTGGCAAAAACAGCCAGCCCTACGGCTCCGAAAGGTGCCGGAAGTATCAAATCGCCACTCCCGGGAGTTATTCTTGAAGTATTTGTAAAAGAAGGCGATACAGTAAAAATGGGCCAGAAATTACTGATGCTGGAAGCCATGAAAATGGAAAATAACATTGAGGCCGACAAAACCGGCAAAGTACTCCAGATTCTGAAAGGCAAAGGCGACAGCGTGATGGAAGGCGATGTACTAATAATCATAGGAGAATAAATCATGGGGAATTTCTTCGATTTTATAGTTGAACATCTGACCCAGTTCCTGCATTTCACTGCTTTTGCCAACCTTACCGTTGGGCACTTAATCATGATTTGCATCGGGTTAATTTTTATCTACCTGGCCATTGCCAAAGAATTCGAACCCATGCTGCTTGTTCCGATTGGTTTTGGTATTCTTGTCGGGAACATTGCTTTTGCACCCGGTTACCAGATTGGTGTTTATGAATCGGGCAGCGTCCTGAATTATCTGTATTTCGGGGTTCTGAATGGTATTTATCCGCCGTTGATTTTCCTCGGGATTGGTGCAATGACCGATTTTTCGGCCCTGATTTCAAACCCGAAACTGATTTTGATCGGCGCCGCCGCACAGTTGGGTATTTTTGGTGCTTATTGTCTTGCACTTGCATTGGGATTCAGCCCCACTGAAGCAGGTGCAATTGGGATAATCGGGGGTGCTGATGGCCCTACTGCCATCTTCCTGTCATCGAAACTGGCTCCCGATTTAATGGGGGCCATTGCCATTTCTGCTTATTCTTATATGGCATTGGTTCCGGTTATTCAGCCTCCGGTAATGAAATTACTTACCACAAAAAAAGAACGGCTTATCAGAATGAAACCTCCCCGTGCGGTTTCAAAAGTTGAGAAAATAATCTTTGCCATTGCTGGTATGCTTTTAACCACGTTTATCGTACCCAGCGGTTTGCCACTTTTGGGCATGCTTTTCTTTGGAAACCTGCTGAAAGAAAGCGGTGTAACCAAACGGTTGGCTGACACCGCAAAAGGCCCGATGATTGATGTTGTCACCATCCTGATCGGATTAACCGTGGGCGCCTCAACACAAGCCACCACATTTCTGACACTGAAATCAATCGGGATATTTGCATTGGGTGCAGCTTCATTTGTAGTTGCCACTTTTGGCGGGGTGATGTTTGTAAAAATCATCAACCTGTTCCTTAAAGAAGGTCATAAAATCAATCCGCTTATCGGGAATGCCGGGGTTTCGGCCGTGCCCGACAGCGCCCGTGTATCGCAGGTTGTGGGTCTGGAATACGACAAAACCAACCACCTGTTGATGCACGCCATGGGCCCCAATGTGGCTGGCGTTATCGGTTCGGCAGTTGCAGCAGGTATCCTGCTCAGCTTCCTGGCTTAGAACCGACTTTAATTTGATATTCAAGATGGGTTGCCGGTAAAAATCTGGCAGCCCATTTTTTTTATCTCAGTTCATTTTCACTGCAATTATTCCCGCTTTCTTATTCACAATATTAATTTTTGTATTCATTTTATCCCCATAAATAATACAATTTTGTCTTTAATGTAATTTTGTCAGGAAATTGAAAATAAATGAATTTTCCAAACAAAAAGAAACAAGTTGTTGTGATTGGTGGCGGATTTGCCGGGATTCATCTCATCCGGAATCTCGATGAAAACCTTTTCGATATTGTACTGATTGACAAATTGAATCATCACCAGTTTCAACCTTTGTTTTACCAGGTTGCCACTTCGCAAATCGAACCTTCGAGTATTTCATTTCCGCTGCGCAATGTTTTCAAACACAAAAAAAACCTGCAAATCAGAATGGCCGAGGTTACTGAAATTGACAGGAATAACAAACTGATTTTAACCAATATCGGCATTTTTAATTACGATTACCTGGTGATTGCCACTGGCTGCCGGACCAATTTTTTCGGGAATCAAAATCTGGAAGAATATGTACTTACATTGAAAACAACTTATGAAGCCATAAAAATCAGGAATCACATTCTGCAAACTTTTGAAAAGGTTCTTTCGGCCAACCGGATGGAAAAAGACAAACTGCTGAACCTGGTAATTGTGGGTGCCGGCCCAACCGGGGTTGAACTGGCAGGTGCTTTTGCCGAAGTAAAGAAATACATTTTGCCCAATGATTACCCGGGCATCGATTTTACAAAACTCAATATTTACCTGATTGAAGGCAGCAACAGCTCGCTGAAAAACATGAGCGAAGTTGCCCGGAAGGCTTCCATGAAATACCTTACTGAATTGGGGGTGAAAATTCTCACCGAAATTCATGTAAAAGATTACAACGGCGATAAAGTTTTTCTCAGTAACGGCAGCGAAATTGAAACAAAAACGGTAATCTGGGTGGCCGGGGTAACCGGAAACCTGGTAAAAGGATTACCACAGGGAGCAATGGGCCCCGGCAACCGGATAACTGTTAACAGAATCGGGCAGGTTTTGGGCGATGAATATGTTTTTGCCGCCGGTGATATTGCCCTGATGAGAACACCCAAATATCCGAACGGCCACCCGCAGGTTGCCAATGTAGCCATCAACCAGGCCAGGCTTTTAGCCAAAAACCTGAAAGCAATGGAGACCGGTAAAAAAGTTACTGAATTTGAGTATCGCGACCTCGGGTCGATGGCAACGATCGGGACCCGCAAAGCCGTGGTTGACCTCCCGTTTATGAAATTCAAAGGCTATCTGGCCTGGCTGATCTGGATGTTTCTGCACCTGATGCTGATTCTCAGCGTGCGCAACAAACTGATTATTTTTATTAACTGGGCCTGGAAGTTTATTACAAAAGACACCTCGCTGCGCCTGATTTTGGTTCAGTCAAAGTAAACCGATAGCATCATCTTATTTTACCACCTCGGTTTTGGCGATGTCTGAAATTTCACCCTCGTAAACGATGATCGAATACCTTAAAATCAGCGGGCTTTTCATATCCAAAGCAATCCGGTTCCGGCCCGGGAATACTGCATTTTGCATACTGTTTTTTGCCCGCAATATCCAACGTTGCGGGTACCCGGGGTTTTCAGGATGATCGATTATCAAAATCCCGCCTTTTTCATTGTTTTTCAGCATACTGCCTGAAATATTGATATGTCCGGGCGACTGTACCGCTGTATTCTCTGGTTTTACCAAACCTTCCGGTCCGGTAAAAGTTACATCGTCAGGAAGTTTCATTCTTACAGAAAATCCGCTGTATCCCTTTTCATCATCCGAGCCGCCAATTTCAAGGCCTTTGACCAATGCCCGCAAATCGATTTCAAAATCGATTCTCCGGTAATTCATTTCAGCCCGATGAATCGTGATTTCGGTATTTTCAAGCAGGAAAGGTTTTTCGCCCGAAACATATTCCGGTGATTTCCATTCAACGGTGGTAATCAGTTTTAAAGACCCGTTTTTTACTTTTCTGATTTTGTATTGGTCAACTTTCTGATTGAAATTCTTCAACTCCCAGCCATCGCCCAGGTTTTTTCCATCAACATAAATTTGGTGCCATGCCCAGAAAATACCGCGGTGATGCAGATGATCCATCGGAAAATCTTCTGTCAGTATTGTTCCATCGGGTGCCCACAACGGATGGATATAATGGCAGCGTTCGTATTTCCCATCAATCGATTTGGGCTGAACCTGGTAAAATAAAACACTGTCGCCATTTTCAGTAAACAACAAACCCGCTGTTGTTTTAGTCACTAAAACCTGAGCATTGACCAACAAATCCACACCGGTCAACAACAGGATTAATAAAACCGACTTTAAAATTTTGCCTGACACGATATTTCTATTCTTTCAATTTCGCGTAAAACCAGTCATTTTTCAGTTCGTTTTGCTCGGGGAAAGTCCAGTGTTGCGTTTCCTGAAAAACATGCAATTCTTTTTTCCCCGGAATTACGTTATAGGCGGCATACATCGATGTGGGCGGGCAAACATTGTCGTTGTAACCCCAACTGTACCAGCCGGGTACCTTTACAAAACGGGCAAAATTCACCACATCAAAGTATTTCGATGTTTCCACTTTCTCCGGTTTGTTGGTGAATCCGTTTTTGAACAGGTGTGGCCACCCTCCTGCCCGCTCGTTTAAATACCCGGTGAGGTCTGACAAGGCCGGATAAAAAGCGGCCAGATAATCGATGCGGCTGTCGAGCCCGGCAGTAATAATCGAGAGAGCGCCACCCTGGCTGCCACCGGTAACTCCGATTGTTTTTCCATCAAAACAATCCAGCGATTCAATAAAATCGACAGCGCGTACACACCCCAGGTAAACACGTTTGTAATAATAAAAATCTTTGTCATCCAGATTAAATGCCGGGTAACCATCTAATGCGCCGGCTGCCAGATCGGTGTAAACTCCGGGGTCAAGATTTACCGGAGTTCCATGAATGCCAATCTGAAATGTAATAAATCCCTGTTCTGCCCCGGCAACATCGCCAAAATAGGGGCGGATTCCTGCTCCCGGAACATGCAGTATCGCAGGGTATTTTCCTTCTGCTTTTGGCCGGCACAGAATTCCATAAATTTTCCCTTTAATATTGTTGATGCCCACATGGTAAACATCCACTTTGTCGGTACATCTTTCCGGCATTAATTTCATTACCGGCTTCATTTCCACTTTTGCCAGTTCCTGTTTCCCTTTTTCCCAGAAAGCCAGAAAATCGGCCGGCAATGTGGTTGAAGGCTGAATTTTTTCAGGTTCAAATGCCGCTGTTGCATAGGATGAATAAGTTTTGCCATCGACTTCAACCGACGCCGTGCAGCGTAAAAATCCCGGAGTTTTGAACCTGGGTGCTTTTACTATGGCAACGCCATCTTTCAGGTTCATTTTTCCTTCTTCCATGGTTGGCATTAGTTCGGGCTGAATGGTGTATTTTATTTCAATCCCCTCCAGCGGAACATTATTTCGCAACACAGTCACAGTAAATTCAGCTTTATCGCCGGTTTTGTAATTCCAATCGGCATGATCAGGAGTTACCACAACCTGCACCAATTGGCGGGCGGGCTGTGCTAATGTTTGAAAAACAAAGAGGGTTACAACCGATAGAAGCAGTACAATCTTATTCATGATTTTACAGGAATTTAGTTTATGGTGTATGAAATTAATCGTTTTTAAAGTATCAGCACCGAATTTCAGGAAAGAATCCCGGAATTCAGTGCAGAAATTTGTTTTTGAAATTAGCCGGTTTCTCTACCGGTTATCTACAGTTTATAAAACTCTTCCCAGCCTTTTCGCGGTGGAGTTCCGGTTAACAGCTGGTTAGCGAGTGCATTGTTGGTAATTACTTTCTTCTCGCGGTCGAATAAAATTTTGGTATTCAATTGCTGGGCAATAACCCCCAGGTTAAACACCTGGCTCAAAGGACCGGCAATTTCAAAGGGCGAGCGGGTTTCTTCCTCTCCTTTGCATCCTTTCAGGAAGTTGGCGTAATGGTTCGACGGGCTTTGGGGTACCTCTGGTAATTTTGATTGCATTTCCTTTGCTTTTTCCTCGGGAATAATCGACAAGGTACTGCCATGCGAACCACCTTTAAAAATCAGGTCTTTGCTGTAAATTTCCTTGCCCGGGTTCAGTTTTGCAGGCTGAATCTTGCCAACACTGGTTGGCGGAATATTCGGGTCGAGTTCCGAAGTTCCATAACCTTCCGGGACCTGCGGAATATTGTCAACGCCATCGTACCAGGTAATATCAACGGGAGGCATATTTCCGCGGGCCGGGAATTTAAACAAAAGGGTTGACGACATGGGGAAAAAGAACGAATTGTGCCCTCTGAGCAGCAACGGATCGACTTCGGTTGGCAGCCCAAGGTTCAGGAACTGGTGGGCAGTATCAATAATATGCGCACCCCAGTCGCCCAGCGCACCCATTCCGAAATCGTACCAGCAACGCCATTGTCCGTTTATAAAATCTTTATTGTAATCATGATATTGTGCTGCCGAAAGCCAGGTATTCCAGTCCAATGTTTCAGGAATCGGTTCCGCATCGGGGAATTTTTTAATGTTAGGGTCCCAGCCATGCCAGCGTCGTGCCGAGTTCATGTGCGCGGTAATGGCTGTCACATCTTTAATGATACCTGCTTCAACCCAGGTCTTAAACTGAAAATAGTTCGCTTCGGAGTGTCCCTGGTTTCCCATTTGGGTAACAACCTTGTATTTTTTTGCACCTTTAGTCATCAGTTCCACTTCGTTAAAAGTGCGGCCCATCGGTTTTTCAACATAAACATGTTTCCGCAATGACATGGCCAGCATCGTAATCGGGAAATGCGAATGGTCGGGCACTCCAACCAGCACTGCATCAATCTGTTTGGCCATTTTGTCGAACATCACCCTGAAATCCTGAAAACGGGGAACATCCGGGAACTTTTCAAGCACTTTCAAGGTGTGAGCCGCTCCCATATCCGTATCGCAAAGTGCTACAATATTGCAAAGTCCTGTATTAAAAAGCGACATCACATCCGAGCCACCCTGGTTGCCAATCCCAACGCAGGCAAGATTTACCTTATCGCCGGGTGTTACAATTGCATTTTTGATTATTTCACCCTCTTTGTTCCTGATTTCGGGTTTGGCAAATAATACATGTGCCGGTACAATTGAAAAAGCGCCCAACGCAACCGACGCTTTTTGCAGGAATTTTCTTCTTGAATCCATGTTTTGTTTAGTTTTTTTAGTTTGATTAGAATATGCCAGTTTATTTTAATTCCCTGATTTTGATGCTCCTGAAATAAACTTCATCATGATGGTCGGTGATGAGTATGGGTGTTTTTTCGGCCATCCCGAAATTTTCGTAGGCCGCATATTTACTGCGGGCCACCAGAGCTTTGTAGATGTTACTGCCCCGTTTGTATTCCACCACTTTTCTTCCGTTCAGCCAGTGTTGAACTGTATTATCGGGATAAACAACAATCCGTCCCTGGTTCCATTCGCCGATTTTTTTAATAAAACGGGGGTCTTTTTCTGCTGGTATCAAATCGTACAACGAAGCCAGTGTGCGGTTTCCAACAACTCCCTGCCTGGCATCGGGGTGTTTTTCGTCATCAAGAATCTGGTACTCCAGTCCAAGGTTGGGGCCATTATTCCCGATTCCGTATTTGATACCATTATTGGCGCCTTCGGTGAGTTTAAAATCAAATTTCAGTTCAAACGGGCCAAATTCCTGTTTTGTACTGATATCGCCGTCGCCTTTAACTTCTTTATTCCTGTTAACAACAAGCTCACCATCAACAATTTCCCATCCTTTTTCAATTGATTTTCCGGTTGAAGCCACTTTCCAGTTATCCAGATTTTTCCCGTTAAAAAGCAATTCGAATCCCTGTTCCTTTTCAGCTTCACTCAAATCGTTGGGGATCAGATTCACAACATAAATTCCTTCTGATGGCGAAGGTTTCAGGTTTTTTGTTTTAATCCTGATGTTTTTCCATTTTATCTGCTCGCCTTCTTTTTCCTTGTTATTGCCAATGCTGTGAACCTGCAGCGCAATTAAACCCGAGGGAGTCATGTTATCAATAACATGCGCACACGGGATGCCGTTAATCCAGGTTTTAATCGAGTTGCCAATACATTCAATCCGGTAATGGTTCCACTCTCCTTTTTTTAGTGCCGATTGGGCAGCAGGGTTCAAATCGAGCGGATACAACCAGCCGCGGCGTGCTTCGTCGTAAATTCCCCCACTCCAGGCACGGGTTGATGGGTCCACTTCGCATTGATAACCATGAACACGGCCGTTGTTGAATTCGGGTTTGCTCTCGCTCCTGAACTGAATACCGGAATTCATGTCGTTAGCCACCAGCAAATCTACTTCAAAAATAAAATCGGAATAATTTTTTTCGGTGCATAAAAAGGAATTGGGTGTATTCAGAACCGTTGTTCCGATTATCATCCCATCTTTTACTTCGTATTTTGCCTCGCCATTTAACTGCTTCCAACCCGTGAGGTCCTTGCCGTTAAACAACGAAATCCATTCACCGTCCTGTGAAAATACTGTACCTGCAATGAAAACAAGTAACGCCAAAAGAATCAGATTTTTTTTCATTCTCGCATTGAAATTTGATTAAATATTGGTCAAAAACGCTTCCGTGTACGAACACGAAACACAAATTTAATGAAATTTCGATGCTTTCAAAGCCATCCTGCTATTTTGGTAACACTTTTCAGTAAAAATCAAAAATCACACTTTTGCGAATAATTGAAGGAAATAAGTGGAAATAACGGATAAACTAATTCAATGGTTTTACACTTCCCAGCCCATCGATGGATTGTTGAATTTGTGGTGAACCTTTGTATTTGATCATCCCAACACCTTCAACATGCGCGTTTAATGTTTTGATGGGATGAACGCTTCCGGTTCCGAATCCGTAAATGGCAAATTTCACATCGTTCGATTTCATTTCGCTGGCACTCACATGGCCGGCACCCGAAATGGCAACATCCAATAAATCGGTCACACCTTTTATTTCGAAAAGGAAACCACCTTCACCCACAATTTTTACCGTTTGGGCTTTCATGTTCAACTCAATGTTTGCACCGCCTTTGATACGGGTGTAAAAATCAACCAAATCGAGATATCCATTGGTTTTCAGGTTGACTCCCCCTTCTATATCCAGTTCCCGGAGATTCTTAAACGTAAAATACAAATTCACCCGGCTGTAATCAAAAATCGATTGGTTCACTTTTATCGACAATTGTTGTGCTGAATTCCGGATATTTATTTTATCAAAGACATCTTTATCCGGTGATTTTACTTTTACTTCAAAATGGTCGCCCTGAATGAGATAAACCCTGAAACCACCTTCGAGCCTGATTGCATTGTAATCGCCTAAATTATAGACTTTTGATTCCCAGTTCAAATCATTTTGCGCACCAACCGACGAAACTCCAAAAACAAACAGCAACGCTGTAAAAATGAATAACCTGCTCATATTCCTGTTTTTTGATAATTGCTTTACGAAAATAAAACCTGGAAATGTTTTACAGGGCTTAAAATCGATTAACAGCCTGTTTTAAAAGGTAAATAAAGAATAAAGTTGGTGAAGCCTTATATAAACTTAATCTTTCAATTTATGCAGATATCCAACTCCGTATAAAATCAAAAATGTAAGCACCACAGGAACAACTATTTCGTAAGCCAGCAGAAACCGGTTTAGCAGCATCATTCTGACAAGGAAAATCAGCCCCGGAACCAGCAGAAAAAGTAAACCGTAAGCAAACCGCACATTCTTTGTGATTGATAAACCGACTGAAAGACCAATCCACAACAGGCTGTATGATAAAACCATCAAACTTACCGGAAGTGTATTAAAGTTCCAGCGGGCAATGCACCAGACAAGCGGAATGACGCCAACCAGTAAAAGAGAACGGGAAATACTCCGTCTCACTTTCTTTCTCGCCACAGGGTTTTCTATTTCAGGGAATAATTTTGTTTTAGGTGAAATTTCTGTAAATTTTTCAGAATATAAATCCTGCTCCGAATTGATAATCCCGCGGCTGACTGCCTCTTCAACAGCCTGCCTTGCCGCTTCAGGCTGGTAATGTTTCCGCTTTTTCAGCACTTTCACCAATTCATCGTCTGAGTGACGTCGCATTACTTCCCTGAAATGTTCTGATTGGTTTTCCGTATTTGAATTTTCCTTCATTTTAGAATAACTTTACCCCGCAAAGTTGAACAATTAAATACAATTATCATGTACAATTTCGAATTCAAAAACCCGGTTAAAATAATTTTTGGTAAAAACACCATTTCAAAAATTGCTGCTGAAATTCCGCAAAATGCCCGTATTTTAATGACTTATGGCGGTGGCAGCATCATGAAAAACGGGGTTTACGACCAGGTAAAAAAAGCCCTGAATGGTTTCAACGTGAAGGAATTTGGTGGCATTGAAGTAAACCCACATTACGAAACCTGCATGAAAGCAGTTGAAGTGGTAAAAAGTGAAAAGATTGATTTTCTGCTTTCGGTGGGCGGTGGTTCGGTGCTTGATGCCACCAAATTTATTGCCGCGGCAGTGTATCACAAAAATGGCGATCCGTGGGATATTCTTGCAAAAGGTGCACCAGTTGAAAACGCCGTTCCCATTGGGGCTGTGCTGACCTTGCCTGCAACAGGTTCTGAAATGAACGGTAACTCGGTGATTTCAAGGGTTTCAACAACCGAAAAACTGGCATTCAGCTCGTTGCTGGTGATGCCGAAATTTTCGGTGCTCGATCCTGAATGTGTTTTCTCGCTGCCTGACAAACAGGTTGCAAACGGCGTGGTGGATGCATTTGTTCACGTGATGGAACAATACCTCACTTTTCCGGTGAATGCACCGTTACAGGACCGCATGGCTGAAAGCGTTTTGCTGACTTTGATTGAAGAAGGCCCGAAAGTGTTAGCCAACAGAAATGATTACGATGCCGCAGCCAATTTTATGTGGAGTGCCACAGTTGCCCTGAATGGCTGGATTTCGCCCGGTGTTCCGCAGGATTGGTCTACTCACGGAATTGGCCATGAACTGACTGCTTTTCATGGAATTGACCATGCCCGGACTTTAGCCATCGTATTGCCTGGCGTGATGAATATCAAACGCGAAGAGAAAAAAGCCAAAATTCTTCAGTATGGCGAACGGGTCTGGGGAATTTCTGAAGGCACAGAAAACGAAAAAATTGACAAAGCGATCAGAAAAACAGCTGATTTCTTTGAAAAAATGGGATTGCCAACCACGCTTACAGCTTACGGGCTTACCCATGAAAC
>JAJUGS010000221.1 GCA_029265875.1 Prolixibacteraceae bacterium
GGCCATCGACTGGGGTTATTACTGGCAAACCGGTTTTTATGCCACCGAGAAAATGGCCCGCAAAAGCGTTGAGAACGCGAAAGCTATCGGGCTAAATTGCATTAGTTTTCACCGTCGGATTGGCGAGCCTCTGGTGATGAAATTCGCCGATGAACTGGGTTTGCTGATTTACGAAGAACCGGGCGGTATGCCGGGCGTTGACCTGCTGAACACGCCCTCGTGGATTGCTGGATTCACCGGCGACAAATCATATTATGCGGCGCACACTGCTCCCGAGAAATTCAGGCGGATGGTGTTGCGCGACCGCAACCACCCATCGGTGGTGATTTGGAACATGGCCAACGAGCGTTGTACATACGATGTTACGCACAAAACAATTTTCGACGAAACCGTAAAACTGGATAACTCAAGGTTCATTTCCAACCAGTCGGGCGGCCATTTTGGGGGTTCGTCGGGGTATGTGCCGCACCTGCGCCCGTACGAATTCAACCAGCGGCTCGATTTCATCGACGACCACACGGTTCAGTCGGAATCCAGGTTTCAGGAATCGGATTTAAAATCGCACCGGACAGCAAACGACAGCTCAATTGTTTACTTTGGCGAAGTCCGTTGCTATTGCGGCCCCGACAACTTTTACCTGCTATCCAATCCGCAGCATAAAACGGGCTACGATTATAAATCGTGGGAAGCTTTGGGCAAAAAAACCGAACAGTATTTCCGTCAAAATAATTTTAAAAACCACCCAAATATCAAGTCACCGGCTGATTTGAGCATCCAGGCGGGGCGAGGTTTAATGTACATCGATGGCAGGCTCGGGCAAACCATCATGTGCAGCAACGCAACCGATGGGTACGCCTTAAACGGTTGGAGCGGCGCCGACTTGAGTTTGGGCGATGATTTTCTGGCCTGGTATTCGGCCATTTGCGACGAAGGCCGCAACCTGAAAGGGCCTGCCAGCGATTTTAACTATTGGGTACGCCCGCTGCAAATAGCCATTTCGCGCCAGAATGGAAAATATTTTAATCCTGCCGATACCGCCCTTTTCAACATTTACCTGATAAACGAAAACAGCCTTGAAAAAGGCAATTATACTTTGCAAATGCAACTCAAAGACGGAAATGGCAACTACACACCTTTTTCGTTTGAGCAAAAAATTACGGTATCGGGCGGAGATGTTCATGCTGAATTGCTATTCGAAAATTTCCCTGTTTTATTAACCAACAAATTAAAGGGTGGTTACATTACGCTGGAAGCCAAATTAATACAGAATGGCAAAATCCTAGCCGAAGGCGCTGAACAAGTTCTTTTACAAAACCGGAAATCGTTTGCAAAGGAGTTGTCATCGAATAGTATTTCGGTTTCCAACTGGGATGCCGCTGCAAAAGCATTGGCGGAAAGTGGTGTCGCTGTTGAAAATTTTGCTCCATCAAAAGGAAAAAGTCAGGTGATTCTTGCCGGAAAATTTTCAGATAACCAAACACTCGAACAGCTACTGAAACAGGTGCAAAGTGGTGCAAAACTGATTGTTAAGTTTGATTCAATTTGGGCAAAAGCACTTTTCGACAAAAAAATCCTGAGAGAAAAGGTAAGCGAATGGGGCGGCAAACAAAAGCCTTTCTGGAATGGGAATGGCTGGGGTTATCTGGAAAACTATGTTGGCAATCAGTCACTGCCTTCAAAGGATTGTATCGGGACCAATAGCTGGGAAGTACCATCCGACCCGGTTGGATTTGAGCCTTTTGTATCTAATTTCGAACAATTCTCCGATGGAGCCTTTTTCTTCAGGCCATCGTCGCTTTTAACTTTAATTGGAAGAATCAACTATGGAAAAGGCGTAATTATTTTAGCGCCTTCGTATCCGGTGGACGACAACAATGCCTTCAATGATTTGCTATTTTTTAACATGATTATTAATTAATATGAACCGTGACTGATTTGTTAATGAGAAAAAAGACAACCGCAATAAAAAGCATGACCGTCATTAACAGACCAATGGTTTTTTTTGTCTTGAAAAGTCAGGACTTTCATAACCGCATGGTCAATGACCTGCGGATAGAAGAACCAAGCGAACAACTGCCTGAAAGGCAGGACTTAACTTTAAAAATGAACTTTATGCAAAAAGTTGATTTTTCCGAAAGCCATGCTCTGTCCTGCCTTTCAGGCAGTCGCAGTGTTTTGTCCGGCTTCCCTGGGTCGCTGACCCTGGGTTATGAAAATGGAACACCTTTGGTGTTCACTGGTAAACTGCTATGAATTATATTGACTTGAAAAGTCAGCACTTTCATAACCGCATGGTCAACGACCTGCGGATAGAAGAATATGAGCGTACAACTGCCTGAAAGGCAGGACTAATTTTGAAAATGAATTTTATTTATATAGATTAAATTTTCACGAATGAAAAAGAAATATCCCGGTTTTACACCCGATTACAACAATGTTCTCGATGTGCTTTACAACCGCAAACCCAAACGTTTGCCGCTGTACGAGCACCACATCGACTTGCCGTTCATCAACAAATGTGTTGACCAGGAAATCGTTTTAAAAGG
Organism: Prolixibacteraceae bacterium; assembly: GCA_029265875.1. GTDB lineage: Bacteria > Bacteroidota > Bacteroidia > Bacteroidales > Prolixibacteraceae > Draconibacterium. Next base: position 2,547 of record JAJUGS010000221.1, read on the forward strand.
AACTTCGCAGAAAGATTACAACGAGTATTACAAACAATTAATTGGTTTTTGGAAAGACCACACCTACGACGCTTTTGATTATGAAGCTGGTGTGTGCGAAATATTTCCGGGACACGGGGCGATTGTGGGCGGAATGTTGGGCCCCATTCAAACGCGCGAAGATTTCGAAAATTACCCGTGGGACAAGCTGCCCGAAATGTTTTGGGAACGATATACGCCGCACCTGGAAGCCATTCGCCATGCCTTGCCCGCCGGAATGAAAGCCTACGGCGGCTGCGGTTACGGCATTTTTGAGGCCAGTCAGGATTTGGTGGGTTTCGAGTCGCTGTGCATCATGCAGTGCATGGACCCCGACCTGTTTACTGATTTGTTCAACAAAATTGGCGACCTGTTTCAAACCCTGTGGACCAAAATGGTGGCCGACTATTCCGATATTTTCGTGTTTTTCCGCATGGGCGACGACCTGGGCCACAAAACCTCAACCATGCTCGAACCCGACACCATTAAAACCCACATTTTGCCCCAGTACAAAAAGGTGATTGACGTGGTACACGCTTCAGGCAAAAAATTCCTGCTGCACAGTTGCGGCTGCATTTTCGATGTGATGGACGACATTATCGCCCTCGGGATTGACGCCAAACACAGCAACGAAGACCAGATTGCGCCCTTCAGCCGCTGGATTGAATTGTACAACGAACGCATTGGTTTGTTTGGTGGTTTCGACCTCAACCTGCTGGTGCTCGAAACCCCCGAAACCGTTTACAACACCGTTTTGGAGCAAGGTACGCTTTACCGGAATACCGCCAAAGGTTACGGTCTGGGTTCAGGAAATTCAATTCCGGGTTATATTCCCGTTAAAGGATTTTACGCCATGATTGATGCGGTGAATGAAATTAGAAGAAGGGAAGAAAGTTAAAAAAAGCACCACATATTCCTGTTATTCACATATTTACTATGCTCAAATTGAATTGATTACTAACTAAATGCTAATTTTTATGACCATTTCTGAAAAAATATCCGTCAGGTTAATCCGGCTTTTGCTGATTGCAGTTTTCATCCTTCCGGAATTAATGGCTTACAGTCAGCAATCGAAGCCTAATGGCGAACTAAAGGAAGGCACCCGCCAAATCCACCTCGATTTTCATACTTCCGAAAAAATTCCGGATATCGGTGTAAAATTCAGCAAAAAACAATTTCAGGAGGCGTTAATTGCAGGCAAGGTGAACACCATCAACATTTTTGCAAAGTGCCACCACAGCTGGAGTTACTATCCAACCAAGGTCGGGAAAATGCACCCCAACCTCGGGTTCGATTTGATGGGACAACAGATTGAAGCCTGTCGCGAAATTGGCGTAAAAGTGAACATTTATTTCACGGTGGGCTGGTCGGCTGTTGAAGCCATTGAGCACCCCGAATGGGCAGTGGTCGATAAAAATGGCACCAATCCGTACCGCGAAATGAAGAAAAACCTGCAACCCGGCGAAACCTTTCAGGGCTGGGAATACCTCGAACCTTCGGGCCCGTATGCCGATTTAATAATTGCCCAAACCGAAGAGCTGCTGAAGAATTACGATTTCGATGGAATGTGGTTCGATATTCATCAGCCCGAACACCTCAACTACAACGAGTGGAGCCGGAAAGACTATGCTGCACGCGGCATTGATGTGAACGATACGGAAGCCGTTCGTAAACGCACCAACGAAAAATACAACGAGTTTTTTCAGCGAGCCAGGGATGTAATTGCAAAGTACAAACCCGAAGCAACAGTTTATTTTAACGGAACCACCCGCACCTACAACAGCGAAAACATCGAACTTTTCAAGTATGGTTTTTTCAATTATAACACGAAACACGATTTGGAAGATTTGCCAACAGCCTGGGGAGGTTACGATATTTTCCCGTGGCGCTCGAAATATTTCGCCAATACCGGTAAGGAAATTGTGGCCATGAGCGGAAAATTTCACAAAGCCTGGGGCGAGTTTGGCGGTTTTAAACACCCGGATGCCATATTATACGAAGCCGCTTCGATGATTGCTTTCGGCGCCAATGCCAACTTTGGCGACCAGTTGCACCCTTCGGGCGAAATGGATATGGCCACCTACAAAAACATTGGAAAAGCCTTTGAATATGTTGAAAAGATTGAGGAATTCGGAATTGGCGGCATCAGTAAATCGGAAACCGGCCTGTATTTGGGCGAAAATCTGCCTGCCATCGAGGGCACGGTACAAATGCTATTAGAAAGGCAGGTGAATTTCAATGTGGTAAACACGCTGTCCGACTGGTCGGGCATTGAAGTTTTAGTTATCACCAGCGACGGCGTTTTGGAAAAAGATATTCCTAAAATTCAGCAGTTTGTGGCTTCGGGCGGAAAAGTGCTGGCCATGGGCGAAGGCATTTTTGTAAACGGGAAACCCATCATCGACATTGGCGCCGAATATGTTGGAAAAGCAAATTTCGACATCGATTACACGGTTGTAAACGAGAAGATTTCGAAGGATTTGGTTGAATCGCCCTTCCTGAATTATCGGGCCGGGCTGCGCATAAAACCCGCTGCCGGGACTGAAATCCTCGCCCGCATCCGGGAACCTTATTTTTCGCGTACCATCGAACATTACTCATCACATGCAAACACACCCAACCAGTTGACCGACGCAGCCCACCCGGCAGTAATTAAAAAGGGAAACATCGTTTACATTGCCCACGACCTCGACAAACAATACCAGCAGGAAGGGGCACGGCTGCAACGCGATTTGTTTTTCAATGCGCTAAACCTGTTGCGCACAAACCCGCTCGTAACCGTTGACATGCCGAGTATGGGCCGAATGAACCTTTTACACCAGCCCGATAAAAACCGGTATGTGGTTCATCTGCTGTATGCTTCGCCCATTCAGCGCGGTAAAGTGCGTGTGGTTGAAGATTTGGTGCCGCTGCACAATACGCCGGTTACAGTCAACCTTCCCGAAAAAATCAAATCTGCCACGCTTGTTCCGTCAGGTAAAAAGCTTGAAATGAAAAGTGTTGACGGTAAAATTCAGGTTATTGTGCCGGAGTTTACCTGTCACACCGCGATTGTGTTTGGGTATTAATAACTTTAAAATTCAGCAACTAAAACCAATAAAACCTATTCGATATGAAAAAATCAATTCTGCTGTTTGTTGTACTTTTTTGTGTTTACAACATGGGATTCGCCCAAAAACTCCCCCTCGACAAATGGACCTACATCCAGGTCGATTCTACCCGCCAGAAGTGGGGCGACTGGGCCGAACCCGAATGGCTGCGCTATTTTGGGCTCGATGCCCGCGACATTAACAAAGACGGCTACCTCGATTTGGTTTCGGGTCGTTATTTTTACCTGAACCCCGGCGGAAACATGCAGGGCGAATGGAAACGCACCGACTTTGGCATGAACGTGGACGGTTACCTGTTTGCCGATGTGGATGGCGATGAACTGGCCGATGTGATTGCCCTTGCGCTGCCCAACGTATATTGGCTCGAAGCCGATAACTGGTCAGGCGCATCGTGGACCTTTCGCAAAATTGGCGAAATGCCCAAAACAGGGCATGTCAACAGTCAGGGATTCAGGCAGGTGCAATTGCTCGAAGGCACAAAAAAGCAGTTGATTTTTGCGGTTGAAGGCGGTATTCATGCCTGCACCATTCCCGAAAAGCCTGAAATCGCTGCCAACTGGACGTTCTTTAAAATCATACCAACCGACTCCGACGAAGGCATCGGAATTGGTGATATTGATGGCGATGGCGATATCGACATTGCCTGTGGCGACATTGTGGCCGGGCAAAAAGAGGTTCCAACGCTGGTAAACTGGCACGAAAACCCCGGAAATATAGCCTCTGTTTGGAAAAAGCATTCAGTAGGAAAAACCGTAAAAGCCGCCGACCGCTTCGAAGTGGCCGATATCAACGGCGATGGTAAAGCTGAAATCATAGTTTCCGAAGAAATGTATCCCGGCCTGGAGGCCGAAGCCAGCGTGTTTGTTTATACCAATTCTGAAAATCTTTCAAATACGGAATGGACCCGCAAAGCGCTCATTACCACCTGGTCGGTGAACAACCTCGATGCTGCCGATTTGGACAAGGATGGCGACATGGACTTAGTTACCTGCGAACACAAAGGCACCGACTACCGCCGACTGATTTTTGAAAATGACGGCAAAGGAAACTTTACAACCCTCTCGCCCGACAAAGGCCGCGAAAGCCATTTGGGCTGCCAGCTTTTCGACCTCGACAGCGATGGCGACCTCGACATGGTAAGCATTGCCTGGGACCACTATAAATTTCTGCACGTTTGGCGAAACGATGCGGTGAAAGAAGAATTTAGCTGGAAGCACCTGAGCACAAAAACTGGCGAAATCCCTCCAACGAGCGGCGGAAAACAACAGACTTCGTGCTTAGTGGGCGATTTCGATAAGGACGGAACTGCCGAAATTATGATGACCGACCGCAGCGTGTTACCTTCGGTAATCATGTACAAATACAAAAATGGCAAATTTGAAAAGTCGGTCATCGACAACGAACCGTTACGAATTGA
>JAJUGS010000164.1 GCA_029265875.1 Prolixibacteraceae bacterium
ACTTTCAGTCCCCCCACTCTTTTTGCCGTCATTCTTCGGGTTGCGCCCAACCCCCTTCAGCCGGTTGCTGAACAGGCGGATGGTTGTGGAATCAATCAGTGGTGGCTCTTTAAACGTAAGCCCAAAGGTTTGGCTGTCCGATAAATTTTATTGCTGTATTTTTACACTGTTGTGGTTTTTTCGCAAAACAAACTTACAACATGGGGCAAACCTTCGGGGAGTAACCCCATCTTTTATTTTTTTACTCGTTCAGTAGTGAATTTACATTATTCCACCATTCATCAAATAATTGTGTTGTATCGGAAAGAGAAACCACTTCCCCGATTCTCGGCGTCACCAGCGACAACCCCTCACTTTTGTTAAGTTCCGAAACTGTTTTTAATGGAGCATCCCAGGTATGATTGGCCAAAGCAAATTTCATGGAATGAACAGGCATAATCCGTTTGGCATTCAGATCACGTCCTGCCTGTAAAACCTGTGGCGGCAGCATGTGAATAAACTTCCAGCTTTCGTTGTACTGACCATTTTCAAGAATGGCAAGATCGAACCCACCGAATTTCTTGCCTAACTCAGCAAAATGATTGTCGTAACCTCCATCACCCCCAATAAAAATTCTGATTGCAGAAGTTTCAACAACAAAAGAAGCCCAGAGAGTTTGATTGGGTTTTGTTCCGCGGCCTGAAAAATGTCGTGCCGGGGTTACAAAAATCTTTATGTTTTCTGTCAATTGGTAACTGTCGCCCCAATCTCCTTCAAATATTTTCCCCGGTTCAAATCCCCATCTTTCAAGGTGTGCTCCAACACCCAATCCGGTAATCACTTTTCCCGTTTTCCCGTTTAACGCCTTTACCGTTTTGTAATCCAAATGGTCCCAATGATCGTGGGTAATTACAAGATAATCAATGAACGGCATGTCATCCGGCTTATAAATATCACTTCCCTTAAAAGATTTAATCATAAACGGAAAGGGAGATGCATGCCCACAAAAAACCGGGTCAACCAGAAATTTCTTCCCGTCGATTTGCAAAAAATAGGAGGAATGACCAAACCAGACCAATAGATTTTGATTAACGGGCAGATTTTTCAAATTGGTTTTAACTGAAGGAATAGCGGATTTTGGTCTTCGGTTTTTTGCTTTTCTGAAATCGTTCATCATTTTCAGAAAACCACCATCGGCAGTAATCTGTTGGGTAGGATTTAAGTTCTGAAAAGCCCCGTTTCTGTAATTTGGCGATTTTTCAATCCTCGCGTATCGTTCCCCATCGGGCAATTTACCAAAGCGGGGCAAACGTGTGAAAAAATTCACACCCACCACCAAAAACACTGCAACAACCAGAAGTGTAACCATAATACGTTTCAGTTTTCTGTTCATTATTTTAACAAAATGCAAAAATCGGCTAAAAATCAGATTACTGCATAGAACAGACACCTTGTTTGAAAGTTTTAAGAAAGATTTATTATTGATGCGTTTTAAAGTAGCGGCGCAATAACACCTTTTTCAGATCGCGGACAATCACCTGGTGGGCAATTACCTCAACATGAGAATATTGCGGAAGTTCACGCGCGGTGCGGTCAATTTCGCGGTTACTGATGTCAACCTGGTAAAGCACCGAAAGCAACAGATCATAATTCCGGGCCATCAACACGGTAATCTGATCCACCAGTTGCGCGTGTAATTCGTGATAGGCATCGGCTGTATTACCCGAGAAGGTGATTTCAACACCGAACATGCCAAAATCTTTCATGATCTGTTCGGCAGTTTCTGTTACAACCTCGGCCTGATCAAGATAAACCGAAACGTTCTGATTGCTGATTTGTGGCAGTGACATCTTTTTTTTTGTAAAGCTATGGCAAAAAACGGTTTCCCCGGTATTTCAGCTATTTATTTCCGCCAATATTTTTTACTTTTAACCTGAATCAACTAAAATTTGAATTACTATGAAAAAAATGTTTCCAGCATTGATGCTTGTTTTTGTAGTCTTCTGTATTTCAGCACAAAGCCAGCCAACCAAAAGCGAATTCAGCAACCCAACCATTTTTGTGGGCTCCGTGGTAACAGACCTGGAAAAATCGGTTGACTTTTACACAAATATAATCGGGATGAAAAAAACCGGGGCATTCTCGGTTGATGCCAAAAAAGCCAAAGAACTCGGGCTTACCTACGGTAAAAAAATTGATGTTACCGTGTTGAAACTTGAAGACAGTCCACAGGCCAACGAATGGAAACTGATGAGTTTCGGGACCAAGCCAGGCCATAAAAAACCAGCTTATCTCGATGAAGACACTGGGATGCAGTATATTACCATATTGGTAAATCATTTGGAACCCATTATGCAGCGCATCGAAAAAAACAATATCAAAATTCTGAGTGGCAAACCATCGAAACTGGAAGACGGCAGGTCTTTTATACTTATTCAGGATCCCGATGGAACGTTTATCGAACTGATCGGGCCAATGTAATCAGGTGAGTGAGTGAATGAGTGAGTGAGTGAATGAGTGAATGAGTGAGTGAGTGAATGAGTGAATGAGTTAATGAGTTAATGAGGAATTGAGGAATTGAGGAATTGAGGAAACAGGTTATAGTATTTTATTTTCTAAATAACAATTTCTTAAACCGGGTTAACATGCAAAATTACAACACGTTAACCTGGTTTTTTATTTTAGTGGCGGTTTTAGGAAAAAATGTGGGTTTGTTTTTTTGTAGTTTTGTCGGGCAAACTGATAAAAAAGAGACGATGGATAAAAGAAGTCAGGTGTCGGTTCGCCGGGAACTAACTGTCGGGGAAGAAGTTTTTAACAGTATCACCCATGGAATCGGAACCCTGTTAAGCATTGCTGCACTTATTACATTGGTGATGTTTGCCCTGAAAAAGGGTGACACCTGGCACTTGGTAAGTTACAGTATTTATGGCAGTTCGATGGTTTTACTTTATTTATGCTCAACTTTGTACCATAGTTTCACAAAGGAAAAGCTGAAAAACCTGTTTGCGCGATTTGATCATGCCGCCATTTTCATGCTAATTGCAGGTACTTACACGCCATTTTTACTCACTGTAATGCGGGGGAATTTCGGGTGGGTCTTGTTTTACATTATCTGGGGTATTGCCTTGTCTGGAATCATCATCCGGTCGATTTATCTGACCCGGTTTCGTAAACTGATGGTGGCGCTGTACCTGGGAATGGGTTGGTTGTTTGTAGTGGCTGCCGGTCCGATGTTTAAAAATCTGCCTTTAATCAGCACCGTGTTTTTGGTTGCCGGTGGTTTGTTTTATTCAGTGGGTGTGATATTTTACATGTGGCGCAACCTGAAATATGCACATGGAATCTGGCACCTTTTTGTTTTGGCAGGCAGTGCCATGCACTTTTTTGCCGTGATTTACAGTTGCAATAAGGCGTGAATGCAGGAATGCTTTAATGCCCGAATGACAAAATTTCTTCTGTTTCAGTCCATTTCAATTTATCTCCATCGCTCTTGACCATTCACAATAAATTATTAACAATCTCTACTTAACACTTTATCTTACTCATTTTCTCTCATTCTTTCGGGTTTACTGAAATCGTATTTTCCCCGGCTTTCAAGCGAATTACATTTTCACCCTGTACAAATTGACCTGTCAATCCTGCCGGAAGCGAAACGTACCCCTTGATTCCCGAGTTTGTTTTTTCAAATTCAACCAAAATATCACCGGTCGGGTGTGGAACTTTTCCTTTCACACTTTTTAGTGCTCCTAAATGAGGTTCTATTTTAACGGTTTTAAAACCGGGCGATGCAGGTTCAATTCCGGCAATAGTGGCCAGAAAATCGTAATTGGGGCTGGCACTCCAGGCATGGCAATCGGAACGGGTCGGATCGGGCCTTTCGGCAAAAGTTGTCAGTCCCTGCTTCAGCATTTCACGCCACAAATCCAGCGTTTCCAGATATTTATCGGCCAAACCGGCAGTTTTCATTGCTTGCGTAAGATAAAACCTGAAATACATGGTTGGCTGTATCAGGCTCTTATCCGATTCAAAGCGCAAAACAAACTCTTTCATTTCTTTCTGATCAACAGCACCGGTAAGCACTGCAAAAATTTGCGTATGCATACTGTAATCCTTTTTCACCGGAGAATCGGCAAAATATTTTCTATCGCTGTCCCAGCAATGTAGTTTCACCGATTTAATGATTTCATCCGCAATTTTATTGTAGTAATCTGCTTTTGTTTTATTTCCGTTCCAATTGAAAATTGCGGCTGCATGACGCGCAGAATAAGCGAGTTGCAAACTCAGGATGGCCGATTTTCCTTCGACTCCCCCTTCCGGCACTCCGCCAACCTGTTCCGCTTCGTTCCAGGGCCAGTCATCGGGCCAGTCAACAAAATTCCAATAACCTGTGTATCCCAGCAACCCGGTTTCTTTGTCAATCCGATTGATAAAAAAAGCCAGCACATTTTCCATCCCATTTAAAAACGAACTGACAAATTCAGGATCATCCCGGTGCATCCAGTAGTCGTAAACCATATCGATCCAAAACAATGAATAGGGTGGAATTACCTGTGGCATAGACGAAGGATAACGGCTCATGGTCAATCCTTCGCTGAATCTTGATTCGTCAAACATCTGAATTGCATGGCGCATCAGCCTGTCATCGCCCGAGACATATAGCGAAATCAATGCCTGGATGCGGGTATCACCTACATATTGCATCTGTTCGTAATACGGACAATCATAATACGTTTCACCTGCACACAACCGTGCGGTGTGCCAACCCACCTGCCAGATTTTTTCCAATTCACTGTCACTACTTATAAAAGCAGCATTTTCAACAAATGGATATCCGGTAAATTCACTTTCAAAACTATTAATGATTAACGGCTCGTTGCCGGTTGTAATCGTTAACTCGAGATAACGCCACGTGCGCAGCCAAAGCGGGCGGAATAAGCGGTTTTCACCTCCATCGGGATAAAAAAAGTCGATATAACCCCGCATTTGCTTACCTTCCACCTCGTTCCGGTTTCCTTTCGCTCCCTGACTATCAAACAGTGCTTCGGCATATTTTAATTCAACTGCTGCATTTTTACCTCCCGAAATATTGATCTCAGGGTAGGCCGTGGTCAGTTCTCCCTGGTCAAAAAGTATTTTAACCTTTTTATCAGCCGGAATCACAAGCTTTTCATTACCCTTCAGGAAAATTGGACTAACTTTTATATTCTCAGCTATCCTTACGGATGTAAATTGTTGTTTCCGGGCTTCCATCAACGGAATTGACCGCAGCTGCAATCCCCATTCAATCCCTGTACCGGCTGTTTTAACCCGGCCCGGTTCCAGTAATTTTGGCTTCTTCCAACCAGTATCGTCAAACTCAGTTTTTTCCCAGCCCCACGGGTACAATTCACCATTCACGGCATCGCACGGCCCCACTACAATAAAACTGCCGCCTGTTCTTTCACGACTGGCATCGGCGGGTGAATAGGCTAAATTTTTAGTTACTTTCCAGGTGTTGCCAGTATTTACAACTTCTTCTGTTTCTGAATTTCCCTGCAAAATAAAGGCAGTCCTCAACGAAATTTGCGCCCAGGGTTTTAACCCGGCAAAATTCCACACAACTGCAGCAATGGTATTTGGGCCCGGCTTTAGATATCCTGCAATATCAATGCTTTCAAAATTCCAGTGCATCAGATCGCCACGGGCAGGACCAAAACAAACCGGTGTTCCGTTTACAAATAGCCGGTAACGGTTATCGGCCGAAACATGAATGACAAAATTCTGTGGCACTTTTTCCAATTCAAACGATTTTCTGAAATGATAGACACCATATTCAAGCCCGCTGTCATCGGGATATGCAATCCACCGCGCGTCCCAGAATTTTTTCAAAAGATCCGGATTTATTTCTTCGGCAGGAATACTTTTTACTGCAAAAATCGGCCCTGAAACGAAGAACAGTATGGCTAAAATTATTGGCTTCATATTGGTTTAGTTGTTATTCAGAAAAATGGTTTACTGAAGTTTTTCAAATCTTTCAAAAGCTTCTTCCCAGTTAAGTTTTGGCGAAGGTTTGAACCTGATAACTTCGAAAGAATTACTTACAATCTCACGCATCTCCGCCAGCGAATTTACCTTCCCGAGCGCCTTTGCCTGCAACAGGATGTTTCCGGTGGCAGTGGCTTCTGTTGGCCCTGCCAGCACTTCAATTCCCGTTGCATCTGCGGTCAGCTGGTTCATCATCGAGTTGTGAGCGCCACCGCCGATAATGTGCAGTCTTTCGATTTTTTTACCAGTAACCGTTTCAATTTGCCGGAGTGTGTACTTGTATTTCAGCACCAGGCTGTCGTAAATACAGCGGGCAATTTCGCCTTTGGTTTGCGGTACCGGCTGGTTGGTTCTTGCGCAATACTCCTGTACCGCTTGGGGCATATCACCAGGGTTCAGAAACGAGGCATCATCAGGATTGATAAGGCTTATAAAGGGTTTTGCATGGTTACTCAGTGCCACAATTTCGTGCCAGCCCATCGTGCTTTTTGTGTCCCACACTCTTTTACATTCCTGAATCAGCCACATTCCCATAATATTTTTCAGAAAGCGGGTGGTACCTTCCACTCCACCCTCGTTGGTAAAATTCATGGCAAGTGTTTGTTCCGAAACCAGCGGCACCGGGCTTTCGATGCCCAGCAATGACCAGGTTCCCGAACTCAGGTAAGCCCAGTTTCCCTCTTTTGCCGGTACCGATGCAATGGCCGAAGCCGTATCGTGACCTGCCACCGCAACACACGGTATAGCTTTGCTGCCGGTTTCTTCCTGTACTTCAGCAAGAATTTCACCGGTAACAGTTCCGGGCAGTATGATTTCTCCGGCAAGGCTGAAAGGAATTCCGGCGGCTTTGAAAAGTGTCTCCTCCCATTCAGCTTTTCCCGGCTTCAGTAACTGCGAAGTGCTGGCAATGGTATATTCGGTGTATTTTTTCCCGGTAAACAGATAGCCGAGCGCATCGGGCATAAACAGAAAACTCCGGGCCGATTCGATGCCCTGCGATTTGTCGCGTACGGATGAATACAACTGAAAAAGTGTATTAAACTGCATAAACTGAATGCCAGTTAACTGGTATGTTTCTTCTTTGGATAACAATTGAAAAAACTCGTCCATAGCACTGTCGGTCCGGTGGTCGCGATAGGCAAAAGGCAGTGCTGTGAACTGACCATTTTCAGAAACCACGGCGTAATCAACTCCCCAGGTATCGATTCCAATCGAATCGGGTTGAATCCCAAATTCTGAAATACACTTTTTCAAACCCGTCTTCAGTTCGTCGAACAGGCTGTAAATATTCCAGAAATAATGCCCGTGAATACGGGTCATCTGGTTTTTAAAACGATGAACTTCAATTAACTCCAGTTTTTTATCGTGTAGTTTTCCAAGAATGGCACGTCCGCTTGACGCGCCAAGGTCGAATGCCAGAAAGCTTGCTTTGGTCATGGATGATTTTTGGTTTGAAAAATACAATTTTAGCATGAAAAAAGGCGGTCAGAAACCGCCTTTTGCTTATAATTTCAGCAAATAATCGATACTTGGTTTAAAAGTTTCGGGGTCCATTTCAACGAAGAAATTCTGAACGCCACCCACTTTTGCAGCTTCAAATAAGTCTTTCCAGTCAACAACGCCCTGCCCGATTGGAACCTGTTTCTTTTCGGTTTCAGACCAGTCGGCCAGATGAGCCGAAATAAACCTGCCCGGATATTTTCTGAAGTAATCGGCTGCCTTGTAGCCAATATCGATAACAGCCACCTGGAACTGCATTTTCACCAAACCGGGATCAAGCCGCTCCATTAATGCATCGTAAATCAGTTTCCCGTCCCGCTTTTCGAATTCCATATTGTGATTGTGAAATCCCATTTGAATGCCGGCTGCCTTTGTTTTTTCTGCAATGATATTGAGTTCGTCGCAAGCTTTTAAATAATCGTCCAGGGTTCCTTCGGGCAGCCAGAAACTGGAACAGATCATTTGTTTCATACCGAGTTGGGTTGCCCATTCAATGCGGTTTTCCAGGCTGTCGCGAAGTTCACCCATGTTGTAGTGAGAACTGACACAGGTTAGTCCCGAATCATCGATAATTTTTTTCATTTCGGTGCCGGTCATGCTGTTCAGCGGACCAAACCCGGCATCTTTGTACCCCAGTGGTGAACACATTTCAACCTGCGTGTAACCCATTGTGGCCATCTCTTTGAGTGTTCCCGGAAAATCGGCTACCAGTTTTTCGCGGATGGTCCAGGTTTGGAATCCGAAATCGGGTTTTGCAGGTGCAACTGGTTTTGCACAACCAGCAAAACCGAGTGGCAACTGGCTTGCCAGTGCTACAGAACCGAGCGCAAAGCCCGATGTTTTGATAAAGTTTCTTCTGTTTGTCTTCATAAGTTATTGGTTTAAAAATAAGTTCCCATATATGTCCTATCTTTTATGAAAGTTTCAGTTTTACGGCGCATGGTAATTTCCCTTTTCAATCTGCCAACCGGATGCGCCGTTTTGCCTCATCTGTTTCATCCCCGGGTTGAAACCCGGGGTTATTAAAATCAAACTCCTTCGGAGTTTTGAGTGCAATTGCCGGTGTTTCAAACTACGGGCCGGTTGTTTTTGTTTCGTTAGTCCCCGGTTTATTCCTTTAGCTATCGGGACCGGGGTTATTCAAATTTAACTCCTTCGGGGTTTTGAGTGCGTATTCCAGCTATTCAAACTGCTGTTCTTTGGTCCCTGAATCTTCAGTCTTGAGGAAATTCCGAAACTTCGGAACCAAAGTTATTCAGATTCAATACTTGCCAATCTCAAACCTGGACCTGAAACCTGTAACACGGAACCCGGAACTTTGAACTCAAAACTAAATCTCATCCAAACTCCAGCCTTTGCGGTAATTCCTTTTCAGGTATTCGTTTGCTTTCTGGTCGTTGGTGATTTTCATTGCATCGGCATCGTATTTCAGCATTTTGCCCGAACGGAGCGCAGCTGCATACAGGTTCACGGCTTCGGTTATCGGCCAGGCCTGACGGAAGCCGCCATCAATTTGTTTTCCGGCTTTCACACCATCGATAAACCTTTTGATTCCGGGTATTTTTACCGCTCCGGCAGCCGCCGAAACTTCCTGGGTTTCCTTCACGCCTTTCGACAATAAATACGGATTTTCAGCATGGAAACCACGGGTGAGGATAATATCCTTGTCGCCTACGAACATCATCCCTTCCGACGGAAAATCAACACCCTGTTCGTAAAATTCTTTCAGCACCGGTGGCCGCATCCCGCCATCGTACCAAACCAAATCAATTGCCGGCCGCCCTTCAACAGCCGGATATTTAAACCGAACAGTGGAAGCAAACGGAAAACTGAAATCGTTACGGATTTTGAATGCCGCACCTTTGTCGTCAATATCGCACACACTACTGAAATTCGGTTCAATGATGGTTGGCCTTCCCAGTTTCAGGGCTTCGAAAACGGTCCACAAACTGTAGTGCCCCATGTCGGCCATTGAGCCGCCGCCAAAGTCGTACCAGCCACGGAAAACCATATTGGTATAATGAGGATGATACGGACGAACAGCTTCGGGGCCTAGCCACAAATCCCATTCAAAACCTTCGGGGATTTTGGGTTTGTCGGTGGGTATTTTGGCGTACTGCGGCCACACCGGGCGGAACGACCAGTTGTGCACTTCTTTCAAAGTCCCGATGGCGCCGCTGTTAATCCACTCCATAATTTTAGGCATATCTTCTCCATTTGAATCC
>JAJUGS010000002.1 GCA_029265875.1 Prolixibacteraceae bacterium
AATGCGCCACCTTCCACGTTGGCTTCGGACATGATAAAAAAATGGAACGAAAAATACACCTGGCCAAAATTGCAAACCGCCACAGCCACCAGCTTTTTTGAAGAGATGGAGGCAAAACACGGGGCTGAATTCCAGGTAATCAGGGGTGCCTGGCCCGACTGGTGGACCGATGGTTTTGGCGCGTCAGCACGCGAAGTCTCGGCGGTGAGAACTGCTCAAACCGACCTGATTGCCAACGCTGCTGCGCTTTCGATGGCGGCCATGCAAGGGGCAAAAATACCGGAGAAAATTGTTGACCGGATTGATGCAGCCAACAGCGCCCTGTTGTTTTACACCGAACATACGGTGGGCTACCACGGCAGTGTGCGCGAACCTTTCCATAAAAACACAATGGAACAGCGTGCCCTGAAAGAATCGTATGCCTGGGAAGCCGGACGGCGCACAAAAATGCTGGGCGAGGAAGCAATGGGTTTGCTGCAGGGTTTTGTTCAGAAAGACAAATACCCGTCGCTGGTGGTGTACAACACGCTCAACTGGAACCGCAGCGGGCTTTTCAGGGTTTATATCGACCACCAGATTATTCCGCGCGACAGCCGTTTCAGCATTGTTTCTGAGAATGGTGACCCGGCCACAGCCCAGGTGATGGAGCGTTTCTCCGACGGTGCCTACTGGGCTATTTGGGTAAACGATGTTCCGGCATTTGGTTTTAAAAAATACAGGATTATTCCCGAAGATGATGTCCCCGTTCAATCAGAACTGCCAGCCGGAGAACCCAAAACGTTTGAAAACCAGTGGTACCGGTTGGAAGTGGACAAAGCAAAAGGTGTGATTACCGGTATTTTTGACAAAGAATTGAAAAAAGAACTGGTTGACCCGGATGCCGAATGGAAAATGGGCCAGTTTATTTACGAAACGCTGGGCAACCGCTCGCAGATGGAATCGAAAAAACTGGATAACTACCAACGCGAACCCCTGACTGAAGTAAGTTTTGAAGGATACACAGCCGGACCGGTCTGGAATACACTCCGGTTTAAAGGGAAAACACCCGCTGCTTTGGAGGATGGATACCTGACTTTTGAAATCCGGCTTTTCAACACCACCAAACGGATTGAACTGGCGTACCACATCGATAAAAAAATGGTGATTGACCCCGAAGGAATTTATATTGCCCTGCCTTTTGCACTCGAAAACGGGCAACTCGCTTTTGATGTGCAGGGTGGCGAAATCAGGGCCGGAGTTGACCAGATTCCAGGCTCGTCCAACGACTGGAATACCGTGCAGAACTACGCACGCTTGTCGGGTGCCGATGGCCAGATTCTTTTGGCTTCAAAGGAAACGCCGCTGATGCAGTTTGGCGGCATCAACACGGGGCGTTACAAAGCGGGTGCAACACCGGCAACCACGCATATTTACGGCTGGCCGATGAACAACTACTGGGTTACCAACTTCAACGCCGAAATACATGGTGGATTTGAGTGGAGTTATGTGATTGGCAGTCAACCGGTAAATTCGCAACAGGCTGCCGACCGTTTTGGCCGCGAAATCAATGTGCCGATGCTTTCACGGGTAATTCCCGGTGGTGGCAGCGGTGGTGGCGAAACGGAGAAATCCATCATCACCGGCTGGCCCGGAAACATCGTTTTGGTTTCGGCAATGCCTTCTGAAGATGGCACGTTTATTCAGCTTCACGTTCGCGAAACGGCTGGTCAAACGGCTTCATTTGATTTGCAAAACGGGTTAACCGGCAAAGCGCTGAAAATTACAGAAACCGATGTGCTGGGTAACGAAGTTGCCGGTGGAACAAACCAGCTAAAACCGCTGGAATCGAAGTTTTTCAGGGTGAATTGAAGTAGTTTAAATCGAAGAGCGCTTTTATTCACAGTTTGGAAAATAGGAATATTTATTTGTCCTTAATTCTGTTTTTCAAATCCATTTGTTCATGAAGAATTCTCACGATTTCAATATCTTCATTTTCAAGTCTTCGATAAAAAATAATGTGATGACCCGCTCTTAATCCGAATAGGTCATCTCTAATTATGGGATACTTCTTAGATAAAACTGACTTTCCGGCAATCTTGCGGCAGCTATCAACAAGCAGGCGATAGTAAGTATCAGCTTGAATTTCAGACCATTTAATGGAAGTGTAATTCCATATTTCGTCTAAATCATTGATAGCCTTATTCGTAAATCTATACTTTACCATTCTGATTCTTTTTCGCTTTCAGTTCTTCCAAATGCTTTTCAGAATCAAAATCAATTGCCGTTCCACTTTGTATCCCTTCATTAATTGCCGCCTTTAAAACCATAATCCTGTTTTCTTCTTCTTCCAGAAGTCTCAAACCAGCCCTTACAACTTCACTCGCATTTTTAAATCGTCCAGCGGAGATTTTATTTTGAATGAAATTATCAAAATAGGTTCCTAATGAAATTGATGTATTCCTGTTCATAGCCTAAATTTTTCGCATTCAAAGTTACCAATTATTGGTATAAATTCATTCCGGATTTAGAGATATTTTTCGTTGTTTCGAAAATTCAAAATTACCCTGTTACATATTTGGCAATGTTCCGGTTCAGTTCGATGCGGTTAAAAATCGAGCGGATGATTTTGTCGTAGAGTTTGTCTTTCAGAACCAGGTCTTCAATATCGGAGTCGATGTTGGGATTGTCGTTGATTTCGATTACATACACCTCGCCGTTGACCATTTTCAGGTCGATGCCGTAAAGCCCGTCGCCAATGAGCGAAGCCGCTTTAATGGCGGTTTTCAGCACGGCTTCCGGTACGTCTTCCACCAGCAGCGTATCCGAATTCCCTTCCTTGAATTTGCTTTCGGTTTTCCAGTTGTACACCTGCCAGTGGTTGCTGGCCATGTAATATTTGCAGGCAAAAAGTGGCGCTTCATCCAGCACACCGATGCGCCAGTCGAATTCCGAGGGCATAAATTCCTGCGCAATCACCAGGTCCGAAACCTCGAAAAGCCGTTTCAACGCTGCATCGAGTTCCTCTTTGTTATTCACTTTTTCAACCCCCAGCGAAAAAGCACTGTCGGGTTGCTTCAGCACCAACGGAAATTTTAAATCAATCTTTTGTTCGCTGTGGTAGTTGATTTTCGAAAGCACCACAGTGGCAGGGGTTTTTATCCTGTTTTGTTTCAACAGTTCGTTCTGAAAAATTTTGTTGGAGCAGCGCAAAATCGACCACGGGTCGTCGATCACCACAAGTCCTTCGGCATAGGCAGCCCGCGAAAACTGATAAGTGTGGTTGTTAACATTGGTGGTTTCGCGGATAAAAAGCGCATCGAACTCGGTGAGCTGGTTAAAATCCTCTTTGGTAATAAATTCGGTGTAAAAACCTGCTTTTTCGGCGGCTTTTTTAAAACGCTGCAAGGCCACGGGGCACGAGGGCGGATTGGGCTCTTTCGGGTTAACAAGAATGGCCAGGTCGTATTTATAATTTTTAAAGCGTGGCCGGTTGAAACGCTTTTTGGCAAAATAGTCGCGTGCAAATTCCTGAATTTTCTCCTGGTGTTCAGGGTTCACTTTTTTCATACTCAACGGAATTACTTTCTGGATCAGCCACTTATCTGATTTTGCAAAATCGATTTGCAAAAGCGGCGCTTCAAAAAAGTGATACAGTTTTTGCGCCAGTTGCCTGAACTGCGGCTCCACCGATTTGCTGAAATAAATAAAAATACTCAGTTTGTTGGTCTGTACATCTTTCAGGCTGTGCTGAATATCCTCGTCGATATAACCCGAAAGCGAGCGGATGAGCGAAAGGCTGCTGAAATCGTGGAGCGAAGTGATGTTTGGAATCACGCGGTGGTCGCGGGCAGCAGCCAGCAGCGAAACGTAGTACCCCATTTTCTGGTACTGGTACGAATTACTCAGGTTGAAAATCCGTACATTTTTCAATGCCTGGTAAGTTTCGTTGGTTACATACGTGCGCGACGAAACCACTTTTACTCCCTCAATGGGCATTGTCCAGGTTTTGGGGTTGCGAACCACGATGATGTTGGAAAGACTTTGTTTGTCAGTCTTTTCGACTAATTTCAGCACCATCCGGTACCCGTTCTCCCCCTCTTTATAATAATCAATGAGTTCGGCTGTAATTACAAACCCTGCCTTTTTGTACAACTCCACCACACTGGTTTCCGATTTACGTACTTCCAGTGTTATCTGGTTAAATTTTCCGGTCCGTGCAAGGTTGATTGCGTAATCCAGCAGTTTTTTCCCGATACCTTTTCCCTGCATTTCGGGCAACACGGCAATCGAAAAAATACGGATAGAACGCGCGTACATAAAAAGGGTGGCCGAACCTGCCGGTTTGTGGGTTTTGCCTTCTTTGATTTCGGCAATCAGCACTTTCTGAAATTCACTTGTAATGCTGTTACGGATGGAGCGGCTATTATTTTGCTGAAATTTCGGGAAGCAGGTGGTTTCCAGTTTTTCAAGAAATTTTAAATCGTCGCGGGTGGCTTTGCGGATAATCGTTTTCACGCTGTTTAACTGTAAATTTTTTATTTGGAAAAAACGGTTAAAAGTAGATTATTTTTCATTGTTGTCCGGTAAAAATATTTTTAAGGATGAGATTCTTTCCCTGCCCGTCCGGTCAGGCGGGGCTTCATTTCATTTCGCTCAGAATGACAACAGCAAACACGTCAAAGGCCTTGTCATTCCGAGCAAAGCGAGGAATCTCATCTAAGTTTACCAGACACCTATAATTATTTTTATTTCAACAAACCTGTCGGATATAAAATACAAATCAAAAAAAGCAGTAAATCAATTTATATGAGGCTCAATTTTGTTACCAATACTTTTTGAAGAATTTGGATAATTTTTGTTGTCAAAATAAAAGACTGAATAAGAGTATATTAAATCAAGCAATTCCGTTTTTTCGTACCGTAAGATTCGCAATTTTTCCGTTTTTTCGTACCGTAACAATCAATTATAACGATTGAAACTTATAAATACCACTACCTGTTTTCAGTAATCTGTACCCATTTTTGTCTTTCAGCAACTCAATTTCCTTTGATTTTTCTGCCGGTTTTCCATTTACTTTTACTTTTTCTCCGCTCATCAGCGGAACATAAACTGTGGCTTTGCATCCCACCGGAACGGTTATTTTCATCGAAAATTCATCGTTTTCTGAAGTCCACTCAACACCGGCTTTCCCGTAAACGGTTTCATTGTAATATTTAGCGAACCGGATATCGCCAACAGGTTGTGGTTTGAAAATAATGTGCCGGTACCCCGGATTTTCTTCATCGGTGTTCATTCCGGCCAGTTGGCGGTAATACCAGACCAGCCCGCCGCCAAACATGGGGTGATTGTGCGAGCCTTCCTCGCTCCATTGTTCGCGGGTGGTGGTTGAGCCCAGTTCGAGCCAGCGGCCGTATCCGGGTTCGTCACGTTTGTTCATGGCTTCATAAGCCAACTCATGCAAACCGTTTTCGGTAAGCACTTCAAAGAAAAACTGTGTACCAAAAATTCCTGTGTCAAGGTGACCTTTGTTAGCAGCAATGTCAGCTTTCAATGCTGCAATCACCCGCTGGTACTGGCTGACCGGGACCCCCATTTTCAACGCAAAAATATTTCCACCGGCTTTTCCGTAAGTTCCGTTTTTTTCATCATAAAATCTTTTCCAAAAAGCTTGTCTTGTTTTCTCTGCCAGTGCTGTATATTTTTCTGCTTCAGAAGTATTGCCAAGCGCCTGGGCTGTTTTTGCGGTGAAATCGGCACAACGCCAGAAATAGAAAGTGTGCACCATTTCGTCGGGGGGCAGGTTTCCGGGTGCCACCCAGTCGCCGAGGTTAAACCATTTCAACACTTTGCCATCGTTGCCGGTACGTTTCGAGTGCATAATTCCATCGGCATCAACCCAGGTTTGCATGTAGCCAATGTAGGCTTTCATGGCTTCAAAATTATCGGCTAACATGTCTTTCGAACCCGTATGAAGGTAAAACTCCCAGGGCATAATACAAATTGCCGCGCCCCAGGCCACGCCACAGCCACAACCCGGTTGCCAGGGCGCCCCGTTCGGGACATAGCCGGTTTCGGGGTTTTGGGCTTCGCGCATGTCGGTTATCCACTTCTGATAAAAGGCTTTTGCGTCGAAATTGTGGAGTACGGTAACACACGCCACCTGCCCGTCGCCGGTGTATCCGTTACGCTCGCGGTGCGGACAATCGCTGGCCAGCCCGCCGTGCATGTTGTCTTTCTGGCTCTGTTTCCAGATGTTGTTGATTTGACCGAAAAGCGGGTTCGATGTTTCAAATCCGGCCGATTCAGGAACGTCGGTGTAAACAAATTCAGCCACAATATTTTCTGGCTTAAGTTCGCCAGGCCAGTTTTTAATTTCAACGCCACTGAAAACAAACCAGTTAAATCGTGGTGCATAATTTTCGTCGCCACTCCCGTTGCAGATGTAAGTGTTGTCGCCCGAATACAGATTGCTGTTGAACGAAATATCAATTTTGTGGCCAGCCGGAGCCTTTAAATTTTTCAACCGCACCCAGCCCGAAATCTCCCTGCCAAAACCAACAAACCAGTTGCCATTTTCGAGTTTTTCAATTTTTATGGGTTGAAGTTGTTCCATCACTTTGTCGGTTGGCGCGGTGTGAGCAGTCAGTTTGCCAAACGGCGCTTTCCGGATGGCCACATTTTCCCAGTTTTTTGCATCGAACCCGGGTTTGCACCAGCCGGGTTGCCCGAGGCGCGCGTCATACGTTTCGCCATAATAAACCATGTTTTTCAGGATGGGGCTTTTGGCTGCCTTCCAGGTTTCGTCGCTGACCACAATTTGTTCTGAACCATCGGTGTAAGTAATGTGCAACTGCCCGATAAAACGCGGTGTTCCGTAACCTTCGCACCAAAATATGCGTGGATTGTAAAAGCCATTGCCCAAAATAGCGCCAACCGCGTTTTCACCTTTTATGAGTAACGAAGTCACATCGTATGCCAGGTACATCACTTTATACCCGGCAAAATTATCTTCCACATTAATCGACATTTCACCCAGCAGCGGGCGCCTGCCGTAGTTGGTGATGTTGGGGACCAGTACATCGTTTCCGGCCTTTTGCCCGTTTACATAAAACTCGAAATAACCCAACCCTGTAACAAATGCCACAGCGTTTTTTACCTGTTTTTCAACGGTGAATGTTTTTCGCAGGAGTGGTGCTGCCGGGCCAAAATCATCAAATTTCTGCCCCGGATAATCCGGGCGTTTCAGGTGTTCCTCGCCTTCCCAGGGAGCGCCAATCCATTGGGCTTTCCATTCATTTTGATTCAGGATTCCCATGCGCCAGAAAGCAGGTTCGCTCCACCCTGAAACTTTTCCGCTTTTATCCCAGACCCGCACCTGCCACCAGCATTCGGCGCGCGATTGCAACGTTTTTCCGGCATATTCAACCCGGTTCGATCCGGCACTTTCAGTTTTTCCGCTGTCCCACAAATCGGGTCTTTCAAGTTTTTCTTTTGAAGTTGCCACCCTGATTTGATAAGCAGTTTGCAACTGGCCGCGTTCATTTTCACCGGCTTTGTTGATCCATGCCAGCCGGGGTTGCAAAACATCGACCACCGCCGGATTTGTTAAGTATTCACAGGTAAGACTGGTGGGTTGTATTTTGGCAAATGCGTTTATTCCTGTAAAAAGAATAATAAATGATATCAGAACATTGATTTTCATGTGCAGTTATTTTATAGGTTGATTTATTTGTGACTCAGAATTACGCGCCGGTAGCTCACCAGCGAAGGCGTTCCATTGTCGCGGACTTCCAAAACGAGGTGAATTTCATTGTCGCCCAAATCTTCGGGAACTTTCAGGTTGAGCAAAGCGTTTTTCGCAACTGCAGGCAAAACAGTTCCGGGATAAGAACTCGCATTTTTGTAGAAAAACCAGTTGTACGAAAGCTGGTTTCCATCGGGGTCAGCCGATTTCGAAGCATCGAGCCTGATTGTGTTTCCGGGTTTCACTTTCATCCTGATGATCTTGTTACTGCTGTCATTCCCAATTGAGGCAACCGGTTCGTGGTTCACTTCCTGTGTCGGTTTTACCGACCATTGCAGCCGGTTCAGAAAGCTGTTTTTGGCATCGGGGACCCAGCGAAGCAGTTCGTTTACGTCCACTTTGCAGGTTGAATAGTATTGGTCGGGGAATGGGCCCTCCATCTTTTTGAACATCGTTCCCCAGCTACCCTGCGTGGGGTCAGTTGGATCATTCAATCCAAGCGAAGCGCTAATCAGGTACAAAAATGCCGGGGTGTCGCCTTCTCCGCCGTGGTCGTAAATAGCCGACATTGGCCCGTAGCCGTTCACTTCCTGCTGTTTCATCACACCTATGTATTTCCAGAAATGGCCTTCATCCAGCAAAAGCCAGCCTGGATAGAAACGTTCTCCGTTGTAAGTTGATTTTGTGTCGCCCATATTCAGGCAACCATGCGCTTTCACATCATCCAGGTTAATCAGGAAATCGAATGTAATATCCTGAAGGAGAATCCCGAAAATGTGCAGTTTGGCCATCAGTTTCCTGAATTTTTCTTCGCCGTTTTTTTGTTTGAAGCGATAAAGCGCCTGCACCAGCGTGATGGGGCCTCCCCAGGCCTGGACGTAAATCGGGCGGTCGTCGTCTTTCGCAAAAACCTGTTGCAAAAACTCGCTTCCTTCTGAATCTTTGGGTTCGCCGTTGGGGTTCAGTCCTTCGCCAATCCAATCTTCGAATTTGATTTCTCCCCACGATGTTTCCACTTTGCGACCGGCAATTTCGGCATTGAATTTCCGGGCATTGGTGAGCCAGATAATGGGTAAAGCGCCACGCCCTTTTTTCGTTACCGCCTGAAGCTGGGCGGGAGTAATCAGGTCGCTTTGGTGTTTTTTCAACTGGTCATATTCTTTTTTGTAGGCTTCGATGATGCCCTGTGCTTTTTTCCACGGCCCCGGATCGTTAAACGTGTAATCGGGCAACTGCGGGGTAACGATGATGGCTTCTGTATCAAACAAATGCGAATAATACAGGTAGCGGATGAGCGAATTCCCGTCGTCGTGGGTTTGGTCGGTTAAGATAACCACCCTGAATTTTTCGGCTGAAAAAGCTGAAAAAGAAAGCGTTGTAAGAAGCAAAAAAAGGACACTGTTGTATTTATTCATGCGTTTTTGATTTTATACGGTAGCTGGTTTATTTAGGTCAAATTTTAATGTTTCTGATGCCGGTTACTGAATAATTGTTCAAACTGCCCGATAATGCCGGAGTTACAAACCCACAAAATTATCGAATTGGATTTTATCTCACTGAAATATTTCTGTTGCTATATATTTTTACGTTGAAATTGTTTAATTGGCGATAACCAGGCGCGTTGAATAATTAACCGCATCTCCTTTGAAATGAAGAAAATAGGTGCCTGCAGCAACCTGGTCAAAAACCAGTTGTTCCGGCAGTATGTGATTGACTTCAATATTTTTTACTGTGCTTCCGAAAATATTTTTTAGCTGAACCTGCCGAATCGAATTGCTTTCAATATTTTGGTATTCAACATTTAAAACATTGGAAAACATTGGATTCGGAAATATTTTAATTGCGGATTCCTGGTTTAATTCAATGGTTGAAGAAGATGTGGCCAAAAATGAAACTGCTTCCTTTGCGTTATCCTTAAATTGCTGAACGATGTATTTCCCGTGTTCGGTGAGGTCGGCATCAGATGTATAACCTTTTGAATAGTTGGCAACTATGTCGTAATAAGTTTCGTTGGGGTTGCTGTTCCAGGCCCAGAACAGCCATCCAATTCCTTGCAGATTACATTCGGATATGATTTTTTTCGGGTCGTATAAGGTAAAATTGTCAGGCGCGCCGGTCCATCCAAATTCCCCCACAATCACAGGTATTTTTTTATCTTTAAACTTCTGCAGATAATCTTCCACATAATATTGCCAAACTTGTTTGTTGCTTTCTTTTGTCATCCACAGTCCATAAAAATGGATGGAAAAAAGGATGTTTTTTTCAGGGTCGAAATCGAGAAGTTCCTGCGCGTAGTTGATTAAAGTTGTTGGGTTTTGTCCACAACCTCCTGCATCAATCAGAATCGTGTTTTTAATCCCGGCAGTTCGCATGGCTGTAATTGCCTTTTTATACCCATCGCGGTACAGCGAATTGGTTGGCCCCCACTCGTTGGCAACGTTTACTATCAGGTATTTTTCGTAATCTTTGCAAAGCTGAACAAGGTTAGCAGAGCACCAGTAGTCAACCACCCGTTTCAGGTTTTTGTTTTCTGCATCGGTTTCGTAGCCATTGCCACAGGTAACATCATGGAATTCAAGAATGGGTATAAGCTTATTATCCACACAGGCTTTCACGCAGGCTTTTTGCCTGGTGAAATTGCTTTGCCACGACCATGAATTGCTGGCATCGCTGGTAACTGAAACGATTCGGGCACAGTTGGCCCCGGCTTTTTTCATGTCGGGGAAAGATTTCATGGCGTTGGCTTCCGACTGCCAGAAAACCGCAGTATTTGCACCCATCGGTATAAATTCGGCGCCACTCGCATCGTACAATTTTCCGTCGAGCACAAAAAATCCTTTTCCGGTATTGTACCCGGGCCGGGCTACCTGTGCATTAACCGCGATGCAATGCACGAAAAAAATAGCAAAAAGGGGCAACAGTAATTTAATTCTGTTCATTATCAGATTTAGTTTTTGGTTTATTCGATATGCTAAAAATATGATTTATTGGTTTTTTAAAATAATCCTCCGGTATGAAAAAAGAGCAGGAATTCCTGTGTCTTTAACCTCAAGAATGATGTGTAATGTTTGACCAACACCCAGTTCGGGCATGGTAAAACTGATTTCTTCTGAATCGGGGTGTTCAATTTTTACATTTCCTCCCGAACCGGCTTCGCGATATACAAACCAACGAAAAGCCAGTTTGTCGCCATCCGGGTCGCTGCTGCCTTTGGCCGAAAGCACCACTTTTTCGCCGGGCTTAACCCTTGCTGAAGCTACTGCTTTGCCTGAATTTCCATTCAGAGAAATTACCGGATTGTGGTTGGCATTTTTGAAATCGCCGGCAACATTCCAGTCCATGCGGGCAGCAAAGTCATGCTGATAAGCTTCGCGCCAGCGCCAGACCGTGGCCTGGTTCGATGCAACCTTTCTGCCATCAGGCAGAATAATTTCGTCCTGCGTATTCACCGAACTTGTCCAGATTTTCCCTTTTTCGGCATATGAGCGATAAAACTCGTACCGTCCGCCCCAGCCGCCATAAGCTGGCGAAATATACCAGCCCAGGCCGTTGTTGATTAATCCGAAAAATGAAGGTGTATCGCCCTCCATGATATAGGCAAACGGAATATAATCAGCCGCAAGCGGGCCGTGGTTTTCGCGGATATTGGCCGCCAGCCAGGGATTGTCAACCAATTCGCTGAAAAAGCCTGAGCCATTGTTGTAATGAATATCGCCCGAAATGCCGGTCCAGGTGGCTTTGTAATATTCCAACCACGAATCGCCGGCTGATGGGTCAACAATATAAAACAGCTCCGGAAAATTGTCGCGAATCCATTTTCCGGCAAAATCCTGGTCGGAAATGGAATAGACTTTCAGTTTAGATACAAATTTTTGGATTTCCGATTCGTTGCGGGTTGCCTTTACTTTCCAGAGCGCCTGGGCCAGACAGTTGGCACCGCCCCAAACCGATACCCATAGCGGACGGTCGTCGGCTTTGTCAACGGCTTTAATCAATAATTCCGAACCCGGCGAATCTTTTCCTTCACCAACACCCTCCATACTATAAAGCGGAAGATGTTCCGAAGTAATACTTAACAAATACTCCATCGGCGGGTATCCCGCTGCATGTTTGTCGAGGTTTGGTTTTACTTTTCCATAGTTGCGGATAATTCCCTCTATCTTGTCTTTGCGGGTTTGGCTCCGCAGGTGGGTTGATGTAGTTGCAACAATTCCCTCAAGGTCGTACTCGTTGGCATACACCAGCAGCCGTACCAGCGATTCCTGGTCGTCGGGTTCGTTGGTGATGTCGGTCAGCACAAAAAGGCGCTGTTTTACGGGTTCTTCAAACTGAAGGTTGGTTTGCGAAAGGGCATCGAGGGAAATTATCAGAAAAAATACAATCAGGAAATTTTTCATGGTCAGTTAGTTTAGATGTTTTGTAACCGTTTTTTAACCGCTTTTTCAATAAACCCCGCGTAGTAAAACGGCAGACTTAATAATTGATAGCTTTTCCCGTTAGGCAGTTCAATGGTGTCTGTTCGTTCGAAATTGTTCCAGAACCTGACGGCAATTTTGGCAGACGAATTTTCCATAAAAAGGTGGAGCGATTTCAGTTTCGAATTATCGCCCGATTTTACCTCAACCGGAATCAGGCCAAATTCAGCCGAATTTATGAGGAAATCCAGTTCAGCCTGCGAATTTTTTGCTTCGCGTACCCAAAAATGTCTTTCTTCAAGAAACCTGAATGATGCTCCGAGTATCTCCTGTGCTACAATGTGTTCGGCTACTTTACCCCGCCAGCTATCCGAAATATTTTCGTGGTTGAAAATATCATGCTGAATTCCGGAGGCGTAATTCACCAGGCCGGTATCAAACCAAATCAGTTTTGGTTTCTTTTTCAGGTCTTTTGTAATGGGCAGTTTGGTTTCCACCGTGGGATAAACGAGTTCGAGCAACAGCGCTTTTTCAAGCACCCGCAACGATTCTGCCATTTCGCGGCTTTTGTACTTCGAGTGGGCAAACCTTTCGAAAGTAATGCGTTGTCCGGCAAACTCCCAGCCGCTTTTAATAATTTGTCTGATTGGGTTTATCAATGCATCTTTCGGGGCATATTTTTCCACATCGTCGCGGTAACCGGTGAGCAGGGTTTCATATACTTCGCCAAGGGCAACGATGTCTTTGTGCTGGGCATAATTTTCAATCACTTCGGGCATTCCGCCAATTAAAGTAAACAGCTTGAAAAGTTCAATCATCCTGTTGTGCATCAATTCATTTACTGCTGCTTCGTTTAGCTTTTCCAGCAACGGCAGTTCTCCCATAGCACCCAGAAATTCGGAAAAAGTACAGGGGCGCAGCGCCAGGTATTCCACCCTTCCAACCGGGAAAGATATTTTTTTATTCAACAGTGTTTCAAGCAGCGAACCGGCCGCAATTACATACAATTCGGGCATTTCCTCGAAGAAATAGCGGAGCAGTTTAATGGCCACCGGCGATGTCTGAATTTCGTCGATAAATAGCAAAACCTTTCCCTGTGGCTTTGTTAGTCGTTTTGATACTAAAATTGAATCAAAGATTTCCTTCACCTGCAACTCTTTCTCAAAAAAGAAAGCATCGGCTTTTTTGTCGAGGTTCAGGTGTAAAAAAAGGTCAAATTCTTTTCCAAATTCCTGAACCAGCGAAGTCTTTCCAACCTGCCGTGCACCGCGGATAACCAATGGTTTCCGGTTCTCTTTCCGGGCCCATTCGCGAAGAACATTGATGGCATTTCGCTGAAACATGCGTTAATTATTGATTTACAGTGCAAAAATATACTATTCTGCACAAATCCAAAGTAAAAATTTCGAAATATTTACATAAATCCAAAGTAAAAATTCAAATATTCTGCACAAATCCAAAGTAAGATTAACCAAAATCTGACACAAATCCAAAGTAAAAACTTATTTCAGGGTAGCCACAAAACCACCGTAAGGCAGAACTTCCACCTTTAGTTTTTCACCTTTTGTCAGGCTGATTTCAGAAACGTTGAACTCTTTTTCAGTTGCACCATCGGTAATCAAAGTGGCTGCCCATTCTTTTTGCGGTAATCGGGAAAGGTCGATTTCCCACGCCTGTTTTTCGCCGGTTCCGTTGATTCCGCCGAGGTACCAGATATCGCCCGATTTGCGGGCAATCACGCAATCTTTTCCGGGATAACCGGCCAGCAAAATGGTTTCGTCCCAGGCCGCCGGAACAGTTTTCAGGAAGTTTTTGGGTGCATCGGGCAGCGAAAGATAAGACTCACAGTCGCTTGCAAAATGTTGGATTCCCGATTCGAAAACTACAGAAAGCGCCAGTTCGTGCCCCAAAGTGGTGATGTGCGGATAACGCTGGTTTGAAAAAGCTACCGGTGTGTAATCCATCGAACCGACTACATTTCTTGTAAATGGTAAAATTGTATTGTGCCATTTGGCCATTTCCGGGTATTTTTCGTCGAAAGCATACGATTCGGCGCCACGCACGGCTTCCATCGAAACCAGGTTGGGCCAGGTGCGGTTCCAGCCGCGGGGCATTGTGCAGCCATGAAAATTCACCATTATTTTGTTGTCAGCCGCATCTTTCAGAATGTCAAAATATTGTTTGATGATGGCGGGTTTGTCGCTTTGGAAAAAGTCAACTTTCACACCTTTCACACCCCACGAAGCCAACTTCTGAAATTCTTCCTTTCGTTTTACAGGGTCGCTCATAATGTCGCGCGGGCGTTCGGTAACCTCGTTGTGCGGGCCACCCGAGTTGTACCACATCAGGATTCCCACATTTTTTGCAGCGGCATATTTTGTCAGTTGTTCCACGTTTCCGCCGGTCATCAAATCCCAGTTGGCATCCACCAACGAATATTCCCAGCCCATTTCGGCCGCCATGTCCACAAACTTCACCAACGAGTGGTAATTTTTCGGACTTGGCCAATCGCTCCACCAGCTCCACGACGCACGGCCCGGTTGAATCCACGATTCATCCTGAATTTTGGAAGCCGGATTCAGCGAAACCACCAGATCAGATTCCACAATACCAGCCAGGTTTTCGGCTACCTGAATCACGCGCCACGGCGAAGACCATGGCAAAACTGAATGCGGAACCTGGGTGCAGGTATTTCTGGCCTCCTCTTTTTCGGGCATCCTGATGGTGTAAAGTCCGCCGGGAGCTTCGGGTTGCAAATGCGCACCAAACCACGTTGAATCGAGCGCTGCTTCCGTAATCAGCAGCCAGCCATTGGCGGTTTCAAAAAGTGCCGGGAAACACCAGCCCTCTTCGCCGGGTGCTTTTGTGCCAATGGGAATTCCATTCTCGAAATATCTTTCGTAGCCGGGTGAATAAGTGGTTACTTTATCGTAAGGCTGAATCCAGGTTTTTCCTTCGCCGGCAACGGCAAAACCGGTCAGTTCGTTTTCGATGCTGAACGGGTTGTTATCAGTTTCCGGAAAACGGTAGCGGAAAGCCACGCCATCATCCGAAGCACGCGCAATAACCTGTATTTTCTGACCGGTTTCGTTTTCAAAGGTTAGTGACATTTCACTGGCTTTGTAAGTAACAATTTTCCGTTTTCCGGTGGGCAATGTAAATGATTCGTCGATGTTTCCGGCAGGTTCCATTCCGGTAAATTTCAGGTTTTCATTGAATGAAGCATCGCCACGTTGCAGACCCAGCGGAGAGTTAGCAATCACCAATTTTTCTGCCCCGTTTTTTAGCATCGAAACGTTGTACACCAACGATTGGGTTTCGGTTTGTTTCACAGTAAATTTCAGGTTGCCCGAGGGTGATAGTACCGACCATTCTGTTTTTTGAGGTCCGCACGAAATAAGCAAAACAGTTGCTGTCATGAATAACAGTTTTAATAAAGTACGTTTCATTTTTGTTAGTTTATGGTTTTCGATTTTAATAATTAGTCCCGAGATTTTAAAACGAAATACGTTTTTCCACCTGTTTCAGCCATTCGCGTGCCAGCAGTTCGTGACCGGCTACCGTGGGGTGAATGCCGTCCCACATCCAGTATTCAGCGGCCGCTTTTTCGCAGGCTTTGTTAAAAACTTCCTGTGAAGCAACGAATACAGCATTGAATTTTGTTGCAAGTTTTTTCACCACAGCCTGCCGCTGGTCAATGTCAGCATGATAAATATCCCAGTTTTCGGCTACTTTCCCAACTTTCAGAATAAAAGGTTCGCACAAAACAAAAAGAATATCAGGGAAAACAGCTTTGGTTTGTTCAAGCAGGGCTTCGTAGGTTTCCCCGTATTTTTCGACCGAAACAACCGGTTTCCAATCAGTAACCACCGAGGCCGCATCGTTAACCCCCACCAGCATACTCAAAACATCGGGTTTCAAATCAAGTGTATCCGATTGCCAGCGACTTGCCAAATCAGTTACTTTATTGCCACTGATTCCGCGGTTGTAGAATTTGTAGTTTTTTTCCGGAAAATCAGCGCCAATGCGGCTTGCAATACTGAAAGCATAGCCGTGGCCCATAATGTGGTTCGGGTCTTCGTTTCGTCCCCGATTACCGTCGGTTATCGAATCGCCCTGGAAAAGAATGACTGCCCCGTTTTTTAATCTTTTTGCAGCCTGAAATGAATTTGCAGAAGATTCAGAAGCAGAAAGAAAACAGGAGGCCAGTCCTGCGGCAGTTGCAGTACCAATAAATTTGCGGCGCGATTGATTTGTCATGATTTTGTAATTCTGCATTACAATTTCACCTCAGCCGATTTCCCTTTTCCGATTTTCAAATCATAAGTTTTTCCGGCATAAATTACTTTGCAAGGGTTTCCGGCTTTGCTCAGAATGCTGGCTTTTGTGATTTTTCCGTCTTTCCACTCCATCGAAACCTCGAAACCGCCACGGGCGCAAAGTCCTTTTACCGAACCTTCCTGCCAGGCATCGGGCAGCGCGGGCATCAGCGTAATTTCATTTTCGGATGACTGTACCAGCATTTCGGCAAAAGCAGCCGAGCCACCAAAATTTCCGTCAATCTGGAATGGCGGGTGTGCATCAAAAAGGTTCGGGTAAGTTCCGCCACCTCCGCCATAATTGGTTTTCCTCATTCCGTCGGGTTCCACATATCGCAGCAACTCACGAATCATTTTATAAGCACGGTTGCCATCCAGCAGCCTGGCCCACAGATTGATACGCCAGCCTTTTGACCAGCCTGTTGTTTCGTCACCTTTTATTTCAAGCGTTTTCCGGCAGGCGGCGGCCAGTTCGGGCGTTTTCAGCGGTGTAATCTGGTGGCCCGGGTGCAAACCAAACAAATGCGACTGGTGCCTGTGTTTCGGGTCGGCATCTTCCCAGTCGTGGTACCACTCCTGCAAATTCCCGTTTTTTCCCACTTTGAAAGGATATAATCTGGCAAGCGCCGTTTCAAGCTCTTTCACCAGCGCTGCATCGGTATTCAAAGCTTTGGCAGCGTCGATTGTATTTTCGAAACAGGCACGAATCATGGCCAAATCGGCGGTTCCACCATACAAAGTGGCTCCGCGGTAACCTTTGTCGGTTACATAATTGTTTTCGGGCGACGTGGAGGGCGAAGTAATCAGGTTACCATTTTTGTCCTCCACGAGCCAGCCAAGACAAAATTCAGCAGCGCCTTTCAAAACCGGGTAGCCTTCGTTTTTCAGCCATTCTTTGTTTTGGGTGAAAATATAATGTTCCCAGATGTGGGTGCTCAGCCAGGTGCCGCCCATGTACCAGTTGGCCCAAACCGGGTCGCCGTTGCCAAAATTGCCAACCGGGTTGCTCATGGCCCAGATATCGGAATTATGACAGGCAGCCCAGCCTTTCTGAACGCCCAGAAATGTTTTTGCTGTAACTTCCCCGGTTTTCGAAAGGTTGTTTACAAAAGTGAGCAGCGAATTGTGCATTTCCGAAAGATTGGTGGTTTCGGCGCCCCAGTAATTTTCCTCGGCGTTGATGTTAATGGTGTAGTTGCTGCTCCACGGCGGGCGCATGTAAGGGTTCCACAACCCTTGCAGGTTGGCCGGAACGCCCGGAGTACGCGAGCTGGCAATCAGCAAATATCTTCCGTATTGAAAATAAAGAATCTCCAGGTTTTTATCTTCTTTGCCTTCTGCGTAACGTTTTAACCGTTCGTCGGTGGGCAGGTTGGGTGCAGTGGTTGTGCCCAGGTTGAGTTCAACGCGTTTGTAGAAATGCTGGTAGTCGGCAATGTGTGCTTTTTTTAATGCTTCAAAAGATTTTGAAGAGGCATTTTTTAGCTGATTTTCTGCAATTCCTAAATAATCTTTTCCCTGTGTTGCCGGGTCTTTGTCGAAACCGTTAAAACTGGTGGCGATGGAAACCAGCACAACTGCTTCGGTTGCGTCTTTCACCACCAGCGAACTGTCGGTTTTTGCCACCTCGCCGCCGCTGTTTTTTATAGTAAAAAACGAGGCGAAGCGGGTTCCTTTTGTTTCGTCGAAAACAACCGCATCTTTTTGGTTGCCAACATAATTGGGCAATGCTTTCACCGGAACAAAACCGCTTGCTTTCAGCTCGTTTCCGGCAGTGGTGATTTTGTATTTCAACTGGCTGTCAAATTTCAGTTCGAAATCGAGTTTCCCTTTTTCACCGGCGATGAGTTTAATGACAAAAACCTTGTCGGGGTTCGAAAGAAAATATTCCCGGGTGTATTTTACGCCGTCAATTTCGTAGGTAACTTTCGAAACTGCCTGCGAAATATCGAGTTCGCGGTAGTAATTTTTTGCTTCTCCGGAATGGGGAAAATGGAGGTACATATTCCCCAGTGGTGCATACGATTCGGAGAATTTGCCCTGCACTTTTTTCTGCAACTGGTCGGCAAGCTGGTAGTCTTCGTTGGCCAGCGCCTCGCGGATAGCCGGAATATTTTTATACGCCTCCGGGTTCATATACGGGTCAACCGGCCCGCCCGACCACAGTGTGATGTCGTTCAGAAAGATTTTGTCGGATTCAACACCGCCAAAAACCGAAGCCCCGGCAGTTCCGTTGCCCAAAACCAGCGTTTCCTCGAAATGTTGGGCTGGTTGGTTGTACCAGAGTTTTTCGGGTGATTGTGAAAAAGCTGAATAACTGATAGTCAGTAATAAAATTAAGAATAGGTTTTTCATTGGTCGAGTATTTATTTTTACATGTTTAATTTTCAATTTTCTTTTTTGCTGCACCCTTTTTGGCCCCTTTATGGCCTCTTTCAATATTTTGTATAATTCACATTTTAAGAATATTAGAAATGATTATTGGTCGAATCGTGACCAAATTGCTCCCGTTGTGACCCAATTATCAATTGGGTTGAGCCCTTTGTGAGACGTTTTAAAAGGAGTTTGGGTGATTGGCGCATTTGTGTCCCACTCAAAAATCGATTTGACCCCATTGTGGCCCCTTTCAGGAAAAGATTAAACACTGTTAATAAGTAAATTACGATTCATATAAATTCATTAAACTATCTGTTTTGACCCCTTTTTGACCCCTTTTTCATTATAGAATGACGAGCCTCTAAAGCAATAGATAGTACCGACACCAGTTTCTCCTATTTTCTGAAAATAATTATTTTCTAATAAACTCAAATATCTGCTTGCAGTCCTTTTGCTTACATTCATGATTTTCTGCACCACCGAATTTGTAATATGTCCATTTTCAATTACATATTCTATTATAGGAACCAAATCGGGATTAATGCCTTTCGCTAAAAAGGAGGTCTTAACATCTTTGTAAAATGTAGTGGTAAATTCAGTAGCAGAAGCGCTGAACTCTGGTGGTAAACTTTTATTCAGCAAAGCTTCGTTTATCATTTTTATTGTTCCGCGGCCCCAGGCCTCAATATCGCCACAACGGAAAAGCGTGTTGGCAATCGCCGGATTGAAAGGTTTTGATGCATGTTTGATTTTCAAGGTTTCCACTGTCCAGTTTTCAGGTAATTGACCCGGATTCCAGAAAATAATATGGTCGGGATAAACACTGATTTGAATTGGAGTTGGGTCGGAATAATCTTTATGCGCAATCGCATTTAAAAGTGCTTCACGAATGGCTCTTTCAGGAAACGGAGGTTTCTCAACCCGTGCCATTCCTTCATAATCAATTGTATAAACAGAATATTTGGTTTTCAATAAATCTTCAGTTTTATCAATTTGTTCCATCAGGCTGCCATGCACTTCATCCTGAAACACCAAATCATCATCAGTTTTGAAAAAGCCGATTTTAATATAAGCTCCCAACACAAATTTTTCAGGTTTAGGGTGAAACAGAAGAATTGCTGCCCGTTTCAGGAACCCGTTTTCGATTAATTGCAAATCCTCAAGCAAAACATCAACGGAATCATTTAAAACATCTTCATCCACCCTTTTGCTTTTTAATGCCCTGTTCCGAAATCGTTGAAGGGAATCTGTTTTTAACTCGGCAGATGTAATATTCGGAATCTCAACACCATCCCATCGTTTGCCTACTTTACCCAGCAAGAAACTGTTCAGATTATTGCCTTTAAGTTCTTGCTTAGTGCTGCCTGAGCGATAATAGTATTGTCCTTTATAATTCACAGGAAAAGGATAAGGTTCAACAATAATTTCGATATATTCTTTCCCTTCTTTAGAAAACAGGTTTACAACCGGCATTATTCCAAGAATATCAAGTATCTTATTTGGAATTGTTTCAAGCAACTCCTTTGCGTTGCTGATTCCTGCCATATTCCCATCATCGTCAAATCCAATAAATAGTTTTCCGCCCTGGGCATTGGCAAAACCGCAAATCCATTTCAGGTATTCATCTCTCCAATCACTCTTCCATTCTATGTTTTGCGATTCTTTCATCAATTTCCGGCATTGAAGTTTTGACTTTGACCAGTTGGTTTATTCGTTTTATTCTTTTCACGAATTCCAAAAGTAACAAGATTTTTGTGAAACCTGAGGTGCATTTTTTTCACTTTTAACAAAACAAAATCGCAGATAAAACATCTTGAAAAAGCACGTATTAATCAGCATTTATTTATCTCAAAAAATTAGTTTTGCAACCTGATTTTAAAAAATATACACTGTGAAAAAACTGATTTATTTAACAGCGATTACTGCCGTACTTTTTTCGTGCAGCCAATCAAAAAAAACTGAAAAAGTGATGAATCCATTTTTCGAAACGTACACAACGCCCTACGGGGTTCCGCCATTTGACAAAATTAAAAATGCGGATTACCTGCCTGCTTTTACAGAAGGGATGAAACAGCAAAATGCAGAAATCGAACAGATTGTTTCGAATACTGCTGCACCCGATTTTGCCAATACGATTGAGGCGTTCGAACGCAGTGGCGAATTGCTGACCAGGGTTTCGGTTGTGTTTTTTAATGTAAAAGAGGCCAATACAAACGATTCGATTGATGTAATCGCAGAGGAAATTGCCCCGAAATTGTCGCAGCACCATGATGCCATCATGCTCAACGAAGCGCTTTTTGGCAAAATTAAAGCTGTTTACGACCGGAAAGACAGCCTGCACCTGAATGCGGAACAAGCCCGTTTGTTGGAAGAAACCTACAAAAGTTTTGTTAGAAGTGGTGCCAATCTTTCGCCTGAAAAGAAGGAAGAACTGAAAAAAGTAAATGAAGAGCTGGCCATGCTCGAACTGAAATTTGATAAAAACCTGCTGGCCGAAACCAATGGTTTTAAGCTGGTTATCGACAAACAGGAAGACCTTGCCGGACTGCCCGAAGGGGTGGTTGCCAGTGCTGCCGAAGAAGCAAAAGCTGCCGGGATGGAAGGAAAATGGGTTTTCACCTTGCAGAAACCCAGCTGGATTCCGTTTGTAACTTATTCAGAAAAACGCGATTTGCGCGAAAAGCTTTACAAAGCCATGTACAACCGTGGTGACAACAACAACGAAAACGACAACAAAGCACTGATTAACCAGTTTGTGAACCTGCGTTTGAAAAAAGCCAACATCATGGGTTACGACAGCTGGTCGGCCTATGTACTCGACGACGCCATGGCCAAAAACCCTGAAAATGTTTACAATCTGCTGCAGAAAGTCTGGAATCCGGCCATCAAACGTGCCAAGGAAGAACTGGCCGACATGCAGAAAATGGTGGATGCCGAAGGTGGCAATTTTAAAATTGAAAGCTGGGATTGGTGGTATTATGCCGAAAAAGTTCGCAAGGCAAAATATGATTTGGATGAAGAACAGCTTCGCCCTTATTTCGAACTGAAAAATGTGCGTGATGGCGCTTTTGCCGTTGCCGGAAAATTGTACGGCCTTACTTTCACCCAACTCGAAAATATGCCGCTGTACCACCCTGAATGCCAGGTTTTTGAAGTAAAAGATGCCGATGGTTCACTGATTGGCGTGATTTATCTCGACTTTTTTCCGCGTGAATCCAAAAAAGCCGGTGCGTGGATGACCAACTACCGCGAACAATATACTTCGCCTGATGGTAAAAATGTACGCCCGGTTGTTTCGCTTACCTGCAATTTCTCGAAACCGGTTGGCGACAAACCTGCGCTTTTAACCTACGACGAAGTGGAAACTTTCTTCCACGAATTTGGTCACGGATTACACGGACTGCTCTCGCAGTGTACTTACGAAAGTTTAGCAGGAACCAACGTTTCGCGCGATTTTGTGGAACTTCCGTCGCAGATTATGGAGCACTGGGCCGCTGAACCTGAAGTACTGAAAATGTATGCAAAACATTACCAAACCGGCGAAGTGATTCCGCAGGAACTGATTGACAAAATGGAAAAAGCCGGCAAATTCAACCAGGGTTTTGTTACCACCGAGTTTATTGCCGCCGCTTTCCTCGATATGGATTACCACACCATAAAAACTCCCGGCGACATTGATGTAAATGCCTTTGAGAAAAACTCAATGGACAAAATCGGTTTGATTTCAGAAATCATTCCGCGTTACCGTTCAACCTATTTTGCGCACGCTTTCCCGGGCGGCTATTCAAGCGGATATTACAGTTATACGTGGGCCGAAGTGCTGGATGCCGATGCTTTTGATGCTTTCAGGGAAACCGGCGATATTTTTAACCAGGATGTGGCAAAATCGTTCCGTAAAAATATTCTCGAACGTGGCAACACCGACGAACCGATGAAGCTCTACCTCAATTTTCGTGGCAAAGAACCGGGAATTGAACCGCTGCTGAAAAACAGGGGTTTGTTGTAACGAAGCCTCCCCTAACTTTTCGAATATTCTGAACAAGCTCTCCAAATGAGGGGATTTTAAAGGATTCCATCTTGAAGAAAAAGATGGAATCCTTTTTTTTTTGCTATTCTGCCAGATTTGCTCGCGACAATTTTTGGTTAACAAAAGTTATTAAAATAACTTTCGTTGATAAAAGTGTAGTCAAATAGCAATTATTCGTTGATAAAAGTGTAGTCAAATAGCAATTATTCGTTGATAAAAGTGTATTTTTGCCTTGAAGTATAATCTGAAATAGTTAATAATTACCTAAAATACAGTAATATATGATACGGAATTGCTTAAATGCGCTCTTAAAATGGAAGAACAGCGAATACAGAAAGCCGCTGATTCTGAGAGGAGCCAGGCAAACAGGGAAAACCTGGTTACTGAAAGAGTTCGGAAGGACGGCATTTAATAAAACTGTGTATGTGAATTTCGAAGAAACCCCATCGCTTCAGGGATTATTTCAGGCAGATTTTGATATCGCCAGAATCGTTACAACCATTTCAATTTTTAGCAATACCACAATAGATGCGAAGGATACTTTGATTGTTTTAGACGAAATTCAGGCAGCAGAAAAGGGATTAACCTGTTTGAAATATTTTAGTGAAAATGCACCGGAATATTACGTGGTTGCAGCAGGTTCGTTACTCGGAATGGGTTTGCACAGTAACATTTCTTTTCCTGTCGGGAAAGTAAATTTTCTTGACCTCCGGCCCATGTCATTTACTGAATTTCTGAGTGCACTTGGCGAGGAAAGTCTGGCAAATGCAATTGAAAAACAGGATTGGGACGTTTTGCCAATATTTCATTCAAAACTCTCAGAATACCTGAAATACTATTTATTTACCGGAGGAATGCCCGAAGTGGTTAAAATTTTTGCAGAAACACGGAACTGGCAACTCGTAAGGCAGACCCAGAATCAGATTCTGCATTCCTACGAAGGCGATTTCTCAAAACATGCACCCGTTGAAATTGTACCGCGCATCAGGATGGTTTGGCAAAGCATCCCGGCTCAATTGGCAAAGGAGAATAAAAAGTTTGTTTTTGGAGTCATCAGGGAAGGAGCACGTGCAAAAGATTTTGAACTGGCAATTCAATGGCTGCTCGATAGTGGTTTGCTGCTGAAAAGTCATCGGGTTTCGAAACCAGGATTACCTTTAATTGCCTATCAGGATTTATCTGTTTATAAACTCTTTTTGCATGATGTCGGACTTTTAGGAGCAATGGCGGGATTAAATGCACACACACTGATTGAAGGTGACAAAGTTTTTACAGAATTTAAAGGTGCACTGGCTGAACAGTTTGTAATGCAGCAACTCAGTTTGAAAAGTGAACGTTTTATTGGCTACTGGACAAACGAGCGGAGTACTTCTGAAGTTGATTTTGTTGTTCAGGATGAAGGAGATATTATTCCGATTGAAGTGAAATCGGGTGAAAATACAAAAGCAAAAAGCTTCAGGCAATTTTATGAAAAGTATCAGCCTTCGAAAGCGATTCGTACTTCAATGCTTCCTTATAAACAAGAGGATTGGATGACAAATATTCCTTTGTACGGGATTCAATAGATTTCTTAAATTTTACTATTCCGCCAAATCACAAACCTCTGCACCGGTAACTTTTATCAAATCATCGGGGTTGATTTTGAACTGTAAACCGCGCTGGCCGGCACTCACAAAAATGGTATCGAACAAAATACAGGTTTCGTGGATGAATGTGGGGAATTGTTTTTTCATCCCGATGGGCGAGCAACCTCCGCGGATGTAACCGGTTAACGGGAGCAGCTCTTTTTGCTGAACCATCGCACAGTTTTTATTCCCCGAGAATTTGGCTGCCTTTTTCAAATCCACTTCGGCATTTCCGGGAATCACACAAACAAAAACACCGGTTTTATCGCCCCGCAAAACCAGGGTTTTAAAAATCTGCTCCACATCCTGCCCGATTTTTTTTGCCAGTGAAACCGCACTCAGGTCGCTTTCATCCACTTCGTATTCTGTCAGTTCGTAATTCACCGATTGGGCATCTAACAGGCGGGCAGCGTTGGTTTTTTTCATTGTATAGGAGCAGGTCAACAATTCAATTACCAGGTTCTGTTTTTCATATATTCATCCAATTCTTTTCGCGACATGGGCAGTTCGCCGGGATTTTCATCGAGCCATTTCAGAAAAGCCTGTTTGATTTCGTCGGTCCATTGCGTGTCAATCTGTCCCGGCGTATATACTCCTTTCCGCAGCATTTCGTGACCGAACTTGTCGCGCAGACCAATGAACTCGCCGGTTAGCACCACTTTTTCAACCAGGTGTGCCGGAACAAAAATCACTCCCTCGCGTTTTGCCAGCACCACATCGCCCGGCAGAACAGTTGCCCTTCCAATTCGGATTGGAACGTTGATTCCTGTAACAGTCATATTCTGAATAAACGAAGGATCCCAGCCGCGCACAAAACAATTAAATCCTTCAATTTTCGACAAGCCTTCAATGTCGCGAACACTGCCATCGAAAACCACACCTGTTTTTGATTTTGAAAAAATGGAATTTCCCAGGTTATCGCCAATTAAAGTTCCGTCAATTACTTTTCCAAAGCCATCGGCCACATAAACATCGCGTTCTTTCAGCATATCGATGGGCCAGGAGTTGGTGGCGCCAATCCGCTTTTCTGCTTCGCCTGTTTTTTTGATGGGTTCGGCCATATCGGGGCGGGTGGGCATGTATTGCACGGTGAGTGCACGGCCCACAAAAGGCTTGTCGTTCAGCATTTGCCAGCCACCTTCAAACTGGCAGTTGTAGCCCTCGTTACGCAAAACACCCCAGGCTTCTTCGATTGAGAGGTTAAGAAGACGGTCCATCAGGTCATCAGGAACAAGCGGGCGGCCATATTTGTCACGTTCGCCTTTCCACTGCGATGAAAAATATTCAATTTTTTCGGCTGTAGGCACAATCTGAGCTTGCAATTCAATGCAGGAAGCTGCTATCAAAATCATTAATAAAAAGGTCGTTTTCATGTTATTTTGTTTTATTTGGTTTAGAAAATTATTCCGATGGGTTACGGCTACGCCACCAGGTAGCCAGTGTTGAGCCGGTAATATTCATCAGCGGGCCAAACACGGCAGGTGCCAGTCCCACGGTAGCCACTTTCCCCATTTGAAGTGCCAGTCCGGAAGCCAGTCCGCCATTTTGCATCCCTACTTCAAAGGTAATGGTCCGGCAGTCTTTTTCGGGCATTCGTAAAATAAAACGGGCTACCGAGTAACCAAGCCCATATCCAAAAG
Source organism: Prolixibacteraceae bacterium (assembly GCA_029265875.1). Classification (GTDB taxonomy): domain Bacteria; phylum Bacteroidota; class Bacteroidia; order Bacteroidales; family Prolixibacteraceae; genus Draconibacterium. Next base: position 26,126 of record JAJUGS010000002.1, read on the forward strand.
TATTGTGGATGAAACAGGCTGCAATTAACAACAACCCCACATCGAGCAGGCTGTCGCGTCCGGCAGCTGTGATGATGGTAATGATAACCGCAATTCCTGCCATCGAAATAAAAGAAAGTCCTTTATCCAGCAGTGTTTTGTCGCCCTTGGCAAAATAGCGGAATGCCGCAGCTGCCAATGCCGGAAGAATGGCAAACCACAAAAAATCGGTGACAAGCATGTGAATTAACTGAACTCCGAAAAGTTTTCCGGCATTCAATGAAATGAGGTTTTTCAGTATAATAATGGCTGAATACGCCAAAAGTTGAAGAATCATAGCACGGCCTCGTGTATGGCGGTATGCCGCAATGTTAAAAATCAACCCGGCAACTATGGGAAGAATCACCATGTTGAAAATGTCGAGCATCATATTCCAGAAATTTACTTCCACCAGTTCTCCGGCCAAAAGCTTCATCAATAAGGGGGTCATAAACGGCGAGATGAGGGTGGTGATGGCTGTAATGGTAATCGACAGTGCCAGGTTGGCACGTGCAATGTATGACATTACATTGGAAGCCAAACCGCTGGGTGAACTTCCGATTAAGATCACACCGGCAGCAATTTCGGGAGGAAAACCGAAAACTGTGGCAATAGTAATGCCCAGAAATGGCATGATGGTGTATTGGCAGAGAATTCCGGCAATCACACCTTTGGGCATTTTTATCACGTTGGTCAGGTCGCTGAGTGCCATTTGTGAACCCATGCCAAACATGATGATTTGCAACAGCGGGATAATCAGTTTTTTAAACTGAAAATTGCCGACACCCAGAAAATACTGCGGGAAATACAAGGAAACAGTAACGGCTGCAAAAATCCAGAGCGAATAAGAATAGCCTTTCAGGTTTTCCTTTCCGCGCACTCCCCATGCCAGCGAAACAAAAAACAGCACAAGCGCCACTCCTGAAAAAGTACTTTGCCCTGCAATCAAAAGGATTAAAAAAAGTAAAACGAATAGTAGTGCAGCATACAATATCCATTTATAAAAACGAGTGTTCATCATCTTCGAATAGCTGAAATTCCTGTATTCTAACTTTCTGATATACTCATCTTCCATTAGCTCCACTGCCGGTCCCACGAATTACGGTTATTCCATTCTTCAGTGGGCGCAAAGAGTTTTTCACCGGGTTTCAGATGTTCTTTTACCACTTCTTCGTTCAGGTCGATTCCAAGTCCCGGCGCGTCGGTCACACTGGCAAAACCTTTATCTGATAGTGGTTTTTTGCCGGTTACATAATCCTCCCAATAGGGCGTGTCCACGTCATGATGTTCCAAAGCAATAAAGTTTTGTGTGGCCGCGGCACAATGAACGTTGGCCATAAACGAAACCGGTGTTCCGGCAAAATGCATGGCCATCGGCACGCCTTTTTCCTCGGCATAATCGCCGATTTTCTTGGTTTCCAGAATGCCTCCTGCTGTTGCCAGGTCAGGCTGAATCATATCCACAGCATGGTTATCAATTAAATCAATAAAAGCCTCTTTGCCAAAAATATCTTCACCAGTGAGGGTGGGCGTGTTGATGGCATGTGAGATTTCCTTCCATTTTTCGGTATAAAACCAGGGAACCATATCTTCGAGCCAGGCAAGCTGGTATTTTTCGAGTGCATTGCCCAGCCTGATGGCGGTATTCGTATCGAAATGACCGAAATGGTCGGCAGCAAGCGGTATTTCGTAGCCCACAATTTCGCGCACCTGGCGCACATAATCGGTTAATTTTTCGAGCCCGAGATCGGTAATCTGAATGCTGGTGAACGGGTGTTTTGTATTGCTCAGGTTTCCGGGATTGCTGGCATCCCACTCGCTTTGGCCACTCCAGAATTTTTCGCCAATCAGCGCACCGGTAATATCTTTAATCAGGCCAACGCCAAAATCCATTTTCAGAAAGGTGAATCCCTGTTCCATCCGTCGTTTCATCCGTTCGGCATAAACAGCAGGATCTTTTGAAGAGGGCGTGTCGGCATACAACCTTATTTTTTCGCGGTATTTGCCTCCCAGCAACTGGTACACCGGAACTCCGTAGGCTTTTCCGGCTAAATCCCAGAGAGCCATTTCGATACCAGATACTCCACCGCCTTGTCGCCCGTGAGCGCCGAATTGTTTGATGATTTTAAAAATCTGCTCCACGTTGCAGGGATTCAGCCCCAGGATCCGGCTTTTCAGAAAAAGTGCATAACGCGGATCGGCAATGTCGCGCACTTCGCCCAGCCCGTAAATATCCTGATTGGTGTAAATTTTCAGAATAGGCCCGTCAGTGGTGTTTGCCACCCGCAGGTCGGTTATTTTCAGGTCTGAAGGATTTGAATTCCGTGATACCTTTTGTGTGGCATACTCAACACTGGCAGCCACATCGTTCGATTTGGCCAGAAAAGCAAGACTGAGCCCGCCAAGCATCGATTTTGTGAGGAAACTTCTTCTCCCGTTTTTGTTCATGGTTTATGCAGATTTAGTTAGTGTTGTAAATGTAAAAAAAGTTTTTTGTGAACTTCGCTTTAAACAGGATTCAAAAAAAAACAGGATTGTTCCCCCAAAACTGAATACTAAAAGAACAAAGCAATGGCTGATAGAAAGGTAGCCACCACCACAAACCAGCGGTAACCGTCTTCTGAAATCAGTTTAGTGATTTTTATTCCAAGGAATGCGCCTAATGCAATGGCAGGCAGCAATGTAAGGTTGAATCCCAGTGTTTTCAGGGTGATGTTGTGCCAGCCCCAGATTTGCAGCGGCAGTTTAAAAACATTTACAATAAAAAAGAACCAGGCTGCCGTGCCGATAAACTCTTTCTTTTGCAAATTCATCGAAAGCAAATACACACTCATAATCGGGCCGGCTGCGTTGCCGATCATGGTTGAGAAACCGCCGGCAATGCCAAACGGAATGGCAAACCACGGTTTATGCGGAACAATGTCGTCATTTCTTTTCTTGGCAATCTCCTGCCAGATCATCACAAAAAGACTGATGATAACGAGGATACCAATGAGATGTTTAAACTGTGTTGCCGAAATTCCTTTCCCAACCAGCAGCCCCGCGATGATTCCGGCAAAAGCCCAGGGAATTACTTTGAAGACAGTTTTCCAGTTGGCACTGCGATGGTAATAAGTAACGCCAAATACATCGGCCATGATCAGCATCGGCAAAACAAGCCCCGAAGAAGGCATTCCGCCAAAAATGAAAGCCATGAGCGGAACAACCAGTGTCCCCAATCCACTGACGCCGGTTTTTGCCATTCCAATCATCACCGCACAAAGAATAGCCAGCAGCCACATCGAAAAAGTGAGTTCCATACTTTTTGAAAAGCGCGAAATTAATATTTATTCAAAGTGTCTGCATTTTTAGTCATTATCATCGTTTGATAAAACCTTTAAACAGAATCTTGTTTAATATTGCCAGAAATTCTGAAAACAGGGTTCCGTTTATGAAGACTTTTTCCATCATTTCTGTCAGCTTGATAACTATTTTATTGGCTGTGAGTTATATCAGGCAACTTTTAAAAAAAGAGATTAAACCGGCATTGGCTATGTGGGTGATGTTTTCAATTGCTGTAGCCATGAGCCTGATAACTTATCTGAAAGAAGGAAATTATGGTTTTACCGATAACATTCTGAATTCGGTGGATGTGATTTATGTGGTTACTGTTTCGGTGGCCATCGCCATCTGGGGCGAAAAAAGCTCGAAAATCACCCGTTTCGATTTGGGTTGTCTCGTGGTCGTGGGGATGATTGTGGTTTTCTGGCTATTCACCCAAAATCACCTGGTTACCAATTTTATGATTCAGACAATTCTTGTTATCGCTTACTTTCCGGTTGTAAAACGACTGATTGAAACCCGCGAAAATACCGAACCCTTTCTGGTTTGGACCGGAATGATGATTGCCCCCGTTTTTTCACTGCTTTCGAGTAAAGGATTGCTGGCGACGGTTTATTCGGTGCGGGCAATTATTTGCGTGGGCACACTTTTACTGATAATGCTGTGGATCGAATTTTCGGGGAGAAGAAGAAACGTGTTGAAAGAATCGGAATAAAAAAGACGTTTATATTTGCAGCAAATTAAGTAAAAATCAAATTTGGAAATGACCAGTCAATTCGTAAAAACCAACTACCAGTTACAATCGCTGAAAACCGGAAACATATTTGCCGATGCAGGCTGGACACTCGATGCACCGGGCGAAACCGACCCGACACTGGTACGCGCCATTTACGAAAAAAAGCAACTCACAGTTGGTCCCGAATCAATGGGAATTTATCGCTTTGCCGACTGGCTCCCGGTAAACCGCATGTTGCAGGGTTCGTCGGCCCCGGTGACTTATAAAAGTGAGGGGCTGGCTAAAGAGCTCGGACTTGAAAATCTGTGGATTACGTTCAGTGGCTGGTGGCCCGAAAAAGGTGCACGGTTTAAAACCTGTTCATTTAAAGAAACTGAAGCTTACTCGGTTTGCGGAAGAATGACCCCCGATATGAACAAAGTACTGGTGGTGGCTTCAGCCGGAAACACGGCCCGAGCTTTTGCCAAGGTTTGTTCCGATAATAACATTCCGCTTCTGCTCTGTGTTCCTGAAGACAATTTGGATGCACTCTGGTTTGATGCACCAATAAATGATTGTGTAAAACTTGTTTGCTGCAAAGCCGGGTGCGATTATTTCGATGCCATTCATCTTTCGAATATTATTGCCGGAATGGAGGGGTTTATGGCCGAAGGAGGTGCCAAAAATGTGGCCCGCCGCGATGGAATGGGAACCACCATGCTTTCGGCAACCACCACCATCGGGCAGATTCCTGAATATTATTTCCAGGCTATCGGAAGCGGAACCGGCGCTATTGCAGCCTGGGAGGCCAACTTGCGCTTATTGGCCGACGGACGTTTTGGTAACCGGAAAATGAAGCTGATGGTTTCACAAAATATACCTTTTGTGCCCATTCATAATGCCTGGAAAGCAGGTTCGCGTGTCATGATCCCGCTCGACGACAATCTGGCACGTCGGCAGGTGGAAGAAATTGATGCCAAAGTATTGTCGAACCGCAAACCGCCGTACCCCATTTTTGGCGGACTTTTCGATGCCCTGAATGATGCCGGAGGTGATATTTTATTAGCCACCAACGAACAGGCCCGGGCAGCCGCTCAACTTTTTCTCGAAACCGAAGGTAACGATCTTCACCCCGCAGCGGCTGTGGCAACGGCAACATTAATCGATGCAGTCAAAAACGCGAAAGTTGAAAAAGATGCGATCATCATGCTGAACATCACCGGTGGGGGCGAACAAAAATTCAAAGCTGAAAATGAACTTTTTTACCTGAAACCGGCCTTGTTTTTCGATATGAACCCCGATGAAGAACTGGTTAAGGAAAAAGTTGGTTTGCTTTTCTGAAAAGCAAATTTGCGCCTGTTTTTGAATGATTTATATCCATTCCGGAATAGGTATAAATCGTAATTTTGTCGTCTTTAAATACGAACAATTGCGTTATAATTAATCAATCTTAACCATGAATAAAAATCACTGTTTACTATTGGTGGCAATGTTTATTGCCCTGGTTTCGTGTAAATACAAAGACTACTCAAAAGTGGCCTTTACCGAACCAAGTCCCGCACCGTGGGAAACCCAGTCCATCTGCCAGGTCAACAAAATGGAACCGCACGCCCATTTTATTCCGTATGCGACCATCGACCAGGCACGTACCGGAGATAAATGGCAATCTCCTTTGTTGCAGTCGCTCAATGGAGTTTGGAAATTTAACCTGGCACAAAATCCTTCGGAAAGACCTTATTGGTTTTTTATGGACGATTTCGATACTCGCGGCTGGAAAGAGATAAAAGTACCTGCCAACTGGGAACTTGAAGGCTTCGATTACCCGATTTATACGAATGTTAAATTCCCACACAAAAGGACTCCACCTAAAATTCAGGAACATTACAACCCGGTGGGTTCGTACAAACGTACTTTCACCATTCCTGAAAACTGGAAGGGAAATGATGTGGTACTTCACATCGGCGCAGCCAGTTCGATGGTAAATGTTTGGGTGAACGAAAAATACGTGGGTTACAGCGAAGACAGCAAAACTCCGGCTGAATTTAACATCACCCAATTCCTGAAAAAAGGTGAAAACTCGCTGGCCATCGAAATTTTCCGCTGGTGCGACGGTTCTTACCTCGAAGACCAGGATTTCTGGCGGATGAGCGGAATCACCCGCGACATTTATCTGGTGGCCCGCGCCCCACAACAGGTGCAGGATTTCAGGGTTGTTGCAGGTCTCGATTCAACCTATACAAATGGTGTTTTCTCGCTGAATATTGATGTTGCAAATAATGGCGAAAACACATCAGCAGCGGTGGTGGAAGCTGTTTTGAACGACAATGGAACTGCTGTTCAGAATTTTTCAAAAAACCTTGATGCGGGACAAAACAACGTGGTTTTTGAAGCCACTTTGCCCAATGTAAAACAGTGGTCGGCTGAGATACCGAATCTTTATGAACTCATCATCACAGTGAAAAATGGCGAAAATGTGGTGGAAGTAATCCGTCAGGATGTGGGTTTCCGCACTTCGGAAATTAAAAACGGCAACCTGCTTATCAACGGAAAATATGTTTACCTGAAAGGTGCCAATATTCACGAACACAACGAAAAGACCGGGCATTATCAGGACAAGGAAACTATGCTGCTCGATATTAAACTGATGAAATTGCACAACCTCAATGCCATTCGCACGTCGCATTATCCGGAGCCCGAAATATGGTACGAACTCTGTAACAAATACGGACTTTACCTGATTGATGAAGCCAATATCGAATCGCACGGAATGGGTTATGGAAAAGAGTCGCTGGCCAAAGATTCTACGTGGATGGATGCGCATTTGTACCGTACTAAAAATATGTGGGAACGCGACAAAAACCAGCCCTCGGTTATTATCTGGTCGCTGGGTAACGAAGCCGGCAACGGTGTGAATTTCCATGCAACTTACGATTACCTGAAATCGGTGGATAAGACCCGCCCGGTTCAGTACGAAGGTGCAAGACTTGATACGAATACCGATATTTTCTGCCCGATGTATGCCCGAATGGGGCACATGGAAGAATATGCCAAATCAAAACCTGCCCGACCGCTGATTCAGTGTGAATATGCACACGCCATGGGAAACAGCGTTGGTAATTTACAGGATTACTGGACATTAATCGAAAAATATCCGGCATTGCAAGGCGGTTTTATCTGGGACTGGGTTGACCAGGGTTTGCTGAAAACCGATTCGGTGGGTGAAACTTTCTGGGGGTATGGCGGCGATTTTGGCCCCGACACGGTTCCGAGTGATGGCAACTTCTGCTGCAACGGTCTTGTCAGCCCCGACCGCTCGGTGAAACCACAACTGCTCGAAGTAAAAAAGGTGTACCAATACATTGGTTTCAAACCGGTTGACCTGAAAAAAGGTACTATTGAAATCAAAAACAAATATGCTTTCCTCAACCTTTCAACCTTTGATTTTAGCTGGGAAATTGTGGGCGACGGACAAGTGGTGAAAAACGGGACTTTCAGCGACGTGAACCTGGAGCCTGAACAGACTTTGGTTGTTTCGTTCGACAATCAATTTGAACCGGTTGCCGGTGTTGAATATTTTTTGAATGTAAAAGCAAAACTCAAAAACAACTGGAGTTTGCTCGAAGCCGGGACCGAACTGGCTGCCGAACAATTTGCGCTGCCTGTTTTTGTGGCTGTTCCATTAGCAAACAAAGCTGCATTCCCGGCCGTGAATGTTCAGGACAGCGAAAATTCAGTAACCATCAACGGGGAAGGATTTTCCGTTGCTTTTGATAAAAAAGCCGGTGTGATGACCAGCTTCAAAAAAGGCGATGCCGAATTGTTGAAAAGCGGCCCGGTGCCAAATTTCTGGCGCGCTCCCACCGATAACGACTTTGGAAACGGTCTCCACCGCCGTAGCCGCGTTTGGCGTACTGCCGGCGAAACCCGAAAAGTTGCCGGTGTTGCTGTGGCGCAAAAAGCTAAAAATTCAGCCGAAGTGGTGTTTAAGTTCGATTTGGTAAACGACAGTAACGAGGTGATTGCTGCCTATCAATCGGTTTACACAATTTTAGGTTCAGGCGATGTGTTGGTTGACAACCGTTTTAAAATGGCCAAAGCCGACCTGCCCGAAATTGTTCGCATGGGGATGAACCTCGAAATGCCACGCAAATACGACCAGTTCACTTATCTTGGCCGTGGTCCGCAGGAAAACTACTGGGACCGCAAAACCGGTGCTTTTGTGGGATTGTACAAACAAACCGTGGCCGACCAGTACTGGCCGTATGTTCGTCCGCAGGAAAATGGCAACAAAACCGACGTTCGCTGGGTTGCTGTTACCGATACCGATGGAAATGGTTTGCTGTTTGTTGGGTTGCCACTGCTCGAAGTGAGTGCCCATCACAACGTGTTGGCCGATTTTGAATCAAAAATCCGCAGTTTTGATAATCAGCGCGATTTAACACCGGCTGTCAACCGCCACACAAACGATGTAAAACCGCGTGACCTCACTTCGGTAAACATTGACTACAAACAAATGGGTGTTGGCGGCGACGACAGTTGGGGCGCCCGCACACACGATGAATATCGTTTAACCGCAAAAGAATACAAATATTCTTTCAGGATGAAAGCCATTGCCGCCGGCGAAAAACCGGAAGAACTGGCAAAAGTGAAACTGTAAGAATTTATTTTAACCGCGGAGACGCGGAGTTGCAGAGATTTTCTTTGCGGCTCCGCGTTTTTGTTTGAAGTATAACACCACAGATGAAATAGATTTACACAGAATTTTTACCACAATAGGCACATAGTTCACAAACTATTTTCTTCGCGTCTCCGCGTCTCTGCGGTTACTTATTCTGCTATCTTTAAACCACATTCTAAACCAATTTCTATGAAACCAATACTCTTCATTCTGACTGTTTTTCTTGTTCTATCCTGTTCGGTAAAAAATCCGAATAATTTCGATTTGAAAAATATTCAGCAGAAAAACCCTGAAATCAGTGTAATTCAAAATGATGTTTTAAAAATCACGCCAACCAGCCAAAACCAAAGCCTGACGGTTTGGGAAGGAAACGACCCCGAACGCTGGAAGAATGTAAATTATCTGGTTTGCGAAATCTGGCACGACAACGATTTCAGCGCGATTCTGAATATCGAGTTTTACCGAAATGAAAAAAGTGCTGACAGCATTGTTACGCAAAGCGGTTCGGTGGCGGGCGATGCCACGCAAACGCCCCGCATGGCCGCTAAAATCGGGGTATTGCCAAAACTGAAAACCAAAGTGATTTTTCCGCTCGAACACCTGAATGCCCAGGAGATTTTTATGCCCCGTTTTCCGCGCCAGTTAAAAGGTACTGTGCTCGGAAACCGTATGAAACCGGAAGAAACCTCGAAAGTGGTGATTCGTTTCGGGCCATGGCAGGAGCCCCGCTTTACCCCAAAGTTTGAAATTACCGCTGTTTATCTCACCAAGGAAGTTCCCGGACCCTTTCCGCCGGTGGAAGAAAAAGTGGTGGACAAACTCGGACAGTGGATGGCAAAAGACTGGCCCGGAAAAACAAAGGATGAAAGTGAATTAAAGATGCTGCTGGAGAGTCAGCTGGCAGCGGCTCAAACTTCGTCGTTTCCCGAAAACTGGAGCAAATATGGCGGCTGGAAAGCCAAAAAGTTTGAAGCCACCGGTTTTTTCCGCACCCACAACGACGGAACCCGCTGGTGGCTGGTTGACCCCGATGGTTATGCTTTTGTTTCGGTGGGAATCGACTGCATCCGCAGCAACGCCTCGGGTGTGATTTCGGGGCAGGAAGACCTTTTTGAATGGCTGCCCGATTCAACAGATGCAATTTATAAATCAGGATTTGGCACTCGTGGAAAATATGTTCAGGCTGATTTTTATCAGTTTAACCTGATGCGTGTTTTTGGCGAAAGCTGGCGCGAAAAATGGGAAACTATTACATCAGGGCAAATCCGCGAATTTGCCGTGAATACCATCGGCAACTGGTCGGATATTGAATTTGCCCGGAAAGCACAGATTCCCTATGTTTTGCCACTTTCGCGGTTTCCTTCGACCGAAGTGAAACTCTTCCGCGATTTTCCGGATGTTTTTGCTGCCGAGTACGCCGAAAACGCAAAAACCTTTGCGCAGCAACTCAACGAATTTAAAGACGACAGATACCTCATTGGTTATTTTTTGCGCAACGAACCCACCTGGGCTTTTGGCGCTAACGACGTGGCTTTCGAGATGTTTGCCACTTCTCAACCTTCGGAATCGAAAAAAGAATTTGCCCGGTGGCTGGCCGAAAAATATGGTTCGATTGATGAATTCAACAAACAATGGAACCTGAAACTGGGCGGCTTTGAACAGTTCCCGAAACAGGTTTTTGAAGAATACCCGTCAGAAATAGCCAAAGCTGATTTCTGGAAATTCTCGGAAGTTTTGGTGGCAAAATATGTCAACGTTCCGTGCGACGAAGTGGAAAAGGTGGACCCGAACCACCTGAACCTCGGGATGCGGTACGCCTGGATGAGTTCAGATTTGCTGTACAAAGCCGGCGAACGTTTTGATGTGTTTTCGATCAACGGATACGGAAATCCCGGGCCACCCGAAACCGCTGAAATTGCAAAAATCAGCGGAAAACCGGTGATGATTGGCGAGTTTCATCACGGTTCCATCGACCGCGGATTGCCCGCAACCGGTATTCAGGGTGCGCTCACCCAAACTGACCGGGGAACGGCTTACCGATATTATGTGGAGCAGGGACTGGCACGGCCTGAACTCATCGGGATGCATTATTTTCAGTGGCTCGACCAACCGGTTTTCGGGCGTTTTGATGGCGAAAATTATAATATCGGGTTTATGGATATTTGCAACCGGCCTTACAAAGAACTGGTGGATGCGGCAAAACAAACCCACCTGAGAATGTACGAAGTGGCAACCGGCAAAGAAAAACCGTTTGATGAGGTGATTGAAAAAATTCCGTCGATTCATTATTAAAACTTTTGTGGAAACAATCCACCGAATTTCTTTAATGCGTATAAATTTGTCAAAATTTTAATTCATGGAAATTCAGAACCTGTTGTATTTGGGTACCCTCGCAATCCTGCTGATATTGGCAGTGGCAATGATTGCAAAAATTACAAACGATTTGCTGTTTGAAATCAAATACATCTTGCCGGCAGTGGTGTTTTCGGCCATTATTTTTCTGATGATCAACATCAGGTTGGCTGAGTTGAAAGTGTTTGTCTATAATCCGAACTACCTTTCGGGAATCAACTGGCTGCAATATCCGGCGGAAGAATGGGTATTAATGCCTGTGATTTCATTGTTTTCGTTTGCGGCCTATTTATTCACCAAAAAACGGTTGACAAGTTTCGAGAAACCCAATCTTTTTGTGATTGTCAGTTTGGTTTTGCTGGTGATTTCGGGTTTGATTACCTGGTTTTCCCGGCAAAAGGTTTACCCGTTTTCATTGTTTATGCTGGTTACTATTTATCTCGGCTACACCGTTTTCAGAAACCGGTTTAAACATCACTTAACCAGTTTTTACCTTGCATATCTGATCATGGTCATCCCGTTTTTTGTGTTAAAGGCAGTTGTATTTTCAGTTCAGTTGATTATTCCCGACAGCAATTACCTGATTGGAATCAGCCTTTTGAATATGCCGGTGGAGGAATTTGCCTTTTTATTTCTTTTAATGCTTATCAATATTACCATTTACGAATACCTGCGCGAAAGACGTTTGTTTTAACCAGGTTAAAATTTTTTATCATGAACTTTCTGTATTCCATTGCCATTCGTTTTTATGCTGTTGCGATAAAAGTGGCAGCGCTTTTTAACGAAAAGGCAAAACTGTTTGTTACTGGTCGTAAAAACTGGGAGCAAAACCTGAAATCGAAAATTGATCCAAAAGCAAAATACATTTGGGTGCATTGTGCCTCACTGGGCGAGTTTGAACAAGGCCGCCCGCTGATTGAAGCCGTAAAGGAACAGTTCCCGGCGTATAAAATTGCATTGACATTTTTCTCTCCGTCGGGGTACGAAATCCGCAAAAACTATCCGCTGGCTGATGTGGTGGCCTATCTTCCGCTGGATACTAAGAGAAACGCCCGCACTTTTATAAGTATCGTGAATCCTGAAAAAGTGTTTTTTGTGAAATATGAATACTGGAATAATTATATAAGCGAACTTCACAACCGGAAAATTCCGCTTTACCTTGTTTCGGCCATTTTCAGAAAAGAACAACTATTTTTCAGCAAAACACCCTGGGGGAAATGGTTCCGGAAAATGCTCTTCAAAGTTGAACACCTGTTTGTGCAAACAAAAGTTTCGGGTGCATTACTGGAATCTGTCGGTATAAAAAATTACACGGTTTCGGGCGATACCCGTTTCGACCGTGTGGCTGCCATTGCAGCAGCAGCCAAAGATATTCCTCCGGTTGAAAAGTTTAAAGGCGGTTCGTTGCTGGTGGTGGCCGGCAGCACCTGGAAACCCGATGAAGAGTTGCTCGCGGCATTTATCAACCAAAGCAGCGGGGTGAAGTTTATCATCGCACCGCACGAAGTTTCGGCAGCCAACGTCAGCCGCATCAAACAATCGGTTACCAAGCGGGTGATTGAATACAGTAAAGTGCAGGAATCGGAGATTGCCAATTTCGATGTAATTATTATTGATTCCATTGGATTGCTTTCGTCGTTATACCGCTATGGAAATATCGCTTACATCGGTGGAGGATTTGGCGTGGGTATTCACAACATTCTCGAAGCAGCCACTTTTGGGTTGCCGGTCATCTTTGGCCCGAACTATCAGAAATTCCGGGAGGCGGTGGAACTGGCAGCCGAGGGTGGCGCCTTTCCGATTGCTTCGGAATCGGATTTTTTTACAAAACTGAATAACCTGCTGACAGATAAAATTTTGTTAGCGGAATCAGCTTCTGTCAGCCAGAACTATGTAGCAAAAAATGTGGGATCGACACAGCTTATCATAAAAAAAGTTTTCAACAACGGGGTTTCCGTGAATTGATTTTTGTCATCAGTTTTTATCAACACAAACCCCTTCAAACTCCCTGAAAATAAAGGGAAACATAAAATTGATATTGTGAATAAAGTTTTTCTTTTTGACAACTTTTTTTGGATATTAAAAGGTTAAAAAGTTCATTATCAGTTATCTAACAACTGAAAGTTGATAACTTTTAAGAATTCTGCCCCAAAAAATCTTCCAAAATATAGGTTTGTGTTTTATCTTGCGTCACACAAAATCGATGTAAAAAAGATAGATCAACACTCTACAAATTCTTTAAATAACTTAACAAAAATGGCAATTAGCGAAGTATCTGAAAAGGTTGCAACAGGCAGGAAAATCTATTCACAGGAAGAAGCAGTGAAAGCTTCACTCAAGTATTTTAACGGCGACGACCTGGCCGCACGCGTTTGGGTAAACAAGTATGCGCTGAAAGATTCGTTCGGGAATATTTTTGAAGTAAGTCCCGATGATATGCACCGGAGATTAGCCAAAGAAATTGCCCGGATTGAAAACCGGTATCCGAACCCGCTGACTGAGGAAGAAATTTATAACGTTCTGAAAGATTTTAAATACATCGTACCACAAGGCGGGCCGATGACAGGTATTGGCAACGATTACCAGATCGCTTCGCTGTCGAACTGTTTTGTGGTGGGCAACGATGGAAATTCCGATTCGTACGGCGGGATTATGAAAATTGACCAGGAACAGGTTCAACTGATGAAACGCCGTGGTGGGGTGGGGCACGATTTGTCGCATATCCGCCCGAAAGGCTCGCCGGTGAAAAACTCAGCACTCACTTCAACCGGTATTGTCCCGTTCATGGAGCGTTACTCCAACTCAACACGCGAAGTGGCACAGGATGGAAGACGCGGTGCGCTGATGCTTTCAGTTTCGATAAAACACCCCGATTCAGAGAATTTTATTGATGCCAAACTCGAACAGGGAAAAGTTACAGGCGCCAATGTTTCGGTAAAACTGCAGGACGATTTTATGCAGGCTGTTGAAGCAGGAGCACCCTACATTCAGCAATATCCGATCGACTCGAAAAACCCCGTTTATACCAAGGAAATCAACGCCACCGACCTTTGGAAAAAAATAGTGTACAACGCCTGGAAATCGGCCGAACCGGGAATTCTATTCTGGGACACCATTATCAAAGAATCCATTCCGGATTGTTATGCCGATTTGGGTTACCGCACGGTTTCGACCAACCCGTGTGGCGAAATTCCACTGTGCCCATACGACAGTTGCCGGTTGCTGGCCATTAACCTGTATTCGTATGTCGAAAATCCGTTTACTAAAAAGGCAAAATTCAACTTCGATCTGTTCAAAGAACACATTCATTATGCACAACGCATCATGGATGATATCATCGATCTCGAACTGGAGAAAATTGATGCCATTCTTGATAAAATAAATGCCGACCCGGAAGACGAAAACATCAAATATGTTGAAAAGAAACTGTGGGAAAATATAAAACGCAAAGCCTACGAAGGCCGTCGTACCGGTATCGGTATCACTGCCGAAGGTGATATGTTAGCGGCAATGGGTTTGCGTTATGGGAGCGAAGATGCCACCGATTTTTCGGAGGAAATTCACAAAACCACGGCTTTGGAGGCTTACCGTTCATCGGTGTACTTGGCAAAAGACCGCGGCCCGTTCAAAATTTACGATGCCGAAAGGGAAAAAAACAACCCGATGATCAACCGCATCAAAAATGCCGATCCGGAATTGTATGAAAAAATGACCAAATACGGGCGCAGAAATATTGCTCTTCTAACGATTGCACCTACCGGGACCACCAGTTTGATGACACAAACCACTTCGGGTATCGAACCCGTGTTTTTGCCGGTTTACAAACGCCGCAGAAAAGTGAACCCGGGCGATAAGGATGTTCGGATTGATTTTACCGATGAAAACGGCGACAGTTGGGAGGAATACATCGTTTTCCACCACAAATTCAAAACCTGGATGGAAGTTAATGGGTATGATACGAAACGTGATTATTCACAGGAAGAACTGAATGAACTTGTTGCCAAATCTCCCTATTACAAAGCCACTTCGAATGATGTTGACTGGCTGGCAAAGGTGCGGATGCAGGGACGGATACAAAAATGGGTTGACCACTCAATCAGTGTTACCATTAACCTTCCATCGGATGTTAAAGAAGAACTGGTGGGTGAATTATACATGGAAGCCTGGAAAAGCGGTTGCAAAGGTGTTACTGTTTACCGCGATGGTTCACGCTCGGGTGTGCTGATTTCGAATGATGAATCAAAAGATAAAAGAAAAGTGGGCGGATTCCCTGTAAAACGCCCGGAAAAACTGGAAGCTGACGTGGTTCGTTTTCAGAATAACAAAGACAAATGGATTGCTTTCGTAGGACTGATTGACGGAAGACCTTACGAAATTTTTACCGGGTTAAGCGACGATGAAGATGGAATTCTGTTACCACGCTCTATTTCAAAAGGATATATCATTAAAAACTGGGACGACGAAGAAAATTCACGGTACGATTTCCAGTATATCAACTCGAGAGGTTATAAAACCACTATCGAAGGGCTGTCGCATAAATTCAACCCGGTTTACTGGAACTATGCAAAACTGATTTCGGGTACTTTGCGCCACGGGATGCCAATTCACAAAGTGGTGGAACTGGTTACCAGCCTTCAGCTCGACAACGAAACCATTAACTCATGGAAAGCCGGTGTGGCAAGGGCGCTGAAAAAATACATCCCCGACGGGACTTTGGCCGAAGGTGCACTCTGCGGCGAATGCGGATCACACGAGGTGATTTACCAGGAAGGCTGCCTCACCTGTATTTCATGCGGCTCCTCAAAATGCGGATGATTCGTAATTTTGATATGATCAAAAGTGAAAACCTTCAGGATTTTAAAATCACTGAAGGTTTTCACTTTTTAAGCCCTCTGTGAGTTGGAAGGAAATGACATCAGGATTTCTTTGCCTGCAATATTGCCTTCCGGTAATCGTTTGTAAGAATGACAGGGCAGTTTGTAGCTTGTTGTTTTTTAATTTCTTTATTTTGCAGGGAATAGTGAAAATTTTGACGTTTTAATAAAGTGGGATCCGTTAAATTGATCCCGGATTTTAAAAACGCCAGATGATGGATTACTTTTCAGATTTGTTAAAAGGTGCCATAGCAAAGTAGCCTGATATTACAGACAAGAATCCTGAGACAATAAGCAATGTATATAAATAAATTTCTACAAAATAAATAAAATGAACCGGATAGCTATTTTCCCGGGGTCTTTCGATCCTTTTCATATCGGTCACGAATCAATCGTGAGACGCGCCCTTTCGCTTTTCGATAAAATTATCATCATGATTGGTTTTAATGCCAACAAAAAATCGTTTTTCGAGGTGGAGTACAGGTTGAAATGGATCAGGGAAATATTTAACGGTATCGATAATATCGAAATTAAAGTTCACGAAGGATTAACGGTTGATTTTTGCAAGGAAGTGAATGCAAACTATATTTTACGTGGCATCCGCACCTCTGCCGATTTTGAGTTTGAACGTGCCATTGCACAGATGAACAAAAAGATGCATCCCGAAATTGAGACCGTTTTTCTTTTAACACTTCCGGAACACACCCCGATTAATGCCACCATCATCCGCGACATCGTATTTCATGGCGGCGATGCCCGTCAGTTTTTGCCCAAAGGTTTTAACATGGATGAATTCAAAGAGCAGGTTCTCAAAAAAAGCCGTCAATAATGTCACGATTCCTTTTTCTGTTTTTTGTGTTTCTCCTGCCGTTGCAGGCTTTTTCTGCGGTGACCATTCAATGTAATAACCCGAAGTATGCGGCAAAAAAACTGGTTTTTTACAGCTATTCCGACCCGGTTTCGCACCAATCTGCTCCTGTTTTTACGCTTGAACCCGATGGCAATGGGAAAGCTTCAAAGTCGGTTGAAACTGCAACGGTGAAGTTTGTTTTTTGCGATTTCGGAATTTACAGGGGACTGCTTTTCCTCGAACCCGGACAAACCATCACGCTGAAACTGCCACCCGTGCGTGAAAAAACTTTTGCCGATGAAAAAAATCCTTATTTCAAGCCGGTTACTTTCTGGTTCGAAACCGAAAACGCCCCGCAACTGAACAACCAGGTTGCCCGGTTTACTGCACGGCTCAACCTCCTGACCGACCAGTATTTCGACCCGCTGTATTTCCGGCAGTCGAAACCCTATCTCGATTCGCTGAAAACGGGAATCGACAAGGAGTTCGGTGCAGTTAAAAACGAACATTTTATGTTGAACAAACAGTTGGCCCTGAAACTGGTGGAAGTGGATGCTTTCAGACTGAAACCTGAAAATTATGCAAATATTTTCAACGAAATAAAACCTGTTTACTGGCAGTTTCCGGCTTTTACCGACCTGTTTGAAAAAGCATTCTCCGGATTGTTGAGTTTCGATGCCAAAACCGTGGGTGGCGACAACCTGAAAAAAGCGGTGAACCAGGGAAACCTGCAATTTTTAGCCGATCACCTGAAAAAGAAATACCAAGTCACCGGTGAAATGGCCGACCTGGCACTGCTGAAAATACTGCACGATGCCTGGTATTCGGGCGACTTTTCAAAAGCTTCCATCCAGCAAATGCTGAAAGCGACGCGGTTTACAGGACATCAGAACTCGGTGATCCGCGAAATGGCAAAAAACATTTCAGAGAAGATTTCGTTTTTGCTGACCGGCAGTGCTGCTCCCGCCATTTGCCTGAAAAACACGGATGGTGCGAAAACCTGCACCAACACCACCAAAGGAAAATACAAATACATTCTGTTTGCCGACACCGAAATGGCGGTGAGCCGCGAACACCTGAAATACCTGGCCACAGTGGAACAAAAGTTTCAGAAAAATCTCGAGATTTTCATTATTCTCCGGAAAACGGAACCGGCAGCGCTCAGGAAATTCTTTGCTGAAAACCAGGTTCCGGGGTTAAAGCTCATCGACGAAAACGGCGAATTCAGTGCGCTTTACAAAATCCGTTCGTATCCACAGTGTTTTCTTTTAGACGAAAATCATAAAGTAAAACTGTCCCCGGCCAAAGCACCGCTCGATGGCTTTGAGCAGCAATTTGGGACTTTATTGCAAAACGACCGGATTGAAAACCTGCGGAAACAGGGGAAATAATTCTATCTGCTTTTCAACCCCTCTGTTGGCAGCCATTTCGCTATTCGTTTTCTTCGTAGTAATACGAGTAATCAATTCCTTTCATAAACATATCGCGGTCGTTTATTTTGGTGATGAGTGCTTTTTCAAGCAGGGTTTTCAGTACATCACTATTTGTCGGGCTCAGTTTCATGGCGTTCATGTATTCCTGTTTGCTGATGGTACTCCAGTCGACACATTTTCTGAGACGCTTTTTCAGTATCAAATCCAGCCAGATTCGCGCGCTTCTGCCATTGCCTTCCATAAATGGGTGTGCAATGTTCATTTCCACATATTTGTCTGCTATTTCGTCAAATGTGGTTTCGGGCATCGCATCGATTTGCT
>JAJUGS010000069.1 GCA_029265875.1 Prolixibacteraceae bacterium
TACACCTTTTAATGCCATTGGAGCCGGGCCGGGACTTGGACAAAAAACCAACACAAAACGCGCGCTTTACCAACTCATCAACAACCAGGAACGACCACTTGTGCTCGATGCCGATGCACTCAACATCATTGCTGAAAATCCTGCCTGGCTGAGTGTTCTCCCCGAAAACACCATCCTCACCCCGCACCCCGGCGAATTCAGAAGGCTGGCCGGAGAAGCTGGCAATTCATGGGATGTATTGCAGCAACAAATTGCATTTTCGGCAAAATACCGCATTATAATAGTCCTGAAAGGTGCCTATACCACCATTACAACCCCTGACGGGCGTGTTTTCTTTAACTCCACCGGAAACCCGGGAATGGCCACCGCCGGCAGTGGCGATGTTTTAACCGGTATCATCCTCGGCTTGCTGTCACAGGGGTTACAACCGGTGGATGCGGCCGTGGCAGGTGTTTATCTGCATGGTCTGGCAGGCGATATTGCGGCAGGCGAAAAATCAGAATATTCAATGGTGGCAGGTGATATTGCCGATAACCTGGGAAAGGCTTTTCTGTCGTTAAATCTGACTTCAGAAAAATAAAAATCCTACATTTGGGTTTTATATTTCAGCAATGAAAAGAGTTCCGGATTTTACCGGAAACAAAATTATTTGCAACGGAGACTTTGATGAATTTTGACTGTTAATTACAAGTATTAATTATGAGCGACTTAAAATTGAAATACAAGAATTATCTGGTTTTATTGATAGCCCTGATGATTATTGTGCCGGTTTATGGGCAAAAAAAGAAAAAAGATGATGAAACAACCGGCCCGGTTTACAACGACGGGGTGATCTATGCATTGCCACGAACCGGGATACACATAAAAGTGCAGGCAGTTAAAGAAACCTTCCAGCCAGGGCCATATGCTGCATATGCCGAACAGTTGCTGGGTATCAAAAATGTAAAAACCAGGCCATCGGTAAACTGGCTGATTGAGGAAGTAACCATGGAAACTTTTTCCGAACCCGATCCCGAACAGGTACACAAAGCATTGGGTGAAGTGGCGTCCAACATAAACCTGGCGCCCGATGGTTGTATTGCCGGCATTTATGCAGAGCAAACCCCGGTTGCGATTAA
This sequence comes from Prolixibacteraceae bacterium, assembly GCA_029265875.1. Taxonomy (GTDB): domain Bacteria; phylum Bacteroidota; class Bacteroidia; order Bacteroidales; family Prolixibacteraceae; genus Draconibacterium. The sequence goes on from JAJUGS010000069.1 coordinate 1,119, forward strand.
AAAACTTCCGACCAACCAGGTTGGCCAGACCAGTGGAATTAGCGAACCCGATTATTTTCAGTACTATACTGATTCGCCGTTATATTCAGCCGGTGATTCCACCAACAATTACAGACCTGTTAAATTATCCGAAGAACAGAAAATCAGCAAGGCTGCGCAGCGTATCCTCGAGTGCCGCCGTTTGCAGTTTGAAATTGCCGCTGGACTGGTGGACGAGCTTCCTCCGGATGGCGAAGCCTACAAAGCCAGTTTAAAAGAATTGAAAAAAACAGAGGAAGATTATATGAGCCTTTTCGTGGGAAAATATAAAACTGCAAAGAAAACCTTTGGCTTTGATTACATTCCGAAATATGACGGCAAAAGCGAAGCGGTTTTCCGCATTTCGGAAGAAAACGGGATTGTGCCGGCTTCCGACCTTTCCGGAAAACCGGTTATGATTGAATTCGACGTTGAAAAAGAACTGAACCAGAAATTTGCGGAAATGGCCAAATCAGACAACCCGGCAGCGGGAGAAAGTGGCGTATATTACCGTGTTCCCGGCAAAGCCACTATTCGTTTCATCCACGATATGAATGTGATTGCAACCGGCAGGGCGACCATTGCACAGTTCGGTACGGTGGCCGCTGTGCCCGAAAACCTTCTGCTGGGCAACCACGCCCTTGTTTGGGATCCCGAAACCGGTGTAATCAGCAACATCTTATTAAAAAAACAATAATCATTTACCTAACAATCCAATTACCGTTACATGAACACATTGAAAAAAACATTGCACGATTCACCGGTTGCCCGCTGGATCGCACTGATCCTCATTTCATCAACCATGTTTTTTGCTTACTTTTTTGTGGATGTGGTGGCACCGCTGCAAAAAATGATGCTAACCAACTACAACTGGTCACCCGAAGTTTATGGTTACCTGGGTGGATCGGAATTTATTCTCAATGTATTGGGATTTCTCATTTTTTCAGGTATTATCCTCGACAAAATGGGTATCAGGTTCACCCTATTGCTTTCCGGCTCCACCATGGTTATGGGTGCCGGCATCAAATTTTACGCTCTTCGGTTTATCAGTCATGAAGCGATGGTCAACCTTTTAGGATGGGAAATACCTCTGACCGCATTTGTAGCATTTTGTGGTTTTGCCCTCTTTGGCATCGGGGTTGAAATGGCGGGAATCACCGTTTCGAAAACCATAGTAAAATGGTTTAAAGGTCGCGAAATGGCCATGGCGATGGGTTTGGAAATGGCGGTGGCCCGTTTGGGTGTGTTTGCAGTGTTCCGTTTATCACCCGTGTTTGCCAACGCAGGTTCCGATAATCCTGCCGAATGGGATGCCGCTAATTCGGTATTCATGGGCCTGGCCTTTTTGTGTATCGGCTTTCTTACCTTTCTGATCTATGTTTTCATGGATGTCAAACACGATAAAGAACTGGGCGATGCTGCCAAAGTAGCGCCCGAAGACGAATTCAGAATCAGCGACCTGAAAAAGATATTCACGAACCCCGGATTTATTGCCATTGCCGCCCTGTGTGTGCTTTTCTACTCGGCCATTTTCCCGTTTCAGAAGTTTTCGACCGATATGTTGTCGTCGAAATTAGACATGCCGGCGGATGAAGCAGCCAGCCTCTTCTCCTATTTCCCGATCGGGGCCATGATTCTGACACCTATCATCGGGTTATTCCTGGATGTGAAGGGGAAAGGTGCATCCATCATGCTGTATGGTGCTATCCTGATGACCGCTTCACACCTGATTTTTGCGCTGGTACCCAACGAAAGCTTTAATTATGTACTGGCTCTCGGAACCATCGTCATCCTGGGAACTGCCTTTTCGCTGGTACCGGCATCCATGTGGCCTTCATTGCCCAAAATTGTGGAAGACCGCTATCTGGGTACCGCCTATGGTTGTATTTTCTGGATTCAGAACATCGGTCTGATGATCGTACCCGGGGTAATCGGCAAGGCGCTTTCTTCATCCAACCCCGGCGTTGCCGAACAGATTGCGGCCAATGTTCCCGGTGCTGCCTATAATTACATGGTACCTGAACTGATCTTCGCAGGATTTGGTGTGGCTGCAATTGTACTTGCCCTTTTCCTGAGAAGAGTGGATGCAAAACACAAATTCGGACTTGAATTGCCAAACAAAAAGAAAGCTTAACGGTTTTTTACTGTAACAAAATAACTTCAGGAAAATGGAAAAAGAAATTATCGGATTAGATCCGAAAGAGTTGTGGGAAATCTTTCACCAGATGACCCAAATCCCGCGCCCTTCGCATCATGAGGAAAAGATACAGGAGTGGGCGGTGAACTATGGGAAAAATCTTGGTCTGGAAACGATGAAGGATGAAGCAGGCAACGTAATCATCCGTAAACCTGCAACGCCCGGAAAAGAAAATGTAAAAGGTGTGATCCTGCAGGGACATCTCGACATGGTTCCGCAGAAAAACAGCGATAAACAACACGATTTCACCACCGACCCGATTGAAACGATTATCGACGGCGAGTGGGTGCTGGCCAACGGCACCACGCTGGGCGCTGATAATGGCATTGGTGTGTCGGCAGCTTTGGCGGTACTGGCTTCCAACACGATTAAACACGGCCCGGTTGAGGTGTTGCTCACCGCCACCGAAGAAACCGGAATGGATGGTGCCGAAGGTTTAAAACCCGGTTTACTAAACGGCGAAATCCTCATCAATATGGACTCGGAGGATGAAGGCGAATTGTATGTAGGCTGCGCCGGTGGAGAGGATGTTGGAGTGAAATTCAAATACAACGAGAAACCAGCTAAAAAAGATTACATAGGTTACAAATTAAGTGTAACCGGCATGAAAGGCGGACACTCGGGTATCGATATTATTTTGGGAAGAGGGAACGCCATCAAAGTATTTTTCAGGATACTGAATGCTGCACACCAGAAACTGGGCGTTCGACTGGCGGAAATAGAAGGAGGTAGCCTGCGAAATGCAATTCCGCGCGAAGCTTTTGGATTGCTTTCGGTTAAAAAAACACGAAAAGAGAGTTTTGTTAAGCTGGTGGAGGACCTCACCGAAGTGATTAAACACGAACTTTCGGCCACAGAGCCCTCGTTAACCGTGACACTGGAGGAAGTGAAAAACCCAAAGAAGGTACTTGCCAAAAAAGACCAGCAAAAAATAACCGCTGCCATTGTTGCCTGTCCGAATGGCGTGATCCGCATGAGCGACAGCATGCCCGGACTGGTGGAAACCTCGTCGAACCTGGCGATTGTGAAGTCGGATACCAAAAAGAAGACGATTACCGCAGCCTGTCTGATGCGCAGTTCGGTGGACTCGGCCAAGGAAGAGCTGGGCACCCGCATGAAAGCAGTGTTTGAGTTGGCTGGTGCAGAAGTGACCTTATCGGGAGCTTATCCCGGTTGGAAACCTAACATGGAATCGGAAATTCTGAAGACGATGCAGGAGGTTTATAAGAAAAAATACAAAAAGGTACCGGAAATCAAGGCGATACATGCAGGCCTGGAGTGCGGCATATTGGGCGGCGCCTACCCGCATTGGGACATGATCTCGTTTGGCCCGACCATCCGGTTCCCGCATTCACCCGATGAGAAGGTGAATATTGCCACAGTGCAGAAATTCTGGGACTTCCTGGTGGCCACACTGGAAAGCATCCCTGAAAAATAAGCGATTACCGAGTTTTTCATAAAAAGGAGGCTGTCCAAAAAGGACAGCCTCCTTTTTTACAGGAAGTTTTCCTTCCAAAAGAAATGTGTTTTTTCCCCATTTGTTTTTATAATCATTTCAACCCTCTTTTTCCCCAACCTTAATAGCCGGATTACACACAAAACAAAACCCTATTTCCCTCATCAATAAGGGTTGGGACGGGGGGACTTCTTACATCTGCTAAGTATCCCAGCCTGAAATAAGTTGACACAAAATCGACTTATTATAGAAAAACATAGGAAATCAGTTTAGAAGCGTACACAACGCGACTACAACCTGGGCTTTAAATTAGCGGTAAGATCCCAGGTTGAAAAAGGGGAAATGACCTACAAACAGGTTCAGGCAGCTTATGGTATTCAAGGGAGGAGCACAGTTTTGGTATGGTTACGTAAACATGGTAACTTAAATTGGGGTAAAACTGGATTGCAAATGAAATAAAAAGAAACTCCGGCGCAGCATTAGCCACCAGTTGCAGATTGTTTGGCATCAGCAGACAAGCTGTTTATCAGCAGCAACAGCGAGAAGCACATCGTGCGGAAGAGCTCTCACCGGTAAAAACGTTAATCAGGCAAGTGAGGATGAAAATGCCCCGTCAGGGAACCCGGAAGTTGTATTATTTGCCGAAAAATGATTTTGAGGCGATGAACATCAAGTTAGGCTGAGATGCCTTGTTTTCGTATTTCCGTTCTGAAAGTTTACTGATAAGTCACAGGAAAAATTATACCAAAACCACCCAATCAACACACTGGTTGCACAAGCCCCCCAACTTGCTGTAATGATTGAATCCTGAACGGGCAGAACAGGTATTTGTCAGCGACATAACCTACTTGAAAAGCCGCGAAAATACACACTACCTATCACTGGTTACAGATGCATATAGCCGAAAGATTAAGGGATATAAGCTAAGTGATAACCTGAACACGGAAAATATGCTTAAAGCATTAAAAATGGCAGCCCGAAACCGCAAATCCAACTTGCCGCTTATCCACTACTCTGGCCGTGGACTACAATACTGTGCTGCGCCATATCAGAAACAATTGGAAATCTGCTCTATCATCCCGTCTATGACAGATGGACACGATTGTTATCAAAATGCCCTGGCCGAAAGAATTAACAGGATATTATAAAAGGAATTCCTCTTTGAAACCTGTAACAACAAGCAAGAACTGGAAAAACTTGTGAAAGAATCGATTGAAACCTAAAATAACTTAAAACCTCATTTGAGTTTAAAAATGAAAACTCCTAATTTTTAGCTGAAAAAACCATCGAGGCGTACCTCGATAGTGGTAATAAAAAAATCATTGAAAACCTGTCAACCTATTTTAGGACGACTCAAAATCCATCAGTCAAGCTGACAGATTTATAAAGCAATATACAATAAGGCTTTAGCCACATTGCGGGTAAAATTTTTCAGGCGTTATTTCAAATAATTTTGTTTGCATTGTTTTTTGGATAGTTTTGTCGAACCGGATGCTTTTGCAGCCGCCACTTTAACGATTGAATTACTTAAACCAATAACCTGATTTTTCAAAAACATGAAAAAACTATCAAAATTATCGTTATTCGTTCTTTTACTGGCAGCATTTTCTACTGCTCATGGCCAGGATTTAAAAATCAATGACCTTGAATATTTCGAAACACAGGGTGTGAATGTGCTGGTGTACAGTAACCTTTTCACCGGAGGTTTTAACGACGAGAAGAACGCCGGTATTGAACTGATCCACCACGGTGTTCGCACGGCTCAGGGTGGTGCAGTCCGGCTTTCAAACACACCCGAGCAGTGGGACCTGGTTCCCGGCATCACCAACCGTAAAGTTGACAGGGCGGCCAACTCCATTGAGGCTTCCATGAGGTACAATGATTATGATTTTGACTCGCGGGTGGTGGTAACCGCCAAAGGCAAAGGCGTTGAAATTGCTGTGTACCTCGACAAGCCGGTTCCTGCCGCGCTGGAAGGAAAAGCCGGTTTTAACCTCGAATTTCTGCCCTCACAATACTGGCAAAAAACCTACCTGATGGATGGCCGATACAACCGTTTTCCGCGCTATGTGGTTGGGAACACGGTTACTAAACCCAACAGCGAAAAAATCAGGCAGTTTAAAGGGTATGTAACTTCTGATGACCGTGGAACAGGCCGGTTTATCGACCCGCTGCCACTGGAAACCGGGCACACTTTGCTGATGGCTCCCGATGCCCCTGAAAGGCTTGTAAAAATTACTTCGACTGATGCCGACCTGATGCTTTTTGATGGCCGCATGTTGGCACAAAACGGCTGGTTTGTGGTGCGCAGCCTTCTCCCCTCCGGAAAAACCGGCAAGGTTTTAAGCTGGACAGTTGAACCCCATGCCATTAACGGCTGGATCAGGGAACCCAACATCGGGTTTTCGCAGGTGGGATATCTACCAGATCAACCCAAGGTGGCGGTAATTGAACTTGATAAAAAAGACAAACCGCTGGCAAAAGCAGCTATCTGGAAAATTGACAACGACGGCACAACCACCGAAGTATTCAGTGGCAATATCGTTCCGTGGGGAGACTATTACAAATACTATTATGTAAAATTTGATTTTTCCGCAGTAACAGCTCCGGGCATTTACTATATTCAATATGGAAATTTTAAAACCAACAACTTTCTGATCGAAAACAGTGTTTACGACAAGATAACTGACGCCACCAGCGATATCTGGATTCCGATTCACATGAACCACATGTTTGTAAACGAAGCATACAGGGTTTGGCATGGCGAGCCGTTTAAAGAAGGCTATTTGCAGGCGCCGCCTAACACCGACCACTTCGACCTGCACAGTCAGGGCCCGGCCACCGACACCAAATACAAAGCACTGGAACAGATTCCGGGACTAAATGTGGGCGGATTTTTTGATGCCGGTGATTTTGACATCGAAACCGGGTCGAACATTGGTGTGGTGCAAAACTTCGTGCAAACCTGGGAATCGTTTAAACCCTTACGCGACCAGACTTTTGTGGATCAACAGCAACGGTATGTCGATTTACACCGGCCTGATGGCAAACCCGACATTCTGCAGTTTATCGAGCATGGAACGCTCAACCTGGTAGCACAGGCCGAAATTATCGGGCACATGTCACAAACACTTTCCAATTCGGTACTCGACAACTACCACCACCTTGGCGATGCTGCCTCCATAACCGATGGCCTGCCATACAATCCCGATCTGGGTCCGTACGAAAAAGCAGCCGATGGCAAATCGAGCGGTGTAAAAGATGACCTATGGGCTTTTACCAGCCGCAATGCCAGCCTCGACCTCAGGGCTGCCACCACATTTGCCGCAGCCAGTCGCGCGTTAAAAGGCTACAACGACGACCTGTCGGCACGGGCATTGGCCCAGTCAAAACGATTGCTCAAAGAAGCTACCGAAATATTGGCCAAACAACCGCAGGAACGTCCAGGCAGAGGTGGCGGTGGAGCCGATATGGCCACCAACCTGCAATTATATATTTCAACCGGCGAGCAACAATACATCGATAAATTTCAGCAATTGTTGTGGCCTGCACTGGAACGCAATGTCAGTTTCACGCTTTCAACCGCGCTGGATGCCATCCCGTACATGGATGCAACATACAAGGAAAAGCTCCGCCCGTATGTGGTAAAATACAAAGCATACATTGAAGAACTGGAGAAAGATAATCCGTACGGAGTGCCGATTGGCCTGGGCAACTGGGCAGGAGGCGGAGCCGTGGTAAACTTTGGCACCACCCTTTGTTTTGCCAATCAGCATTTCCCTGAAATTATTGATGCCAGCCACGCTTATAAGGTCACAAACTGGTTGTTTGGCTGCCACCCGTATCACAATTATTCGCTGGTGGCAGCAGTGGGTGCCGCCCGCCCGAAAGCAGTGTTTTATGGCAACAACCGGGCCGATTTCTCGTTTATTCCGGGCAACGTAGCACCGGGTTTATTGTTCAGAAAACCCGACCATTTTGAAAACTACGACGACTGGCCATTTCTGTGGGGACAAAACGAAGGAACCATTGCCGGAAACACCGGTTACCTGATTTTTGGTTCGGCCTTCAAAAACATGGTGAAATAAATTTTGTAATTTGAGGTTGCCAGACCAGAATATACAAACGGTTATATGTTGCTATTGAAAGGTTAATGCGACTTTCAATAAGAAAAATACCCGACCGGAAAACAGAGATTGATTTAAGGGTCGGGTATTTGGATCGGGTGTGTGCCTGCTGCTGAAAAAGCAAAAATATTTTTATTAACACACCTTGGGTTTCCTTTTGGCCATAATCAGAATTATTAAATTACAGATACAGAGACGATTTTAATTATCAGAGCGAACTTTCCGGATAATTAAATACCGAAGTTGTTAATAAGTTTTTATATTTACTGACTAATACTGAAATTATGACGGCAGCAAAACTGATCCACACCACCCCGGCCTCGTATCTTCCGACTGCTTTTCCGGTTCATTATTACGGGATGCCCGACGGAAAGGTGTACCTGTTGTTTTCGAGGTTTTACCGGAAAGAAGGTGGCGGTTCGGGTGTAGAATTTGTTTTTGCCGTTCACAAAGATTTTGCTTTCGATTACAAAAATGAAGTGGTGATTGCCAAAGGCAAACCCGAGAAAAACCCTGTTTTTGCTGAACTATTGGACAACGATCATATTCACTATGAAATCGTGAAAATCATGCGTAACCTCAACTCGTATGGCGAAGCAGTAAAACAGCTTTCTAATTTGAACAACGAAGTGATTGTCATTCCCACGGCAATTTCAAATACTGGCCAGATTTCTGCTTAACATTCTCAGCAAAAGATTCAGAATTTGGGCATCATTTCAATCCGTTCGCCGGTGGTGGTGTAATAATGCCCCATCAGGTTGGCGGTAAGGCAGGAGTGTACCGGGTAAATCTCAACTAATTGCCCTACATAAAAGTTTTGAAGCTGCGATTGCGCCACCTTTAAAATGCCATGTTCCTGCGAGAGTGCCGACAAATAATTCATGGTATCCATCAACACCTTTTGTCCCTCTTTTTCGATGATGATGCGGCCAAACATTTTTTTGCCATCGGTATTCAGGATGTAATCTTTCGAGAAATGCACGGCACCACCATGAACCACCACCTCGTTGCGCGATGGATGTATGGCCACCACCGGACAGACCATTTTCACGGCAATGTCGTTGAAGCTGCACACGCCATGATTTTGCTGCATCAGGTCGTAAAACACAAAATTGCCCAGACGCAGTTCATCAACACCACTGAAATTTTCACATACAGAAGCCGCCGGCGTATCGCCCATGCTGATTTCGAGGTTCCCGTACATGCCGCCATACCTGTTTTTCAGGTTTTTCATTTTCAGCAGCGAATCGAAATGCCGGCGCATGATTTCGTCGATGGAATTGGCCTGGTAAGTTTGCCCGCTGTGGGTGAGAAAACCTTTCAGGTTTGTTTTGGCAGAACCGGCTGCTGCTTTCACCACTGCATCCGCAAGTACGAAATCGGTTGCTCCGATGCCGGTACGATTATAACCAGTGTCGATTTTCACCCAAACATCAACTGGTGAATCCAGTTGATCATTTAAAAAATTAACAACTTCTGCATTTTCAACCAGTAAGTTAATTTTTGAGAATTTCGTGAGCCTGTTGATCGGCTCAATTTCGAGAATATTCACAGGGAAAGCAATCGTGATATCTTTCCATCCGGCAGCGGCGAAATACTCGGCCATTTGTACCGACGAAACAGTGATTGCTGTAACGCCTTCGTCCCTGAACCACTCTCCCACTTTCACCGACTGGTGGGTTTTAAAATGCGGTCTGAACCTGACACCCAGCCCCGCAGCTTTCTGCGCCATCCTCCTGATGTTATTGCGGCAAACAGCTTCGTCAAGTATCAATGTTGGTCGGATTATATTCATTGCTCCCTGATTTAATGGTTGTATCTTTTAGAAAGTTCGTTTCTCAAATTCAACAGTTTTTCCGAAATCCCCACTTTGTAAATATGCGGGCTGATAAACCGTTTGTGTTCGGGAGGCAGACAGGCAGCCCGGGCCAGCAAATAACTGTGAATGGCAAACAAATCGCGGGGCACCGGCAAGATTTGTCCTTCTGTTACCACTTCCGTTAGAAGTTGTTCGCAACGCAGATTGTTCACCCGCGTTTGTTTTTCGGGATAAAACGGATGGCAAATCATTCCTGTCTCTCCGGGATTTTCATCTTCCAGTAAAATTCCATCTCTGAAAAACTGTCCCTCAGCATCGAAATACCTTACCAGTTGTTTTTTCCCCGGCAGGGTTGTTTTTTCGGGATTTTCAGAAAATTTCATACGGGGTTTTTCATCCAGGCAAACCAGTTTGTAAACACCATCAAGTGCGGCGTCGGGCTTACCGGTTACCATTTCGGTTCCCACACCAAAAATATCGATTGTTGCATTCTGATCTTTCAGCAAAGTATTGATTATAAACTCGTTTAACTGATTAGAGGCTACAATCTTCACATACTGCAATCCGGCGTTATCCAGCATTTTTCGTGCGTGCCGGCTCAGATAAGCCATATCGCCGCTGTCGAGCCTGATTGCTTTCAGCCTGGCCCCCTGTTGCTCCATTTCCCTGGCTACGGTGATTGCATTGGGAACACCTGAACTTAAAGTATCATAAGTATCCACCAGCAAGGTTGTATTTTCAGGATGAATTTTTGCATAGGTCCTGAAAGCTTCCAGCTCGGTGTCAAAACTCTGAATCCAACTGTGTGCCTGTGTTCCGGCAACCGGAACACCCAACAATTTACCAGCCAATACATTAGAGGTGGAAGAAGCCCCGCCAATCACAGCTGCCCTGCTTGCATGGATGGCTGCCAGTCCTTGTGCCCGCCGCATCCCGAAATCGGAAAACGGACGATCTCCGGCAGCTAATTTAATCCGATAAGCTTTGGTGGCAACCAGCGATTCAAAATTCAGGATATTCAGCAACATGCTTTCAATCAACTGACATTCGAGGATGTTACCTTCCACTTTTACAACCGGTTCATAAGGAAATACGATTTCTCCTTCCCTTGCGCTGCTGATATTTCCGGTAAACCTGAAATTGGCCAAAAAATCGAGAAACTCATTACGGAAACCCTGGTGCGAAAGATATTGCAAATCGGAATTGGTGAATGAAAATTCACCTAATAAATCAAGAAAATCGGCCAGGCCAGAGAAAACAGTAAATCCCCCCTGAAAAGGATTATTCCGGAAGAAATATTCGAATGTTGCTTTGTTGGATTGTTTCCCGGAAAAGAAATAACCCTGCGCCATGGTGAGTTCATACAAGTCGGTAAACAGGCCGGTTTTTCCTTCCTTAAACAACATAATTTCCGATGGTTTTATGTAACTGCGCTGAAAATTAGCCAAAAAATGGAATTAATGACAGGTTCGTCTGTTTTTTTAACATTCAGCAATACTGCTATACCAAATTGAAAAAGGCGACTGGTGCCGCCTTTTCCGAAAGGTCAATTCTGATACCCGGAAAATACCCTCTGTATTTGCCATGTATTCAGCAGATTTGTAATTTTGTTATTTAATTCTTAAAAAGCTGTCCTGATTCTTCATGAAATAGAAAAAAACAAAACCCGAGATGATTAATCCGGCGGCGGCGCCAATGAGCGCGACTGTTAATAATGTTGTCATAATACCTGATTTTTAACGATTTTCATTAATTCATATAAAACCTTAACATACCAGAGGATTGTCAGATCACCCTGTTGTTTCTTCTGATTGCAAGGTCAAAGAGTATCAGGGCCGAAATGATGATTCCGACTACTGCTGCGGCAAGTGCGATTACTAATAATGTTTTCATATCCCTTAATTTTTAATGATTTTATTGACAGATTTTTTATTATCGCTGATAATCTGAACCAGGTAAACACCTGCTTCAAGTGCTGAAAGGTCAATGTTTTTTTCAGGGTTAAAGCCAGCGTTGCCCCAGTTTTCTTTGTAAACCGATTTTCCCGAAAGGTTGAAAACTTCAATGGCCACATCGGAAACGAATTCGCTGGCCGACATCTGAACAGTCAGAAAATTCCGGCAGGGATTCGGATAAACTTTCACATTTGCACCATTTGTCAGATCGTTGGCTGCAGTTGTAACATCCGATTTTACATCACCTGCTTTGTATCCCCAGCCAATTTCTGCAAGAACCATCAATGTATTTGAACTGATGCGGTGTTTGGCTTCGCCTTTAAAGGCATACGGATACATGGTTTCAACCTCGTCAATCTCTGAGTTATTACCCTTCTTCAGATGATAGATGCTGATGCCGTTGGTCCAGGTGGTTGGAGCATAAACAACAGCGCTTTTCTCCTGGTTTGAAATATCTTTTCCATAAACCAGCAGTGCATCAGAAGTAAGTTGCGAGGTAAGCTCGGCCGATGGACAGGGAATAACCGAATTATCGGCAATGCGCTGGTTGTTTTTATTAAAAATATAATAGTCGTAAACGCTGGGTGCATTACCCGAGTTGTTAAATTTTGAAATACCGTTTTCGTTTTTAAAAAATCCGGAAATACCAAGCCCGTGACCAATTTCGTGCAACACAGCACTCACAAAATCATATTTACTGACCGGCGTATTGCCATCGGTACCAAAATACCAGGGTATGCTGCCATTAAAGGTGCAAACAATGTCAGGTTCGTTGGCCTGGTTCATTTCCTTACCGGCAATTTTTTCGGCCAGTGCTACAGGGTAATAAACACCTGCCTGCGGTGCCGACTTGAAATTGCGCAAAAACACCGATGGTTTCCCCTGTCCGAGCACCCCCGAAGGCAGGTTTTCCATCGAAACATGGATATTTATTGTTATGTTTGACGAGATGCTTGCTTCCCACAATGCAACAGCATACTCAATTGCCGTTCTTGCATCTTCGATAACATTGTTATTATAAGTAACAACCATATTGCAACCTGCCTGCGCCGATTTTAACTGGCTGGTTTCCGGGGCGATGTAGATTTTGTTGATTTCGTCGAGAGCGATGTTGATGGTAGCATCGTCTTCAATGTTAGCAGTTTCCTGGGCTATGGCACCCAGACTGCTAAAAAAAACTGCTGCTAAAACTGACCATTTCATGACCCTTTATTTTTTTACAAATCCTGATATAAAAATATCGGGCAACAATAGGGTTTACTGCATTTTAACGACTGATTGTAAATGAGTTAACCGATGAAAAAATCAGGATAATTTTCCGGCACAATCATCAGAATAATGTCACCAGGCGATCAGCTTTTTGCACGATTAAATCAGAAATCAGGAAAAAAAATATCAGTATCTGTAAATTTTGGGTGTACTTTCAGCTTTCAGCATACAACCAATAAGCAATCTGGAACAGTAAGGTTCAAAATGCCGTTAAGCAGCGGGTAGGTTATGAAGGGGAAATTTCTCAGCTATTTGGGAGGTAAAAATGCAGATTTTGAATCCACCTTCATTTTTCTGCATTTATAACAATTCAGGCTTATTTTCAGAACAGCTTCAATTGTTCTTCCTGTCCACCAAATGAAAGTTCGGGATATTCAAATTTTTCATTGGCTTCCGGCACATTGCCCGGTGAGTTTTTCCCCGATATGCATTTCACTGTATGCGCTTCCATTAAGGTTTCGGGGTAGGGTTCACAAAGTTCAAGCACTTGTTTGCGCGACAATGGTTTCAAATATTCATCGGTCAGCGTTTCAGGCAATATCACTGGCATCCTGGGCCCCTCACCAGATTGTGGTTGGTTGTGGATTTGTGCCATCATACTGTTGGCCCGTGTGGTTACAATTGAAAACGTTTTCAGTATCTCCCCGGTTACCGGGTTCACCCATTCATCCCACAAACCCGCAAAATAAAACGTTTGTTCCTGTGCTTTTGGATATATATAAAACGGGTAGGCTTTGTTTCTGAAATGATGAAATTCATAGAATCCCGCTGCAGGAATAATACAACGTTGTGTTTCCGCTGCCTTTCTGAACGCCGGTTTTTCAAACATCGTTTCCGACTTTGCATTCAGGGTATTGTTCCAGATGCTTTCCTTTGTTTTTGCCCAGCCAGGTACAAGCCCCCAGTTATAAGGCACCGGATCAAAAGGTTCAAGATTATTGTATAACACAACCTTCGGATGGGCAAAACCTGAAACAAGAAACCACTCGTCCCATTGTCGTAACAAACCCTCCCAGTATGCTGCATCCTTTGAATGGTTGTGTTGTGCCCTTTTCAGGGCCATTTTTAACAAAAACCTGGCATTAAAACACATACTCCCTGAAATGTTTTGTACGAATATCAAAAAAAAAATGATTTACCTGTCATCCGGCAGGACCACCTGCATTCAAATCCTCATCATGCGGTCCATATCGCGCTTGGCATCTTTTTCCTTGAGCGACTCTCGTTTATCGTAGTTCTTCTTCCCGCGTGCCAGCGCAATTTCCAGTTTTGCCAATCCTCTTTCGTTGATAAACATCACGGTGCAGATAATCGTAAACCCCGACTCCTTGACTTTTTTCTCCAGTTTCGAAAGTTCCTTCCGGTTCAGCAAAAGTTTACGGTCGCGTTTGGCCTCGTGGTTGTTGCAAGTACCAAGGTCATACTCAGAGATGTGCATATTCTTCACAAACAGCTCACCGTTATAAAACTGGCAATATGCATCGGTAATATTGGCTTTTCCTGCGCGTACCGATTTTATTTCGGTGCCCAGCAGCTTGATGCCCGCCACAAACCTCTCCACCAGTTCGTACTCGAAAGTGGCCTTGCGGTTTTTAATGCGTATATCAGAAGTTTTATGTGCCATTTATTCGTCGCTGATTAAGATTTTAACCGTTAGCAGGCTTACGAGTGCAAATACCAGCCAGGTAGCCGCCATAATCCGGATGATATATTTGTCGCGCGTTTCTTTGGGAAAAGGGAAGAGTTTGCGCCCGCCCAGCCAGAACACATACAAACTGTAAAGGCCGAAAACATCTAAAAAGAAAAAGAACGGGAAAAAGCCAGTGACCACCGATACAACGAGGTGGGGCACCATGGAATAGCTCACCAGTTTCTGCAGCACCCTGATTTCGACGCTGTAACCGTAATGTTTCACTATTTCGCGGGTGATAAAAACACCACCAAAGTACAAAACCGCATTGAGAAGCACCTCCCTGGTCACCCAAAGCATCCCGATTCCGGCACTGAAATAATCACCCCTGAAAAATGTTCCCAGGAAAACGGCCACCAACACCACTGCCAGCAACGGCAGCAACAGTTTTTTCATCAGTTCAGCGGGATCTTCACCAGTATCGCGGTGAATGCGCCAAAATTCAATAGGATTCGAAATTACAGCATACGAAACAGTATAAACATTCATGTACAGCGGTTTCAGCTTTGCCAGTTCTGTCTGTAAAAACAAGCTGAACTTTATGAGGTGAGGCTTTATAATCCGAAAATCCATATCGTCTGACTGATTACATTGAAAAATTTCCGCAAAAGTAAACCTTTTATAGAAGAATTATAACGAGGATGTAATTTGTTATTTCCTGAACATTCAATTAATAATTTTAAAATTAACCTTTGGCCCCTTTTCTTTCAGTGAGCAAACGCTGCAGGGCAAACATTTCATCACGAAGGCGTGCAGCTTCGATAAAGTCGAGTTCTTTGGCTGCTGCTTTCATCTGTTTCTGTGTTTTCTCGATGGTTTTCTCCAGTGCCTCAATACTCATATACTGAATAACCGGATCAGCCGCCACATCCGGGACCATTTCCCTGTCAATGTATTCTGCTTTATCGCTCCGGTATTCATAGCCCACAATTTCGCGGGTGGGTTTTATAATTTGTGTGGGCGTGATATTGTTATCAATGTTGTATTTCATCTGTTTTTCGCGCCGGTAATTGGTCGAATCGATGGTTTTCTGCATCGATTCGGTGATTTTATCAGCATACATAATCACCAGCCCGTTGAGGTTACGGGCAGCGCGGCCTGCCGTTTGAGTAAGCGAACGTTCAGAGCGGAGAAAACCTTCTTTGTCGGCATCCAGGATCGCCACGAGCGAAACTTCGGGCAAATCGAGCCCTTCACGCAAAAGATTGATCCCGACAAGCACATCAAATTCGCCTTTTCTGAGTTGTTCGAGTATTTCAACCCTTTCCAGCGTATCAACATCCGAGTGTATATAACGCGTTTTCACCCCCATTCGAACGAGGTATTTCGAAAGTTCTTCGGCCATTCGTTTTGTAAGGGTGGTCACCAGTGTGCGTTCATTTTTTTCAACCCTGAGGCTGATTTCGTGCATCAGATCGTCAATCTGGCTGGCACTGGGCCGCACATCAATCATGGGGTCCAATAAACCCGTCGGCCTGATGATCTGTTCCACCACTACCCCTTCGCATTTTTCCAGTTCATAATCGGCAGGTGTGGCGCTCACATAAACAATCTGGTTAACCAGCGACTCAAATTCCTCGAATTTCAGCGGACGGTTATCAATGGCTGCCGGCAACCGGAACCCGAATTCCACCAGGTTCATTTTACGTGAGTTATCGCCGCCAAACATGGCCCTGATCTGCGGAAGCGTTACATGGCTTTCGTCGATGATACAGATAAAATCTTCGGGGAAATAATCCAGCAAACA
>JAJUGS010000297.1 GCA_029265875.1 Prolixibacteraceae bacterium
CACGCTTGAACCGGTCATATCGCAATAGTCGAGCGCATAATCGATATAACGTAAATGTTCGGCCAGAATTTCGGTTTGTGGCCGTGTGTAGCCAATGTCGGTGTGCGAATGCTGCACAAAATTCACCCGCCATTTCCGCACCGGGTTGAGTGTGAGCTCTCCCTTTTCGGTCATCTTGCTGGTTTCGAGCCTGTATTTTGCCTTTTTGGGTTTTAAAACTTCTGGAAGAAAAACCCGCACATAATTGTACCCGAAGTTGAGCTGAGGTTCGCTGACCAGTTTGTTATCCACAAAAATCCGGGCTTTTTCGGGTTCGCCAAAATGCAGAATTTCGAATACACCCAGCTGTTGCAGGGCGCCGTTTTGTGTTGCCAGTGCCGGCAGTGTTTTCAGATTGAGTTTGTTGTTGAGCTGAAATTTAAATGTCATGTACCACGAAGTTTTTTCAAAATCGCCGCCAGTCACTTTTATTCTCACCGGCTTTCCTTTTTCCAGATTGGCAGCAGGCATTTTCAGGTACATAAACCCAAACTTGTCGCCGTGCTGGTCGGTCATATCGCTTTTAAAACTCAGGGTTGAACCATCATCAGCCGTTTGAGAAAAGCTGTTTTGCCCGTCGACCCAAAAAGTGTGCAGCGTTTTTCCGTTTACCTGCAAATCAAAACTGGCACGTCCCGGCGATGAACCCAGTCCGGCCAGCCATACAAAAGTGACAAACTCTTTTTCAATCTTTTCAGGTACTTTCCCGGTTTCCCATTCCATCGAGGAATTTCCGTCGGTGGCGCGAATCAGTAAACTCTCTTTTACCGGCGGAATGGATGAATGATAACTAAAATCGTCACCGGTGATTTTCTTTTCGAACCCGTTTACTATTTGGGAATCATCAAAATTGGGAGATTGTGCAAATCCACAAAAAATTGCTCCAAACAACGCCAGCAGCATTAACCTGATTTTCATTTCGATTCTGATTAGTTTCAATTCTGAAAGATAAAAATAAAAGAATTTGGAGTATTAAAAGCTGATGCAAACCGGGGTGCAGAAACAGAAAGCAAAAAAGCCGGCTGGTCACCGGCTTTCTGTAAAATATTGTTCTGCACTATTTTTTGCTGAATTTCTGATTCGAAATGATTTGCCCGTCGGATGTAATCCGGCAAACATAAATTCCCGCCACAAGCGCACCGGTTTTTATATCCATTTCGTTTCCACCCGAAACATTGGCAAACATTTCTTCTGCCACGCGTTTACCCATCATATCAAGGATTTCGACCCTGATGTTATTGCGGAATGCTCCGGAATACCGGATAGTCAATTTCTCGGCAACCGGATTGGGCCACATTTTGATTTCAGCTTTTCCCGAAATGTCATCCACACCTGTAACAGACCCTTTCAACGCAATAGTTTCGCTGTAAACCACGTTGCCCATCGAATCTTTCAAAATAAAATTGGAAGCGTTGTCGCCACAATTGATATCAGTCAGCGGTATGCTGTCGGCTTCAACCACCATTCCGTTACACAGGCGCCATTCAACCTTGTAACCCTGAGGCACTTCCGACTGCACATAAATTTTTTCGCGTTCACCGCTCAGCCACCAGTTTACAGGCGGGACAGGGCTGACTGAGCCATCGGCACTCAGCATAAATTCGGTTGAAACTACACAACCATCGGGCATTTGGGCTTTTACACCATAAGTCTGAGCCGGGCAAAGTCCCTGTACATTGGGTAATGTATCGCCGGTCGTCCAACTGTATGCAACCGGCACAACCAACGAATCCCCAAGGTAAACTTTTGCCGAAGCCCACCCGGCACACGATGACATTTCTGTGGGGAAACCGCCATCAACCTTGATATAATAGGGACATCCGGGTTCAGGATAAACCGTATCAATAACCACCCCGTTTACATAAACCGCGTCGCAGAAGGTGCTCACGCAACTGTCGGCAAAAGTTACCGTGAGACAGACTTTGTGAACAGGCTGAAAGATATTGAATGTTTTCAACAGTTCTTTTTCCGTGCTGGTTGTACCATCTTCAAATTTCCACAAACGGCTGACCACCTCTCCTTCAGTCACATCAACCAGTTGAACAGGAACTACTTCCGGAATTGACATTATATCTTCGGGTTTATAATATTTAAAATAAGCCTTGCAACGATCGGGTTCAGGATAAGGATTATAATCGAAAACCTGAATCATTTCACAATACGAAACTTTGCACCCATCAGCGGTTTTAACCGTCAGACAAACTGAGCGATATGGATTGTAAACAGGTTTTGTAAAATAATAAATCATTGAATCGGCCCATTCCTGTTGATGATAGATGTGTGTCGGGTTTGGTTCATGGCTGGTGTAACCATCGCCAAAGTCCCAATACCATTCAACCGGTTCAGGATCTGCTTTTGCATAAAACTCAATCAAAACAGAGGGTGTTGGCCCCATCAAAACGTCTTTTCTTTCATATCCAAAAGCAACAAAGCAATCACGGGTTGGGTCGGTGTTAGTTGTGTCGTCGCCCGGATTCCAGGGTAAACCGTTTGCAAGAACAACCTCACTGCAAAAAATATTCGTACAGCTGTCGGCGCCAAAAACAGTGAGGCAAACTTTGTGTTCCGGCTTATTTAAATCAAACTTTACAACCGGTTCTTTATCGGTGCTGGTGGTGCCGTCGCCAAACTGCCAGAAATAGCTGAGGTTGTCGCCTGTTGAAAAATTGGTGAATGCCACTTTTGCCGTTCCTTCAATAGTATCGCGGCCTGTTTCGTAATACGAAAACTGCGCCGTGCAATTTTTGTACTGAACCGAGTCAAAAGGATTATAAATGTTGATGGTTTGCGAATAGGTACTTTTGCAACTGTCAGTTTTGATAGTCAGTGTAATTGTGCGATAAGGGCTCATTTTCACCGTTGGCCCACCCAGTGGATGCGTGAAAATATGCATTGGATTCTGCTCGTTCACATACCCGGTTCCATCACCAAAATCCCAGTACCATTCTTTTACGTCTCCCTCAGAGGTATCGTAAAAATTGAGTACTGTTGATGGGACCAGCGTCATCACCTCGTAATTTATTTCGAACCTGAAGCCCGCCTTGCAGGCACCGTCTGAATAAAACTCCTGTGATTTTGCAGTGATTGAGAAGATGATAAGTGTAAGTAAAATTATTTTTTTCATACCTCATTGATTAGTCAACTTTCTATTGACGGAAATACCGTTAAAATGGTTGCGCAGGTACAAAAAGATATCACAAAAAAAGCCCTCTCTTCAGAGAAGGCTTTCTGTTATTGAATGTTTTCATTCTTTTTAGTCATTCAGTTTTGCCACCAGAAACTCGCGGTTCAGGCGGGCAATGTTGATGATTGAAATGCTTTTCGGGCATTCGGCTTCGCAGGCGCCGGTGTTGGTGCAACCGCCAAAACCGAGTTCATCCATTTTGGCAATCATGTTTTTAGCACGTTTTTTGGCTTCAACACGTCCTTGCGGCAGTTTTGCCAGGTGCGAAACTTTTGCAGAAACAAACAACATTGCCGACGAGTTTTTGCAGGCAGCCACACAGGCACCGCAACCAATACATGCCGCTGCGTCCATGGCTTCTTCCGCATCTTCGTAAGAAATCGGGATGGCATTTCCATCGGGCACACCACCGGTGTTTACCGATACAAAACCACCAGCCTGAAGAATCTTGTCGAAAGCCGAACGGTCAACCACGAGGTCTTTAATCACCGGGAAAGCACGGGCACGCCAGGGTTCAACAGTAATGGTTTCTCCTTCGTTGAATTTGCGCATGTGCAACTGGCAGGTGGTCACTTCGGTGTCTGGTCCGTGCGGACGGCCATTTACAAACAGGCTGCAGGTTCCGCAAATACCTTCGCGGCAGTCGTGGTCAAAAGCAATCGGGTCGATTCCTTTTTCAATTAACTCATTATTCAGAATATCCATCATTTCGAGGAAGGATGAACCCTGCGAGATATTTTCGATGGTGTAGGTTTCGAATTTGCCTTTTTCGGTAGCCCGGTTTTGTCTCCAGACTTTTATATTCAGTTTTTTAAGAATTTTATCAGCCATTTTTTTAATATTAGATTGTTAGACTATCAGATTTGAGTAGTGAGTATTAAGAATTTGTTTTTGAAAGTGATTGTTTTAATCCAAAAATCATTTTCTGAATTTCATTCAATTTCGCATCAAAGATTTCAAATTCACCTTGTGATATGAATTCCAAATCAAGGCAAAGAATTACCAAAGTTTCCAATTCAAATGCGCTGCCGTTGGCAATATCCAGAAAACGAATTAACTCGTTGTCACTATTTCTTCCACATCCCTCGGCAATATTTGTCGGAATTGAAACAGCACTCCTTCTCATTTGGGAAGTAATTCCAAAAAGTTCATCTTGCGGGAATTTGCGAGTTGCACGGTAAACGTCTTTTACAAGAATTCTCCCTTTCTGCCAAACCTTTAATTCTTTAAACTGATGCATCTTTTTGTACACTTAATTTGCTTTTATTTACTCAGTACTCAATACTTTATACTCATTACTTGTAACTCCTCTGCGAAAGTTTGATATTTTCAAATTTCAGTTCTTCCTTGTGCAAAACAGGTTCGTTTCCTTCACCTTTATATTCCCAGCAGGCCACATAGGCGTAGTTTTCGTCGTCGCGTTTTGCTTCACCTTCTTCGGTTGCCGATTCTTCACGGAA
>JAJUGS010000036.1 GCA_029265875.1 Prolixibacteraceae bacterium
ATCCGCAAAAGCGAGCAATATCGACTGCGAACAGGCATAACCTTCGTCGAAATAGGAGAGTGCGGTGTTTATAGTTTCCTGTTTGTCCATGTACGAGTCAAAAAATGAAAAAAGGCACAAAATCCGAAGGTAAAAAATTGCCCTTCTTTTTTGTGCCTTTCAGTGAAATATTTCAAAAGCCTGACTCTATGCCTGTGACAAAGCTACGGCAACAGCTACCGAAGCACCAACCATCGGGTTATTGCCCATGCCAATCAATCCCATCATTTCAACGTGGGCAGGAACTGAAGATGAACCTGCAAACTGAGCGTCGGAGTGCATACGTCCCATGGTGTCGGTCATACCGTAAGATGCAGGGCCTGCGGCCATGTTGTCGGGGTGCAAAGTACGGCCGGTACCGCCACCCGATGCTACCGAGAAGTATTTTTTGCCTTGCTCAACACACTCTTTTTTGTAAGTACCTGCAACCGGGTGCTGAAAGCGGGTTGGGTTGGTGGAGTTTCCGGTGATTGAAACATCAACACCTTCGGCGTGCATAATGGCAACACCTTCGCGCACATCGTCAGCACCATAGCAATTTACCTTTCCACGGTCGCCGGTTGAATAGGCAGTACGCTGAATTACTTTCAGTTCGCCTGTGTAATAATCAAATTTTGTTTGTACATACGTGAACCCGTTAATGCGTGCAATAACCTTAGCAGCATCTTTCCCAAGGCCATTCAGGATAACACGCAGCGGCTCTTTGCGCACGCGATTGGCCGATTTGGCAATACCTATAGCACCTTCGGCAGCCGCAAACGATTCGTGACCGGCTAAAAAAGCGAAACATTTTGTTTCCTCGCGGAGCAACATGGCAGCCAGGTTTCCGTGGCCAATTCCCACTTTGCGGTCGTCGGCGACCGAACCGGGGATACAGAAAGCCTGCAAACCTTCGCCCAGTGTAGCGGCAATTTCAGCAGCATTGGTCTGCCCTTTTTTAATGGCAATGGCAGCGCCTGTAATGTAGGCCCAACATGCATTTTCGAAGGCAATTGGCTGAACGTCCTTTACAATTTTATAGACATCCACACCTTTGTCATCACACATTTTTCTGGCTTCTTCCAGCGAAGCAATTCCGTAAGAATGAAGGACTTTATTGATCTGGTCGATTCTCCGGCTATAACTTTCAAATAATTGTTTTTCCATTTTTACTTCCTCCTATTCTTTACGCGGGTCAATCACTTTTACTGCATCGTCCATCCGTCCGTATTTACCCGAAGCTTTTTTCAAAGCTTCGCCGGCATCTGTTCCTGCCTTAATCATATCGAGCATCCGGCCCAGGTTCAGAAATTCGTACCCGATGATTTCGCCATTACTGTCGAGGCCGATTTTTGTAACATACCCTTCGGCCATTTCGAGGTACCGCGGTCCCTTTGCCACGGTTCCGTACATGGTTCCGGTAACGCTCCGTAACCCTTTGCCCAGGTCTTCGAGCCCGGCGCCGATGGGCAAACCACCTTCAGAGAAAGCAGTTTGTGTTCGTCCGTAAACAATCTGCAGGAAAAGCTCGCGCATGGCAGTATTGATTGCATCGCAAACCAAATCGGTGTTTAATGCTTCGAGGATGGTTTTTCCCGGAAGAATTTCAGATGCCATGGCAGCACTGTGTGTCATACCTGTGCAGCCAATGGTTTCAACCAGGGCTTCCTGAATAATGCCGTCTTTTACATTCAGGGTCAGTTTGCAGGCGCCCTGTTGCGGTGCACACCAGCCCACGCCGTGCGTCAATCCTGAAATATCTTTAATTTCTCTGGCCTGAACCCATCTTCCCTCTTCAGGAATGGGGGCTGGCCCGTGATTTGTGCCTTGTGCCACACAAATCATACCTTCAACTTCGTGTGTAAAACTCATTTTTTGTTTAATTTTTGGTTTTTTATTTATATATCGAAAAGTCTTTTATTCCCTGATTTATACAATAAAACATCTGTTTTATCCATCCGCACCAAACACCCGTATTTCATTGATTCCAGTTGAGGCCTGATAAACTCATAAAAATCACGTAATTGCTCTTCTTCATCAACAAGTTCAATTAGCAATGGGACTTTGTCGCTTACTTCCCAGAATTTGTAGGAATGGATTACCGAACTTGCGCCATATCCCATAATTCCTTTGATAACTGTAGCCCCGGCAATCCCTTTCTTTTTTGCCTGAAAAACGATGTATTCATACAAAGGTTTTTGATTTATCTGATCGGTGGACCCGATAAAAATCCTTAATACACCTGCCTGTGAATTATTCTTCATATAAAAATTGATTTAGCGGCAATACGGCCGCCATAAACGGCCAGGAGCCCGATGAAAAAACTTAATGAAGCGTAAATAATAAAACGTATCCAATCCTGTTCTTTTACCAAAATAAAAGCATCGTTTGAAAATGTGGAAAATGTTGTAAGTCCCCCGCAAATACCTACAGTTAAGAACAGTCGGGTTTCCGGGGAAAGAAATTCCCCCAATTCAGAAAGGCCAAGAATAAAGCCAATGAGCAAACTCCCCGCAATATTGACAACAAAAGTTCCCCAGGGGAAAACCGAATTAACGTGAACCTGAAAATACCGCGATATTAAAAACCTCGCCACAGTTCCAATAAAACCTCCAAGACCAACGATGATAACAGACTTAACCATAAATTACTATTAATAATTCGAAACGGAGATGTCATCAGCCTGAACACTGGAACAGGCGGTTAAAGGCAGACCTCATTGCCGGTTGCAAATGTATT
Source organism: Prolixibacteraceae bacterium (assembly GCA_029265875.1). Lineage (GTDB taxonomy): Bacteria > Bacteroidota > Bacteroidia > Bacteroidales > Prolixibacteraceae > Draconibacterium. The sequence continues at coordinate 2,758 of JAJUGS010000036.1, forward strand.
TAAAAAAGGCTATAACTTACCTGCTTTATTCCATCTTTATCAGGTTGTAAAACATTTAATTAAACTTTCTTTCCTGTTTTCATGCATGAAAAGGCTCCCTGATATTGGACATAAAAAACGGCTGGTTCGCAGGAATCAGCCGTTTCCGATACAGAACCAATTGTAATTATTTGGTTTTCAGAATATCCCGGATTTCAGTTAAAAGAACTTCTTCTTTTGACGGTGCCGGTGGTGCCAGCGGTGGGGCAGGTGCCTCTTCTTTTTTCCGGTTGAACTTGTTAATCAACTTGATAAACATAAAAATGGCAAATGCAACAATAATAAAATCAAAAGTAACTTGCAGAAAATTACCATAATTCAGTGTAACCGCAGCTTTTTCAACTCCGTCAACCACTTCGGCAGGTTTCATTTCCAGTTTCAGGTCGGTAAAATTTACACCACCAACCAATAAGCCAATCGGTGGCATAATCACATCAGCTACCAGTGAGGCAACAATCTTTCCAAAAGCACCACCTATTACAACACCGACTGCCAGGTCGATTACATTGCCGCGCATGGCAAATTCCTTAAATTCCTTTAACATTCCCATAATTTCAATTTTTTAGGTTATCCTGTTTTTGCCTGAAATTTAGTTAAATTATTTGGATGCATACCCTGAAGGGCACAAAAAAAGCCGATGAAAAACACCGGCTTTTATGCAATCGCTGATTCATTATCTTTTTCTGACTTTCCCCGAACCGGAAATTGACGAATCGATAGAAGGGTTGCCAGTGTAATAAACACTTCCTGAACCGGAAACCCTCACGTTTAACGCCCCATTTGAAGTAACATGACAATTGCCTGAACCTGATGTTTGTACTTCAACATTCTGTGCTTCAAAATCACTGGCTTCTATATTCCCCGAGCCGGAAATTCTTGCCCGCAATTCATTGGCAACACCATCGCCCCCCAGCTTTATGTTACCGGAACCCGAAATGCCAGCATCCACTTTTTCAGCCGTAAGTTTTTCTATTACAATGTTTCCGCTTCCGCTTACTGCAAAATCAATAATTCTCGATTTGATACTTTCAGAAATAATGTCGCCGGAGCCGGAAACAGTAAGCCCTTCAATTTCGGGCACTGTAATGTATATTTCCACTTTCCCCGGGTTCCAGTTTCTGAAAAATGCATTGCCAGGGTACCTGATTACAAGCGACCTGTCTTTCACTTCGGTAATTAATTCCTCCAAAGTTTCCGGTTCGGCAATTACTTTTACACTTTGTTTTTCACCCTGTGTTAAATAAACCTTGGCTGAAATACGCAGCGAAACTTTGGAAAATGCCGACACATTGCGGATTTCTTCTTTTGCCGAAACTGTGAAACTCAAAAAAACTGCCACAAAAAAAAGGGATAATAAGCTGATCTTGTTTTTCATAATAAATTTGTTTAATTGTTTCTACCTTAATATTTTGATATTAAACGAATGAATGACGACAAAATTTGATGGAAGTTACATATTTGGCAGAAAAGTCTGAAAAATTAAACAATTTGAAACTTTCCCAAAGTATAATACTTTGAAAAAGTTAACAGGATTGTAAAAAATTATTCGGTATCAACTAACCCAGAGGGCAAATCAAGCTTCAGTGTTTTTTCTTCAGCATTAAACTCCACCAGAAAATCTTCGTTAAACGGAACCAGTAATTCGCTTCCTTTATAATCAATTGTCAGCACAATATTTCCTGAATAATCATCGATGAATTCAATTTTACCAAGCTCGCCCAGTGTTATGTCGATCACGACAAATCCTTTCAGGTTGTTGATCTCAAAATCAGTTTCGCTTTCCACTTCCGATTTTAAAAGATACACAGCCGCCCCAACCAACCGTTTGGCGTATTTTTCGGTATTTACATCATCCAGCGCGACAATTGCTGAGTCGGCACCTTTGAACCTGAATCCATTTTCGGCAATAAAAAAGGGTACAAGCAATCCATCAATTTCCACCAATAACCGGGTGCAATTTTCCAATGTTTCCCCGTATTGAATTTCGTATTCGAGTACAAGCTGTCCCTGTACGCCGTGGGTCTTTTTGAAGTACCCTGTTTTTTCGCAATCAATTTTAGGTATGGTTTCCATAAAAGCAAAGATAATGTTTTCGGTTTTCGAGAAACAAAAAAACCACCCGCCTTGCGGCAGATGGTTTTATTTTGCATTGATGATTTTCTGTTAAGATTCAGCACCTTCAGCAGGAGCTTCAGCGGCAGGAGCTTCTTCAGCTTCCGCTTCTTTTGCAGCTTGTGCTTCTGCTGCCAGTTCAGCGTTTTTCGCTGCAATGGCGGCTGCTTTCTGTTCTTTTACTTTTACTTCGGCTGCAAACTGTTTTTTGAATTCTTTGTCGGCATCGGCAGCAAGACGATCGATTTTTGCCTGAATTTTGGCATCTTTTTCGGTCATCCATGCGTCAAGTCTTCTTTCAGCCTCAGCTAAATCGAATGCACCTTTTTTAACTCCACCCATAAGGTGTTTTTTGTAGAGTACACCTTTGTACGACAAAATTGCACGTACAGTGTCGGTTGGTTGTGCGCCTTTTGTAAGCCAGTCGTAAGCTTTGTCAAAATCGAGATTAATAGTAGCAGGATTTGAATTCGGATTGTAAGTCCCGATTGATTCAATGTACCTGCCATCCCGTGGCGCCCTGCTATCTGCCACCACAATGTGGTAGTAAGCATACTTCTTGCGGCCATGCCGCGCTAGTCTCATTTTTACTGACATACTTATTTTTTAAAAATGTGGCGCAAAGATAGAATAAAATTCAATAAAAGGAAGTTATTGTGGGCAGATTCAAAAAAAGTTAATATAAAAATTCTGATAAAAAAAAAGCACCAAATCAATTGATGCTTAACTATTTTGTAGCGAGAGGCGGGCTTGAACCGCCGACCTCATGATTATGAATCATGCGCTCTAACCAGCTGAGCTACCTCGCCTTTTTTTTTCGAGGTGCAAATATAGTATTTATTTTAATTTCACTATTTATTTCAGAAAAAAATCAGCCTCGGACCAAAATGTTGTTAAAATCGCTGTTTGCCATTAATTACATAAATATTATATTGCCCCAAAATCAAACGCATGAGTGATAAAATTAGAATTCAACTGGAATACGTGCTTAATTGTTCGCCTAAGGTTTTATATAGCTGGATAAGCACTGCCTCGGGCTTGGGAGAATGGTTTGCTGATAATGTGAAGGTGAAAGGGAAGAAGTTTATTTTTGTTTGGGAAGGAGTTGAGCAGACCGCAGAATTAACGCTGCAAAAAGAAAACCGGCTGGTACGGTTTAACTGGCTGAACGAAAATTACTTTTTTGAATTCAGAATTTCACAGGATGAACTAACCGGAGATGTATCCCTGATTGTGATTGATTTTGCCGAAGAATCGGAAGTGGAAGAAACCAAAGAGTTGTGGAATACCCAGATTGCCGACCTGAAGCATAAACTTGGTTCATGAACTAATAAAAAATCATAAAAACTTCATTTACTGTTTAAATATTTCACAAAATAGGTCTTATCGGCAGGAGATTCACAAAATCAGATTTAAAAAATATAGTTTTACACCAAAATCCTTATCAAAAGGCAAAGCATGAAACGCTTACATTGGTATGTAATTAAATCATTTCTGGGGCCATTTTTTATGACCTTTTTTATCGTACTTTTTGTATTGCTGATGCAGTTTCTCTGGCGATATGTGGGCGATTTGGTTGGGAAAGGCCTCAGTATGAAAATCCTGGCTGAAATGCTTTTTTATGCTTCGTTTGGTTTGTTGCCTTACGCATTCCCGCTGTCAATTCTTTTAGCTTCCATCATGACTTTTGGTTCGCTGGGTGAAAACTACGAACTGGTTGCCATGAAATCGGCCGGGATATCACTTTACAGAATCATGAAACCACTTATTGTTATTGCCATTCTGGTTTCTGCAATTGCATTTTACTTCGCCAACAATATTTTGCCACACACCAACCTGAAATTTACAACACTGATGGTAAGTGTAAAGCAGCAACGCCCTGAACTCGTATTACAGGAAGGTGTTTTTACCAACGATATTGATGGCTACAGTATTAAGGTGGGGCGAAAAGACAAAAAGACCAATGTCCTGTACGATTTGCTCATTTACGATCATACACGGAATAAAACAAATGAAAGCGTTACTGTTGCAGATTCGGGGTTTTTAAAGATTACCGAGGATAAAAAATACATTGTACTTACTCTGTTTAATGGTGTTAATTATTCTGAAGAACCGGTCAATACCCGCGACAATATGAATTCAAAACCATTCAGAAGAGATAAATTCAAGGAACAAACAATCAGGGTAAAAGTGAATAATTTTGAATTCAGCCGCCGTGATGAAGGAATTTACAGAAACATGTACAGGATGTTAAATATCAAACAACTCACGCTCATGGAAGACACCCTGAACGATAAATACTATGAACAACTCAGAACCTATTTATTACAGATTGATATTAACCCGACTGTTTCAAGGAAAATGGCCGACCTGACGGCAAAACATGATTCTCTCCGCCAAAAACTGGAAATCTTGCCCGATTCAACTTTCAATTTTGATAATTATTTTAACGGGCTCGACAAGTGGGTGAAAGCCGAAATAGCAATGGCTGCGCTCGACAGGGCCCGTAACAATATTCAAAACCTGAACCTTTACCAGGGACAATTGACCGAAAGAAAACGGACAATCAATAAATATGAAATGGAGCGGCACCGGAAGTTCACGCTCTCGATTGCCGTACTGATATTCTTTTTTGTGGGTGCCCCGTTAGGTGCCATAATCAGAAAAGGTGGCCTTGGAATGCCGGTTGTGGTGTCAATTCTTTTATTTATTGCCTATTACATTGTATCGATGACAGGCGAAAAATCGGCGCGTGAAGACGTTTGGCAAATGTTTACCGGAATGTGGTTTTCGACCCTCGTTTTTTTACCAGTCGGAATCTGGCTTTCGTACAAAGCGGTTACCGACTCGGCAATCATGTCAACTGAAACCTATGTTAAAATATTTCATAAATTAAAGCCCCGTAACTTGTTTAAACCGAATGAAAAAAACAGCGAGTTAAATAACTGATTTAAAAACAAATATATTTTTCTTTGATCAGTTGGATTTTAGCTCCGCTATTAACCGAGGAGATGAAAATACTTCAGATAACAAATAAAGTTCCTTATCCGGTAAAAGATGGTGGTGCCATTGCGTGTATTAACCTTACGCGCGGATTCTCATTTTTAGGGCACAAAGTTATGCTGGTTGCCATGAATACCCTGAAACACCACATTACACTGCGCGAGATTCCTGAATCAATAAGAGAACTTGCCGATTTCAGGCTTGTTGACGTACCGGCACGTATTTCGCCCTTCAGTGCTTTGCTGAACCTGCTTTTTTCGCGAAAACCATACAATGCAGTCAGGTTTATTTCAGTAACTTTTGAACGGGAACTGAAGAAAATACTGCAGGCCAATGAGTTTGATATTATACAGCTTGAAGGCCTTTATGTTTGTCCGTATATTCCCCTGATCAGAAAATACTCAAAGGCAAAAGTAGTTTACAGGGCCCACAATATTGAGCATGAAATCTGGGCCAGAACTGCTGTAATGGCCAAAGGTCCCGAAAAATGGTACATGAAAATTCTTTCCAACCGTATTAAACAATTCGAATTGGAGTTGCTCAATAAATACGATCTTTTGGTACCAATTACTGAACGAGATGGCGCACTGCTCGATAAATTAGGAAATACCAAGCCCCGCCATGTTTCTCAAACCGGAATCGATTCTTCGATGTTGGTTCCCAACTCCAAAAACCTGGTGCATCCCACACTTTTTCACATTGGATCGCTTGAATGGGCTCCCAACCAGGAAGGATTGCTGTGGTTTCTGGATGAATGCTGGCCTGCAATTCACAAAAAATATCCCGGCCTGCAGTTTTTTATTGCCGGACGAAATGCGCCTGACTGGTTTCAGAAAAAACTGAACCTGCCCAATGTGGTTTTCCTGGGCGAAATCCAGGATGCTTATGAATTTATTAACTCAAAATCAATCATGGTGGTTCCTCTGCATTCAGGCAGCGGGATGCGTATCAAAATTATTGAAGGCATGGCACTGGGCAAACCTATTGTTACCACTGCCATCGGTACCGAGGGAATATCAACCACATCGGGGCACAACATCGTAATTGCCGAAAATGCAAAGGGTTTTGTGGATTCAATTTCTGAGCTGATTGAAAACCGTGAGCTGTTCGACAAAATCAGCAGAAATGCAATCGAATACATACACGAGAAATTTGACAATCTCTCATCTGCCGGAGCTTTGATTGAGTTTTATAAAAAACATATCGGATGATTTCAGTGATTTTTTTCTGGTTTTTGCTGGCATTGCTTGTTTACGCTTACGCAGGATATGCTTTACTGCTTTTCGGAATTGTAAAACTCAAAAGGCTGATTCAGAAAAAGAAAGAAAATGCGGTTACGGAAGATTATGAACCAACCGTTTGTTTATTTGTAACCGCATACAATGAAAAGGATTTTGTGAGACAAAAAGTTGAAAATTCTTTGTCGCTTGATTATCCGAAAGAAAAAATGCAGTTTTTATGGGTCACCGATGGGTCTGACGATGGAACTCCCGATTTGCTAAAAGCCTGGCCTGAAATAGAAGTTCACCACCTTCCTGAACGCCGCGGAAAGATGCATGCCATGAACCGGGGTGTAAAATTCGTAAAATCGGAGATCATTGTTTTTTCCGATACAAATACAATTCTTGGAAACCGGTCAATCCGGGAAATTGTAGCCTGTTTTGCCGACAAAAAAGTGGGTTGCGTGGCCGGTGAAAAACGAATTGTTGAAAAACAATCGGATGCCGCAGCCGGTGCCGGAGAAGGAATTTACTGGAAATATGAATCGTGGGTGAAAAAGCTGGATGCTGAACTGAACTCGGCAGTGGGGGCGGTGGGCGAGTTATTTGCAATCAGGACTGAGCTGTTCCAGGAAGTTGAGCCCGACACTTTGCTGGACGATTTCATCATCTCGTTACGGATTGCGGCGAAAGGGTACCGAATTGCCTATTCTCCTGAAGCATACGCCGAAGAAGCTGCTTCGCTGAACCTTGCTGAAGAGAAAAAACGAAAAGTCAGGATTGCAGCCGGGGGCGTTCAAACAGTAATAAGATTGAAACATTTGCTCAATCCCTTTAAATATGGAATTCTCTCGTGGCAATACTTTTCGCATAAAGTACTGAGGTGGACTTTGGCCCCTTTGTCGCTTTTCCTGATCCTGGTGTTTAACATTTTAATAGTTTGGCAAAACCAAAGCTGGATGCAACCTTCTTTTTACACCCTTTTCCTTTATGTGCAGCTATTCCTTTATTTTTTGGCATTAGTAGGTTGGTATTTCGAAAACAAAAAGCTTCATTTTAAAATTCTTTTCGTACCATATTATTTTGTTTTTGTGAATCTGAATGCCATTCGTGGGATGATCCGTTATTTTAAGGGCAAACAATCGGTAACCTGGGAAAAATCAAAACGTTCCGTCTGATCTTTATTTCCATTTTATGCTTTTGCCGATGTGTTGCTGTATCATAGTTTTTAGTCGAATAAAATTGTAATTTCGCGGCTCATTTAGCGATATAAGAAATGTCGGAAATAATTCTTAATACAATTCCCGAAGCAATCGAGGCCATCAGAAAGGGCGAGTTGGTGATTGTGGTTGACGATGAAGACCGGGAAAATGAAGGTGATTTTATTGTTGCATCTGAAAAAATCACCTCCGAAATCATCAATTTTATGACCATTCATGGTCGAGGACTGATTTGCGTGGCGATTACCGAAAAGCGTTGCAAAGAACTTGACCTCGAACTGATGGTGGGCAAAAATACATCTTCGCACGAAACACAATTTACAGTTTCAGTCGATGCAATCCACCCTGAAGTTACCACCGGGATTTCGGCCAACGACCGGGCAATTACCATAAAAATGCTGGTCGATCCGAAAACAAAACCGGAGCAACTCGGGCGACCGGGGCATATTTTCCCGCTGAAAGCAAAAAACAGGGGCGTCCTTCGCCGGAGCGGCCACACCGAAGCAGCAGTCGATCTGGCGCGCCTGGCCGGGTTGTACCCATCGGGTGTTTTGGTCGAAATTATGAACGACGATGGCACAATGGCACGTTTGCCACAATTAGCGGAAATTGCCAGAAAATTCGACCTGAAGCTGGTTTCCATCAAAGACCTCATTGCCTACCTTTTGCAAAGCGAAAGCTTGATTGAACGTGGCGAACAGGTGTTATTGCCCACGAATTTCGGCGATTTCAATATCATTCCATTTAAACAGAAATCGAATGGAGTTGAGCACCTTGCTTTGATAAAAGGAACCTGGGAACATGATGAACCTATTTTAACGCGTGTCCATTCCTCGTGCATGACCGGCGACATTTTTGGTTCGATGCGTTGTGAGTGTGGCGACCAGTTGCACAAAGCTATGCAATTGATTGAAAAAGAAGGGAAAGGTGTGATTGTTTATATGATGCAGGAAGGCCGGGGGATTGGCCTTTTTAATAAAATAGCCGCCTATAAATTGCAGGACCAGGGATTGGATACAGTGGATGCAAACCTGCACCTCGGTTTTAATGCCGACGAACGCGATTACGGAGTTGGTGCCCAGATTCTCAGAAATCTTGGGGTTACCAAAATGAAACTGCTTACCAATAATCCGGTAAAAAGGGTGGGGCTCGAAGCTTATGGACTGGAAGTTACGCAGGTTATCCCGCTCGAAGTGAAACCGAACCCTTACAATCTGAAATATTTGGAAACAAAACGCGACAGGATGGGGCATTCGTTGCGCAATATCGATTAACGTCCGAAGTGGATTATTCCTGGCTATGAATTTTGGTATCATATCGTTTTCAGCCTGAAAATCCCCGAAATGCGGGATTTAAATCGTGTGCATTAACCAAAACTTTGGCTTTGACGATTGACGGATTTACTTTTTCCCCCTTTTTTCACCTAATCACGACCAATCTCAATCAATCCCTACCAATCACTTTTTCCAGTACAAGCATCAATCTGTCAGATTCTTTCATGCCCGCATTAAAGCAATCACGAATTCTCGCATTCCTCACGCTACTTCTTCCCCATTCACCCAATTACTCATTCACCCAATCACCTTCTATTATCATGTTCCTTGATCTTCTGAATAATTCGCGGTTCAGCCTGTTCGTACATATCGCGGATAAACTCGTCATTAAAAGGCATGGTTCTCTCCTCAAACGGCATCACATCCACGCGGTCGAAAAGACGCTCTTTTGCAGCCTGGATGTCTTTCCCGTAAATGTGGTACGAGTCGGCCTGCCAGTTTAGGCGGCCCAGTTTCACGGTCTTTCCGGTTCGTTCAGCTACCCCGGCAGCAATCACTTCTTTGTTAAACTGAATAAACCCGAACATATTCATAAAACTGGCGCCCCACGCGTCGTTGCTGCGGAAGCGGATGTTGCAGTTGAGCCAGTAAACTCCTTCCTCGTCTTCCAAAATGCGGTACCACAGCGACTGCAAACAGGGCGGGTCGTAACAGTCGAGGTCGAGGTTGGGCATCCACGTAATCATTTGTGCCTGCCGGGTAAACGGTTGTTTCGAAAGTTTGGCAATCACACTTTCAATCTGGTCAACCTTAAACGGACCGGCTTCCACCGACCGGCCATTTTGCAGTTCTTTCCAGACACCATAATTTTTAATTCTTCCGTGGTAGGTATATTCCCAGCGGGTATCTTTTTCGTCGTTGATGTTTTTCACCCAATGGTCTTTGTACCCTTTCAGTTCCAAAACATATTCCTTCAAATCATCAATTCCGCCGGGAAAGGCCATGTGAATCACCGGGTCGGTTTCGGGTTCTTCAATGGTCATGTTCATGGTGCAATCGATGCTGAGCGGGTCGCCGGGCTTGTCGTACTGGGTTTTAAAACGGGTACCTTTTTCGTATAGATTAATCAATGCGGCTTCGTAAGTTTCCGCCAGCGTTTTCCCCGAAACGGTGATTACAGGAATGTTTTTCATAAAGTCAGGTTGAATTGTGAGGTTTTAAAGATAGAAGAATGAAGTTCAGGCTTGCAAACAGGTGTTGAATATTTTTCAACAAAAACACTGCAATTGTTCAAATTCCTGAAATTTATGACAAAATGCTTCCACATTATTTTCAGGTTAAACATAAATTTGGAAACTTAAACAATGTCGTTTCGTTCATGGGAATAAATTCCAAATTAACCGCAGAGAGCCGTAAAGACTGTGACAGAGAGCCGCAAAGCAATTACTTTTTATTGTTGACTTTGCGGTACTTTGCGTTTTCTCAGCGTACTTTGCATTTAACCCTTTCAATACAAAATACTCAAATCAAATACATTAAAACTTAAATCAACAAAAATATGAGTGAAAATAGTTTGTCTTCGAGAAGAAGATTTCTGAAAAGCGCGCTGGTGGCGGGCGCTGCATTTACCATTGTGCCACGCCACGTACTGGGTGGTAACGGTTTTATTGCACCATCCGACCAGCTTACAAAAGCCATTATCGGTGTTGGCGGAATGGGCCGCGGACATATTCCTTACGAAGGAACCCGCGTGGTGGCCATTTGCGATGTGGACACTAAACACCTCGAACTGGCGCAAAGCCAGATTGATTATGAGGTTAAGAAATTCCACGATTTCAGGGAAGTGTGCCAGTTGCCCGAAGTGGACATTGTGCACATTGCCACCCCGCCCCACTGGCATGGACTGATGGCGGTGGAAGCTGCCAAAGCCGGAAAAGACATCTGGTGCGAAAAACCGATGACGCGCACCATTGGCGAAGGAAAACGCGTGGTGGAAGCGGTGAACGCGCATGGCCGCATGTTCAGGCTGAATACCTGGTTCAGGTTTAAAGATAATTTTTATGGCCTCGGCACCGATGTAAAACCGCTGAAAAAGGTGATTGACAGCGGTATTCTTGGCTGGCCGCTGAAAGTTACTGTGAGCGGCATCACCGGCTACAACTGGAAGTTTTTCTGGAGCGGAAAACACAACCTGCCACCAATGCCGGTTCCCGAAAACCTTGATTATGATTTTTGGCTGGGGCCTGCACCCTACAAACCATACAACGTGGAACGGGTTCACGCCAACTTCCGCGGCTATTGGGATTACGATGGCGGTGGTTTGGGCGACATGGGGCAGCACTACCTCGACCCGGTGCAGTACATGCTTGGAAAAGATGAAACAAGTCCGGTGAAAATTGAGGTGGATGCACCGCAGCAGCATTACGATGCAGTGGGTTCATGGCGCCGGGTGACCTATACTTACGCCGACGGTTGCCAGGTTATTCTCGATGGCGAAAACCGCGACAAAGATGCGGCTTACATCGAAGGGCCCAACGGGAAAATTTACCAGGGATTCAGGTCCGATATTCCCAACCTGAAAAGTTTTATCGAAACACTGCCGGAGCCGGAACCACAAATCACTGTTTTTTCTGAATCGGTGAAAACACGCAAAAAATTTGCACTGAACGAAATGAACGGTTTCCGTTCGGCCACTTTGGTCAACCTCGGGATTGTGGCAGTTCGCCTGGGCCGCACACTGCATTTCGACCCCGATAAACTCGAATTTATCGACGACGAAGGCGCCAACCGTTTGATAAACCAACCCATGCGCGCACCGTGGGTGATTTAATTTATGAGTGATTAATGATTATTTATTATTGAAAGAATGAAGAAAAATATATTACAAATACTAACAATTCTGTTGCTAACTGCTTTTAGTATCGGAAGTTTTGCGCAGGATAACCGGACGCTTGAAACCAAGGTTGCCGATATTCTGGCGCAAATGCCCGCCAAAAACCTGGCGCACCGCGATTTGGTTATGAACCAGACTCTGGAACTGGGTGCCGAAGGTTTCCGGAAAATTGCCGGAATGTTAGTGCCTCCCGGAACCGGTGATGATACTGCCGTGCGGTTTTGCCTCAACAGCCTGTCGCGTTATGTAAGCGAATTCGGGCATGAAAAGGAAAGGGATTTTGTGGAAACACAAATACTGCTGGCCCTCGAATCAAAAACCGACAAACAGGTAAAAACCTTTCTGATGAATGAGCTGAACCTGATTGCCGGAGAAAAAACTGTTGAAGCTTTAAAAAAATATCTGACAGACGAAGAGCTGGCCGAACCGGCAACACAAACATTGCTTTCGGTGGAAGGTAAATCGGCTGCTCATGCAATGCTCGAAGCGCTGCCGGGTGTTCCTGAAAAATGCAAACCCACGCTGATAAAAGGTTTGGGTGAACTGAAATGCACGGGGGCTATGAAACAGATTACACCTTTTATAAACGATGCAAACCCGGCAACCCGAAAAGCGGCGCTGGCTGCACTGGCCAATATTGCCGACCCAAGCTCGTATAAAACATTGCTGGAGGCGGCCAAAAAGGTAAACTTTGGTTACGAAGCAACCAACGCGTCCGAAGCGTTTCTGAATTATGCCAACCGTTTGGGCGAAAACAACGAAACAGAACTTTGCAAAAAAGCTTGTAAGGAAATCATCAAGGCAAACCAGTCGGCTGAAAAATTGCACAATTATTCGGCAGCCTTGGCAGTTTATACAAAATATTTTGGAGCCGAAGCATTGCCTTTGTTGCTGAAAGCAGTTGACAACAACGACAAAGCTTTCCGTTATTCGGTGCTGAACCTGGCAGAAAAAACAGGCGATATTTCGGCTACCCGTCAGTGGATTGCCAAAGCAAAAACTTCGCCCGATGCAGTAAAAGCTGATATAATTTCGATGCTGGGCCGCAGGGGCGATTTGCTGGCTACCGGTTTTGTTGCTGAAAATCTGGGTTCAGCGGCTGAAGTTGTCAGGGTGGAAGCTATTGGTGCGCTGGTAAATCTTAAAGGAAAAGAAGCCGCTTCGGTTTTAATCGACCACCTTGCAAAAGGACAAGATATTGAAGCAACAAAAAAAGCACTGCTTACTTTGCTCGACCAGAAGCACCTCGCACCCGTGGCTGCGCAACTGGATAAAACTTCAGGAAAAATAAAAGCAGCTTTTGTGGATTTAATAGCTGCCAAATCGGGCGCAGAATATTTCGACAAGGTTTTCGCCCTTACAAAATCAGCCGATGCCGATGAAAAAATAGCCGCTTTCAATGCGTTGAAAAAAGTAACGACACCAGAAAATCTGGAACAGTTGATTTCGCTTTTACTTTCGGCAAACGACGTAAACGAGATCATTCAGGCACAATTGGCGGTTGTGGCAGCAGCCAAAGACGTTGAAGAAGAAAAAACCGAAAAGGGAAAACTGCTGACAGCCCTGAAAACCACCGATAAAAAAGAACGGATTATTGCAGTTCTTCCTGAAATTGGCGGCGATGTTGCTCTCGAAAGCGTAATTGGCTACTTTAAAAATTCAACCGGAAACACAAAAGACGTGGCATTTGAAGCGCTCACCAACTGGAAAGATTATACCGCAGCTGATGCTTTGTTTGATATCTGTAAAACATCGGACTGCGATTACCATGCACGCGCTTTCGCCAATTTTACACGTCAGGTGTATTTTGCAAAAATTCCGGATGACCAGAAACTGCTGCAATACCGCAAACTGATGCCTTTTGCAACCACTTCAAGAGAGAAAATTCTGGTGTTGAATTACATTGGCAACCTGAAAACTTTCCTTTCACTGGTTTACCTGGGAAAATACCTTGATGACAAAGAGCTGCAACAGGCTGCCGCTGATGGCATCATGAAAATTGCCCTTCCTGCTGACGACAAACCCGGATTTTCAGGTGATATCGTGCGCAGCTTACTCGAAAAAGTGGTTACGGTTATTTCGGGCGATGAAAGTGATTATGACAAAGCCAACATCAAAAGTTATCTCGAAAAAATGCCAAACGACAAAGGTTTTGTTTCGATGTTCAACGGCAAAAACCTGGAAGGCTGGCAGGGAATGCTGCTGGATGGAAATCCTATTGCCATTGCAAAGCTAAGTGAAAAGGAAAGGGCAAAGGCGCAGGAAGAGGCGAACAAAAAGATGCTCGAAAACTGGAGCGTGAAAGACGGAATGATAGTTTTTAACGGAAAGGGAAACAACCTGGTTTCGGCAAAAAAATACAAAGACTTTGAAATGATTGTTGACTGGCTGATTACCAAAGAAGGCGACAGTGGAATTTACCTGCGTGGAACGCCACAGGTGCAAATCTGGGATACCTCGCGTGTTGACGTGGGCGCCCAGGTGGGTTCGGGGGGGTTGTACAACAACAACGCCAACAATGTGCGCAACCCGCTGAAAGTAGCCGACAACCCGGTTGACGAGTGGAACACATTCAGAATTACGATGATTGGCGAAAATGTAACAGTGTACCTGAATGGCGAACTGGTGGTTGACAATGTAAAAATGGACAACTACTGGGACCGCAGCATCCCGATTTTCAGCGAAGGCACCATCGAACTGCAGGCCCACGGAAACCAGCTTTTGTTCCGAGATATTTATGTCCGCGAAATCAATACAAAGGAAATCGGGCTGACACAGGAGGAAATCAACGAAGGTTTTGAGTCATTATTTAATGGCAAAAACCTCGATGGCTGGCAGGGAAACCTCACCGATTATTATGCCGACAATGGCGAAATGGTGGTTGACCCGAAACTGGGCGGCCACGGCAATATTTACACCGCAAAAGAATACAGCGATTTTAATTTCAGGTTCGAATTCCAGTTAACACCGGCTGCCAACAATGGATTGGGAATCAGGGCACCGCTCGAAGGTGACGCGGCATACGTGGGCATGGAAATCCAGATTCTCGACGACTCTGACCCGGTTTATGCCAACCTGCACGAATACCAATATCACGGTTCGGTGTATGGTGTGATTCCGGCTAAACGCGGATTTCAGAAACCAGTGGGTGAATGGAATACCGAAGAAGTGATTGTAAAAGGAACGAACATCAAAGTAATCCTGAATGGAGTGACAATCGTGGATGGTGATATCAAAGAAGCCAGCAAAAACGGCACACTCGATGGGAAAGAGCATCCGGGCCTGCTGCGCGAAAAAGGATACATCGGTTTCCTGGGGCATGGTTCTGAGCTGAAATTCAGAAATATAAGAATAAAGGATTTGAGTAAATAATTCCTGTTTTTTATACAATTGAAAGCGGTTTATCAGGCATTTTATTGCTTGGCAAATTGCTTTCATCTGTTAGATTTGTACCGCTAAAAAATCATAAGCAATGAACATAAAATACCGTTTGATTCTGATGAATTTCCTCCAGTTTTTTGTCTGGGGGGCCTGGATGATGACTTTGGCATCCTATGGATTTAAAGAGAAAAACTGGGATGGGGCTGAGTTTGGCTGGGTTTTTTCGACCATGGGTTTTGCTTCCCTGGTGATGCCAACTTTATTCGGAATTATTGCAGACAAATGGAAAGCCAACTATGTTTACGCACTTCTGCATTTGTTTTTTGGAGTGACAATGTGTTTTATCCCGTTGATTGACAATCCGATGCCATTTTTTTGGATGTTGCTTCTTGCTATGAGCTTTTATATGCCCACAATCGGGTTAAACAACGCAATCGGGTTTAATATTTTAAAAAATGAGGGTAAAGACCCAACGAAATTCTTTCCTCCGATAAGGGTTTGGGGAACTGTGGGATTTATTGTTGCCATGTGGCTTACCAACCTTTTTACAAAAGAGTGGGGCTTTGGATTCAGTATTAAAGTCTCTTTTATAATTGCAGCAGTTGGCGCATTTTTCCTCTCTGCTTTTTCGTTTATTTTTCTGCCAACCCTTGAAAAGAAGGAAGAGCTTTCGGCGGAAAAGAAAACTTTATCTGAAAAACTGGGATTGCAGGCTTTTGTTTTGTTTAAACAGAAAAAGATGGCCATTTTCTTTATATTCAGTATGTTACTGGGTGGAGCCCTGCAACTGACCAATGCTTACGGAGACGCATTCCTGCAAGATGCCAACATCTTTCCGGAAAGCTCAATTGTGTTTAATTTTTCCACCATTATTCTCTCTATTTCACAGATATCCGAAACACTGTTTATCCTTGCCATTCCTTTCTTTATGAAAAGATTCGGAATTAAAAAAGTAATGTTAATCAGCATGTTATCGTGGGCTATCCGGTTTGCTTTGTTTGGATTGAGCGGAAATTCGGTTACAGGGTTTATTTTGATTGTGACTTCGTGTATTGTTTATGGTATGGCTTTCGATTTCTTCAATATTTCGGGGGCTTTGTTTGTACAGAAAAACACAGATTCGAAAATTCAGTCGTCGGCTCAGGGTGTTTTTATGTTGATGACAAATGGAATCGGCGCAGTTCTGGGCAATGTTATTGCGGGGCAGATAATAGCCAAATGGTTCGAGAAAGATGGGGTCAGAATCTGGAACATCGGAGATTCGTCAAATCCTGATTTTATAAATATCTGGTTTGTTTTTGCAGCTTACTCGCTGGTTGTGGCTGTGCTGTTTGCCATTTTCTTCCGGCACAAACACGACCCGAAAGAATTCGAAAATTATCAGCATTAAGCCGGAATTACTTTTTCCTCTTTTTCAGTTCATCCCGAATCAGGGAAGCTTTCTCGTAGTCTTCATTCTGAATGGCTTCGTTGATCATTTCGTTCAGTTCGGTGGAAGAATACTGCGCGTAGGGCGATGACTCGTTTTCAGAAAAACCTTCTGAATTGGAAACATTTCTCACCGGTGAGTCTTCGTCCTCCAAATCGAGCACAATACCTGATTTTCGTAAAATCTCTTCTGTTGTATAAATAGGGCATCTGAAACGCAATGCCAGCGCAACAGCATCCGAGGTCCGCGAATCAATTTTTACTTCTTTGCCATCCTGTTCACACAAAAGCTCAGAATAAAAAATGCCCTCTTCCAGTTTGTAAATGGTTACTTCGAGCAGGGCAATATCAAAAGCAAGTGCCATATTTTTAAACAGGTCGTGTGTTAGTGGGCGTGGTGGTTTCAGCCCTTCGAGCTGAATGGCAATTGCCTGGGCTTCAACCGGACCAATAATAATCGGTATTCTTCTTTCTCCATTTTCTTCTGCTAAAACAAGAGCATAAGCTCCTGATTGAGTTTGACTTACCGAAAGCCCTAAAATGTTTAAACGAATTTTTTGCATCCTGATATCAGCCTGTTTTTTCTGCGAAAACAAAGATAGTAATCATTTTGGTTTAAGTTAAAAGCGGTGGAAAATTTTAGAAAACGGGAGAAGCTGGAAATAATGAGCGCAAAAACAGGTTTAAATTACAGGGCTCACCCCCCCCTCCGGTGCATTTCTTTTATTTCAAAGACCGTGATTTTTCGCAAGCCCATCATTTCAAACCGCCGGCAGTTGGTTTTGGAGGCGCTCCTTACCCGGGTTGAAACCCGGGGTTATTCATATTGCGCCCTTTCAGCGCTTTTTCCCTGCTACTCATTCATTCAATTACCGGTTTCTCCATTACTCATTCACCCAATACCTCATTCACCCAATACCTCATTCACCCAATACCTCATTCACCCAATAACTCATTCACCCAATACCTCATTCACCCAATTACTCATTCACCCAATAACTCAATTGCGCATTCACTCATTTACCATGAAATTTTCTCCCGAATATTTGCTAATCAATTTGAAACGACTACTTTTGCAGTCCGAAAATTTTGAATCGTTCAGGCTCGGGTAAGTGGAAACCAAAGATAGGAATCCCGCCTGACGGTGTAAACAGATAAAAGAAAGTTATGTACGCGATTGTAGAAATTGCAGGACAGCAATTCAAAGTGGAAAAAGACAAGAAGCTTTTTGTACACCAGCTCGACGCCAAAGAAGGTGACTCGGTTGAGTTTGAAAAAGTGTTGCTTGTCGACAACGACGGCGCTGTGGCTGTTGGTACCCCGACCGTTAGCGGTGCAAAAATTACGGCCAAAGTATTGGCACATGTGAAAGGTGAAAAAGTGATCGTTTTCAAGAAAAAACGCAGAAAAGGCTATCAGAAAATGAACGGTCACCGTCAGCAGTTCACACAAATTCAGGTAGAAACCATTGTTGGATAACATTAAAAGAAATTTACCATGGCTCATAAGAAAGGTGTAGGTAGTTCGAAGAACGGACGCGAATCGGAAAGTAAGCGACTGGGCGTTAAAATTTTTGGCGGTCAGCACGCAAAAGCTGGTAATATTTTAGTTCGCCAGCGTGGAACAACACATTATCCGGGTGAAAACGTGGGAATGGGAAAAGACCATACCTTGTTTGCACTGGTTGAAGGAACAGTTGAATTTAAAAAGAAACTGAAGAACCGTTCGTACGTATCGGTACGCCCGGTTGTTGAAGTGGAAGTGGCCGAAGCCCCGGTGGCCGAAGCTCCTAAAGCTCCAAGAAAAAAGAAAGCTCAGGAAGAAGAATAAACCTTTGCTGGTTTTCAAATGATACAGAAAATCTCCTGTCGGTAAATCGGCAGGAGTTTTTTTGTGCCGTTTTGTTTGTAATCCTCCGAATTTCGGGTATCACCTACTTTTAAGTTAACCCTAAACACCCACAGGGTCTTAAAAAATTTCCATTGAGATGTTGTGGCGTGATATTGACTTGCGTGCCAAAATAGCCTAACTTTAAAAAATTTTAGAGAAAACCAAAAATAACAACATCAAAGCTCTTATTTTCAATGCTTTATGCAAACGATTCAACAATTCGGAAACATTGAAAATCGGGAGTTTTTTTTAACCAATGATTATGAAAACTAAATTTTTATTCCTGTTGTTTATGCTGCTGTCCGCCGGACTTTCCGGACAACAGGTAATTTCTTCGGCCGGCACCCACGCAATCGGCACAGGTGTTCAGCTCTCGTGGACACTTGGCGAAACGGTTGTAAGCACTTTCAGCGGAAGTTCTGTTATTCTTACACAGGGATTACACCAGGGAAAACTTACCATTACAGCCATCGAACCTCTTGTTCTGTCAGGTGTAACACTTAATGTTTTCCCTAATCCTGTGAATGACAAACTGAATATCAGTTTCAGAAACTTCGCTGAAAACAAATATTCGTTTTCGCTTACCGATGTCAACAACCGATTGGTTTTCAACGGAAAAGTTTCAGAAAACCCACAACCCATTGATATGACTCATTTTTCTCCGGGAATCTACTTTTTGAAGTTGGAGACTATTGCAGTTAAAACTCCACAGGTATTTAAAATTGTAAAACAATAAAAATCAACCTTATGAAAAATCCGATATTATTTACTGTTTTGGTCGTTTTGTTGGCAATAGCAGCAACAGCACAAACCCCTCAGGCTTTTAAATACCAGGCTGTAGCGCGCGACAACTCCGGGAGTGCACTGGTATCGAAAAATGTATCGTTTCGCATCAGCATTTTACAGGGCTCGGCAACCGGCGCTTCGGTGTACAGCGAGATACATGCTAAAACAACCAATGCGTTCGGGTTGGTGGAAATGGAAATCGGGAATGGCTCATCGCCCACTGGAACCTTTTCAACCATCAACTGGGCCGCCAA
>JAJUGS010000391.1 GCA_029265875.1 Prolixibacteraceae bacterium
ATCTCACTTTGCGGGCTTTTCTTTGGCCCGGTTTCAGTTACTGTATCATCATTAATGGCTGTTGCTTTCCGTATTTACCAGGGAGGAGTGGGCGTACTGCCAGGTTCGTTGGTGGTCCTTGCATCGGGTTTAACGGGAGTGTTCTTCTATTTCCGTTACTTTCGGAAAAACAATATCATAAAACTGAAACACCTTATATTCATGGGTTTTTTGGTTCATGTTGCCATGTTGTTGTTAATGTTTACATTTCCAGCAGATATTGCCCGCAACATAGTCCGAAAAATGGGTATATACATATTAACAGTTTATCCCCTGGCAACCATAATTATCGGACAGATAATCTTTGAAAGCATTGAAAGGCTCAGGTACAACCAAATTCTGAAAGCAAGCGAGGAAAGGTACCGCACGTTCTTTTCGCAGGTTTCTGATGGTGTTTTAAGGTTTGAATTTGATAAACCAATGGATATCAATCTTCCGGTTGAAGAGCAGGTTGATTTTATTTACGACCATTCACGTATTGCAGAGTGTAATGATGCCTGTTTGAAAATGTATGGTTTGACTTCTCCTGAAGATATCATCGGAAAAGGGCAAATTGATTTTCATGGCGGAAGAAATAACCCGGTGAACAGGGGTGTTTTGCTATCTTTTGTCAGAAATAATTACCGGACAAAAAACGTAATTACCGAAGAAACCAATAAAAAAGGACAAAAGGTTTTCTTTAATAATAATTCGGTTGGAATAATCGAAAACAACCATCTGGTCCGTATTTGGGGCACACAAACCGATATAACCGAAAAGTTAAAAAACGACGCAATTCAGGAGGTACTTTTTCGCATTGCAAATGCGGCAGTTTCATCAGTCAGTTTGCTCGGGTTTCTTGAAATTGTGAGAGAACAGCTCAACAAATTGCTCGACGCGACAAACTTTTATATTGCATTTTATGATGAGTCAACCGGCATGTTGTCAACTCATTACGATGTCGACCAGAAAGATGAAATTGAAAAATGGCCGGCAGAAAAATCGGTTACCGGATTGGTAATTAAGAACCAAAAATCATTACTTGTCACAGAAACAGAAATTAAGCAGCTTTATGAATCGGGTGAAATTGAATTGATCGGGACTCCTTCAAAAATCTGGCTGGGCGTACCGCTGATGATTAATAAAAAAGTGAATGGTGCCATTGTTGTACAGAGTTACGACGATCCGTTTGCCTATACCGAAAAAGACAAGCAAATGCTGGAATTTATTGCCAGCCAGATAAGTATTTCGATTGAAAGAAAAAAAGCAGAAGAAGAATTGCTTGCAGCACTGGCAAAAGCACAGGAAGCCGACCGGTTGAAGACGGCATTTCTGGCCAACATGAGCCACGAAATCCGCACCCCGATGAATGGCATCCTGGGTTTTACAGAGTTGTTGGCCGATTCGCATTTTACAGGCGAGGAGAAAAAAGACTTTATCAACATCATCCGCAAAAGCGGCCAGCGGATGCTGAATACGGTGAACGACCTGATTGATATTTCGAAGATTGAAACCGGCCAGATGCAGGTCGTTCTTACCGAAACCAACCTCCGCGAACAGGTTATAAACCTGTTTAATTTTTTCAAACCCGAGGCAATGGAAAAATCGCTTGATTTCAGGCTTACCGAAAATATTGACCCGGCAGGGGCTTTGGTCCGGACGGATGTTCCCAAACTCGATTCGATAATGACGAACCTGATAAAAAATGCGCTGAAATACACCGATTCAGGGTTTGTTGAAATCAGGGTTTCGCTCACAGGCAACCGGTTTGAGTTTTGTGTGGCCGACAGTGGCATCGGCGTTCCGGAGGAAAGGAAGCACGCCATTTTCAACCGTTTCGAACAAGCCGATATTGAGGACAGCCGGGCGCTGCAGGGGTCAGGACTCGGGCTTGCCATCACCCGTGCGTATGTTGAAATGTTGGGAGGAACCATACAGCTTGAATCGGAATTGGGAAAAGGCTCCGAATTCACGGTTTCGATACCGGTTGAAGGGATTTCAGGGCAGCAAGAACAGGAGGCAAAAACCGTAAAAAATGATGGGCAACCCGTGAAACCGCGGTTGAAAATACTGATCGCCGAAGACGATCCGGTTGGCGACCAATATCTGACGATTTTGCTGGGCGAACTGCAAGCCGATGTGTTACATGCCATTAACGGGCAGGATGCAGTGGAGATTTGCCGGGAAAATGAAGACATTGATTTGGTGATGATGGACATCAGGATGCCGGTGATGGATGGCTATGAAGCCACGCGACAAATCAGGGCATTTAACCGCGAGGTTGTGATTGTCGCA
>JAJUGS010000376.1 GCA_029265875.1 Prolixibacteraceae bacterium
AATTAATAAAATGAAAAATTCAGAGAAATATTTTCCCCAGCTAAAAAACATCACCAAAGCCAAAATTAACCTGAATGAAGTGGTAATGCACACACCACTCCAGAAAAACATTAACCTTTCGGAAGAATTTGGTGCTGAAGTTTTTCTGAAAAGAGAGGATCTTCAGGTTGTCCGCTCTTATAAACTGAGAGGTGCCTACAACAAAATTGCTCATCTTTCGGCGGAAGAATTAAAAAACGGGGTGATTTGCGCCAGCGCCGGAAACCATGCACAGGGTGTAGCTTACTCTTGCCAGAAACTGGGAATTAAAGGTAAAATTTACATGCCCACAACTACCCCCCAGCAAAAAATAAAACAGGTGAAAATGTTTGGAAAATCAAACGTTGAAGTAATTCTTGCCGGCGACACTTTTGATGATGCACAACAAACTGCACTGGCAGCGTCGAGACTTAACGGCATGGCATTTATCCACCCGTTTGACGACGAGCAGATTATTGAAGGTCAGGCAACTGTCGGGCTTGAGATTTTACAGGATTCGAAAGACCAGATCGATTTTGTTTTTATTCCGATCGGAGGTGGCGGGTTGGCCGCAGGCGTGGGAGCCTGCTTTAAACAACTCAGCCCGCACACAAAAATTATCGGGGTCGAACCATTGGGTGCTCCTTCTATGCAACTATCCTTAAAAAACGACCAGGTTACCGAATTGAAAAATATCGACAAATTTGTTGATGGTGCAGCAGTACAAAAAGTTGGCGAAATCACTTTTGAAGTGTGTAAACAGGTACTCGACGATATCATCCTTGTTCCCGAAGGCCGGATTTGCACAAAAATTCTCGATTTATACAACCAGGATGCCATTGTACTTGAACCAGCCGGAGCACTTTCCATTGCAGCACTCGATTTTTACCGCGATGAAATAAAAGGTAAAAACGTGGTTTGCATTGTTAGCGGCAGTAATAACGACATTACCCGGACCGAAGAAATAAAAGAACGGTCGCTGCTTTACGAAGGGCTGAAACATTATTTTATTGTCAGGTTTCCACAAAGAGCCGGGGCACTGCGTACTTTTGTGGATGTTGTGCTCGGCCCCACCGACGATATCACCCATTTTGAGTATTCCAAAAAAACCAACCGCGAAAAAGGCCCGGCAGTTATTGGCATTGAAGTTCAGAAAAAAGAAGACTTTAATGGCCTCGTGCAACGAATGGAAGAAAATGGCTTTGTTTTCGAGTACCTGAACGATCAGCACGATTTATTCCAGGTGCTGATTTAAAGCATGGCCTAACAAAATTATATCACTGATAACATTTTTCAACATTGGACCGGAAACATTTCATACAAAACACAGCACTGACCGCAGCTGGTCTCAGCTTTTTACCAAAATACAGTTTTCCGAATATGAACAAAAAAACATCCAGGGGTTTGCAACTCAGTTTCGAACCCTACAACCTGCAATTGAAACATGTATTTACATTGGCAGGCAGTTCGCGCAGCACGACACCCGACATGCAGGTAAAAATAAGGTTTGAAGGAGTTACTGGACACGGAGAAGCCTCAATGCCACCTTATTTGGGTGAGTCGCAGGAATCGGTGGGGAAATTTCTGTCGGCAATTAACCTGCAACAATTCACCGATCCTTTCAGAATGGACGAAATTCTGGAATATGTTGACAAATCGGCCCCGGGAAATACTGCCGCCAAAGCCGCGGTTGACATAGCGCTGCACGATTTAACCGGAAAACTGATGAACCAGCCTTGGTATAAAATCTGGGGATTTTCGGCAGAGAAAACGCCATTTACATCTTTTACAATCGGGATCGATACTCCTGAAATCGTGCGGCAAAAAGTAAGAGAGGCAGAAGGTTTCAAAATTCTGAAAGTAAAACTTGGCCGTGAAAACGACAGGCAAATGATTGAAACCATCCGTGAAGTTTCCGGTATTCCGCTTTGTGTGGATGTAAACCAGGGTTGGAAGGATAAAATCTTCGCGCTGGATATGATTCACTGGCTGAAGGAAAAGGGAGTTCAATACGTTGAACAGCCTATGCCCAAAGAAAATCCGGAGGATATTGCCTGGCTGACACAAAATTCTCCGCTCCCGATAATTGCTGATGAAGCGATTCAGCGTTTAACGGATGTGCAAAAAACAATTGGCGTATATTCCGGGATAAATATTAAACTGATGAAATGTACCGGGATGCGCGAAGCCCACAAAATGGTGAATCTGGCCAGGGCCAACAACATGAAAGTGATGCTGGGTTGTATGACCGAAACTTCGTGCGCCATTTCTGCTGCCGCCCAGTTATCGCCGGTTGTTGATTGGGCCGATCTGGATGGTAATCTGCTTATCAGCAATGATTTATTCAAGGGAGTTGAGGTAATTAACGGAAAAATTACGCTCAACCAGGTTCCCGGAATTGGCATCATTCCATTATAAAATACTGAACCAAAGCAGTATGAAAATTGTTTTTATTGCATGAAACGAACATGTTTGCAGAAAGACACAAATAACGATGAACAAATTACATGTGAGTTCCATCGGGTGAAAATGCAGATTAAAGAGAACAAGCACAACCGACAACTAATCAGAAACTTCAATAATTTGTTCAGATGAAAA
>JAJUGS010000180.1 GCA_029265875.1 Prolixibacteraceae bacterium
ATGAAACGAACATGTTTGCAGAAAGACACAAATAACGATGAACAAATTACATGTGAGTTCCATCGGGTGAAAATGCAGATTAAAGAGAACAAGCACAACCGACAACTAATCAGAAACTTCAATAATTTGTTCAGATGAAAACAACCGTTACACTGCTTTTAATGGCAATATGTTTTACCATGAGCGGACAGGAGAATAAGAAAATGGAAGAAACAAAAAAGGCGTACAGAAAATTGACTGATTTTGAAGAATATGTCATAATTCACAAAGGGACCGAACGGCCATTTACCGGAGAATACACCAATTTTAAAGGAAAAGGGACCTACGTTTGTAAGCAGTGCGGGGCAGCGCTTTACAAATCATCCGACAAATTTAACTCAGAATGTGGCTGGCCCAGTTTTGATGACGAAATTAAAGGAGCTGTAACCAAAACGCTGGATGCCGATGGCAGGCGTACCGAAATTACCTGCACCCAATGTGGCGGCCATCTTGGGCATGTTTTTTACGGCGAAGGATTTACGCCGAAAAATACGCGGCATTGTGTAAATTCGGTTTCTTTAATTTTTGTTCCTGAAGAAACGAAAAAATAAAAGGAGGGCCACCCCTCCTTTGCATGCTTTTACATCTGTTTTGACAAATCTTTCACACTCAAACCTTCGATAAAATAAACTACCCCTGCTGAATCCTGCGCAGCAGCAATTACTTCGTGTGCTTTTGCGGCAACAGAATCGGCTGAATCTTCAGTTCCATGTTCTTTGCCAGGGTTGTGTGCATCTGCTTCGGATCTTACTACTTTGAGAATGCCGGTAATTTGTAATTCACTACCCATCTGTTCCTGAGTAAAGGCACCAATTTTCTCACCGGCTTCAACCCTGATGCTGATGTTTTCATTGCTCCCCATTAAAAAACAACGCGCTCCTCCCTCTTTACAAACATGCATCACGGTACCTTTAACAACCACTTCGCTGTCAGCCAAAGCAACAGCATTCTCATACAACTGATCAACTGTATAAACTATCGTATCTTTTTTTATCTCTGCATTGTCCGGCTTTTTACCCGTTCCGCACGCCGACAATAATAAAACTACAAAAGCAAATAAAACCACATTTTTCATAATCGCGCAATTTTAATTTTTAAATATATTTATATATAAATGATAATGAATGTTAAAGGTACAACAATTCCGGCTGCCAAAAGCCACCAGCCCCAACTTTGAAGGCTTCTTTTTCCCTTTAAGAGGAATAAACCGGAAACAGCTACAAATAGCAGGATAACAGCCATCAGGTCACTCACCCATTTCCAGGTGGTTCCGATTGACGCCCGGTGCAGTTTATTCAATGAAAATATCAAAGGCCGTCTCTCCAGGTATTGAATATATCCTTCCCCGTTGTGGGGATTAAAAACAGCTTCTCCGTTTTCAATAAAGATTTTTATTTTCCCTTCATTATTCAGATAATGCTTTTTATAAACCACATTTTCATCCACTTTTTTAAGTGCATCCCTAATTTCATCAGCAGTAAAATCAGTTTTATCAGGTACTGCAAAATTCGCTTCAGAATAATAAATTTTGTAGTCGGGGTTGAAGTCATGACGATGGTTCAGGTAAATACCCGACAGTGTATAAACTACAGTCATACCAACGATAAAATAACCTAAATCGCGATGTAAAACACGCAGGAGTTTTCTGATCTTCATTTTGGTTTTTGCGGTAAATATAAAAACTGTTAACAGTTTAAGTTATGACAAGGTGGCTTATTCGTAAAATAATTAACCACGAAAAACTTAAAAATGTTAAAAATAGACAATAATGTCTTTTTTTTATTTTTTACCCACAGTGATTGGATAATTTTTCCCGACGATTTATAACCTTAATTAACAAATGATTATAACTTTTTATTAGATATTGAAAATATGAAAACAATAAATTTTACTATTCATATGTTAAATCGAATAAAATTAAGGGGTTGACTTGTGTATTAATAATTTGTAATTTGCATCTCCTAGTGTGCTAGGGCTCTGGTTTTATCACAACTTAATTGGGTGCCACCGGGTAATGACCCGGTGGCTTTTTTTTCAGAATACTGAATTAAAAAACATTCAACTCTGGTTACAATATTCTGAAATAAACTGAAATATTATTTCGATTGATAAAAATCATTCAGCGATACAAGTAGCTCTGATTTACAAACCGGGCAATTTTTGACATCACCCGAATAATCGCTGAAACTGGCCTGGCATGCATTACATTTGTACCAGTCTTTTTCGAAATAAAAATCACCGCCTTTAAAAAGCAGGTCCCGTCCTTCCACAAAGGCTGTGGCAACTTTGTTTCTGGCTTCTTCATAAATGCGGGTGAGAGTAGGTCTGGAAACATCCATCAAAGTGGCTGCTTCCTCCTGGGTCAGGTTCTGATAATCGAGTAGCCTGATTGTTTCATACTCCTCAATGTTCAGAATCACTTCATTCGACTTCCTGCCCCTAACACCAAAGACTGACATTCCTTTGATGACAGGAGGCATTTGAATTCGTCTGTTTCGCTTCTTCCTGGGCATTTTCTAAATTGAGTTTAGTTTATTGAGTAAAAAGTGATTGATCAGTACAAGTGCAGCCATCGATTCCACAATGGGAACAGCTCGTGGAAGCACACAAGGATCGTGTCTGCCCTTTGGATTAATGGTTATTGAATTATTGAATTTATCGACTGTTTGTTGCTCTTTTAATAAGGTGGCAATTGGTTTAAAAGCCACCCTGAAATAAATATCTTCGCCATTGGAAATTCCGCCCTGAATGCCTCCCGAATGGTTTGTTTTTGTACGGATACCATTTTCAGTTTGAATAAAAACATCGTTGTGTTGAGATCCGCTTAGTTTTGTCCCTTCAAAGCCTGAACCATACTCAAAACCTTTTACAGCATTGATACCCAGCATGGCAAAACCCAGATCGGCGTGTAGTTTATTAAAAACAGGTTCGCCCCACCCCGCAGGAACACCAGTAATAACACCTGTGATTACTCCCCCGACTGTATCTCTGTCATGCGCGGCAGCTTCAATTCTTGCTATCATTTTTCCAGCTGTTTCTTCGTCCGGACAGCGAACAATGTTTTCTTCTGTTTTCGAAAGATCAAGTTCAGTATAATGTTTCTCAAGTTTAATTTCTCCAACCTGAGAAACAAAAGCATTAATACTTACACCTGCTTTTGAAAGGATTTGTTTGGCAATGGCACCGGCAACAACCCGGGCAATGGTTTCGCGTGCCGAAGAACGGCCACCTCCCCTGTGATCACGCGTGCCATATTTTTGAATATAGGTGTAATCGGCATGTGAGGGTCTGTAAACGTCTTTTAAATCGTTATAATCTGACGAGTGCTGATCTTTGTTCCAAACAGCAAATGCAATGGGAGTTCCCTGTGTTCTGCCTTCAAATATTCCGGATAAAAATTCAACCTGGTCGGCCTCCTGGCGTTGCGTGGTGATTTTCGACTGGCCGGGCTTCCGTCTGGCCAATTCTTTCTGAATCATATCAAAATCAAGTTCAATCCCGGCCGGACAACCATCAATTATTCCGCCAATACCTTTTCCATGCGATTCGCCAAATGATGTAAGCCGGAAAATTTCTCCAAATGTATTCATGATGTAATAAAAAACCTCGCTTCCCTTTTTTCGAAAACGAGGTTAAAATAAATAAATAGATTTAATATACAAAATAACTGTCAGCAACCACAGCCGCAACCGCCGTGAGAATGGCCCGAATCGCATGAATCGTCATCACAACCTGAGCCGCAGCCTCCGCTTCCGCAACCGCAACCGCCATGTCCTCCAGATAAAATACGGGCAACTTCGTCGTCAGAAGCTTCGCGAACACCAATCACTTTTCCGGCAAAAAACAGGTCTTCACCTGCCAGCGGATGATTAAAGTCCATTGTTACGTTTTCATCATTTACTTCAACCACCAAACCTTTCAAACGCTGACCATTGCTGCTCATCATAGGCACAGTATTGCCAACTTTCACAAGTTCTTCATCAAATTTACCATTCACCAGAAAAACATGTTTGGGTAATTCCACAATTGCATCTTCATTTACTTCACCATAAGCATCTTTTTTGCTCAGCTTAATGGTAAAAGGTTCACCCTCACGCAAACCTGCCAGTTGCGATTCAAATTTCGGCAGCATGGAACCTGCACCATATAAAAACTCGAGTGGCTGAGCTTCAGTTGCCTGCTCAACCAATTCACCATTCTCATCATCGATGTACAAATTGTAGGTTAAAGTAACCATCGAATATTTTCCTATTTCCAGCATCTCTTTTCCTTTTTAAATTTTTGCAAAATAAATGATTTTAACCGTCAGAACAAAATACCTATTTGTCTTATTTTGTAATGTTAAGAATATTTCATGGAAAATAATCCCTGTAAGCGTTGTAAAGTGCCAATTTAAACTAAATCTGTTTTTAACAATTTATTTATATAGAATGATTTTAAATAATAAATATTAATTATAAACTTGTTAAATACAAATTTTATAAAAATGAGATTGGATAGAATTCTGCTGATTTTTCTTTTGAGTTTTTCATTTCATGCAGTTGTGGCACAACAAGGGAAAGATGCTGTCGTCACTGGCCATGTTGTTTCGAAAGGTGAACACATTCCTTTTGTAAACAT
The DNA here is from genome assembly GCA_029265875.1 of Prolixibacteraceae bacterium. GTDB lineage: Bacteria > Bacteroidota > Bacteroidia > Bacteroidales > Prolixibacteraceae > Draconibacterium. The sequence continues at coordinate 4,660 of JAJUGS010000180.1, forward strand.
TTATCTTGAAAATACAACGATTGGGACGACAACTGATATCACCGGTCATTATATCCTGGTTGATCTTCCAATTGGAAAACATACAATCGTTGCAAAAATGATTGGGTACAAAACCCAGAAAAAGGAGATTGAACTGGCACCGGATCAGACACTTGAAGTAAAATTTGATCTCGAAGAAGATTTCATCAAGGTTGATGAAGTGGTGATTACCGGGACAAAAACCTTTAAACGACAAACTGAAAGTGCCGTAATTGTTGGTGTAATGGATTCAAAATCAATCGAAAATCTGGCCGCCCAAACTGTTTCACAAACACTCAGTTTTCAGCCGGGTTTACGAATGGAAACCGATTGCCAGACCTGCAATTATTCTCAGCTCCGAATGAACGGACTGGGAGGAGCCTACAGCCAGATTCTGATTAACAGCCGCTCGGTTTTCAGCCCGTTAACCGGACTTTACGGGCTTGAACAAATGCCAACCGAGATGGTGGAAAGAATTGAAATAGTGCGCGGCGGTGCTTCGGCATTATATGGTTCGAGTGCAATTGGCGGAACCGTAAATATTATTACCCGGATGCCTCAACGGAATTCGTACAAAGTTTCGTTAAACGAAAGTGTAGCTGGCGGAAACGCCAACGATTTATCTGTAAACGGAACATTAACCGCGCTTTCGCAAAAAAGAAATGCAGGAATGGCATTGTACACATCCTACAGAAACCGGGACTGGTACGATCACAACGGTGATAATTATTCCGAGCTTCCGAAACTTTATAACAATTCGTTCGGACTGAATTCATTTTTCAACCTGAATGAAAACCAAAAGCTGGAAGCCAGTTTTTCGAGTATGCACGAATACCGGTATGGTGGAGAAATGGTTGACAAACCCGCCTACAAAGCACAGCAATCGGAAGAAAGAAAACACAATATTTTAACAGGCGGGATTACCTACGAACTCACAAGCTCTGACAACCGCACCAACCTGGCTATTTACACAGCGGGGCAATATACCGATCGAGATCATTTTACAGGAATAGCACCTGATGACCCGCTGGAACTGATTGATTACAACAACAATCCACCTTATGGAATCTCAGAAAATTATACGATTCAGGCAGGAGTGCAGGTTAATCACACAATCAGACATTTTATAAGTGGCCCGAATATGCTGACATTTGGAACAGAATATGTTTTCGATGATGTTTTCGACGAAATTACAACCTATAATTATCTGACTGACCAGACCACAAAAAATCTGGGGATTTTTCTGCAAAGCGATTGGGCCATTTTGCCAGAATGTACATTGTTAGCCGGTGTTAGAACGGATAAACACAACTTTGTTGACCGCCTGATTTTTAACCCACGCGTTTCAGCATTGTACAAACCCAACCCGAATACCCAATTAAGGGCTTCGTGGTCAACCGGTTTCAGGGCACCACAGGCTTTTGATGCCGACATGCACATTGCTTTTGCCGGTGGCGGAATCCAGACAATTAAGCTTGCTGATGACCTAAAGGAAGAATGTTCGCAAAGTTTGAGTGCATCGTTAAATTGGGATAAACCCACCGAAAAACACATTTTTGGTTTTACACTGGAAGGATTTTACACAAAATTGAAAGATGCATTTGTTTTGGAAGAAACCGGGACTAATGAAAATGGCGACTCAGAAATGTTGAAAATCAACGGAGGAAACAGCCAGGTTATGGGAACAACCCTCGAATTGCGGGCCAACTACAACCGCAGGTTGCAAGCCGAGGCAGGTTTAACACTTCAGAAAAGCTATTACGACAAAGCTGTTGCCTGGTCGGTGGAATTGACGGGTGAAACAGACTACCTGCGTACACCCGAAAGTTATGGCTACTATACCATAACCTTTACGCCCGGCGACAAATTCAAAGCGGTTTTATCGGGAATATACACTGGTTCAATGCTGATTCCGCATTACGGCGTACCCGGAAACGTGGGCACTCCCGAAAACGATATTCTTGTAAAATCGTCAGATTTTTGGGAAACTAACCTGAAGCTTTCCTATACTTTTACCGCACCGCGACTTGATTCATCAGTAGAAATTTTTGCTGGAGCAGGTAATATTTTCAACCAATATCAAAACGATTTCGATTCGGGGAAATATCGCGACAGCGGATACATTTACGGGCCCTCAGAACCCCGCAAATTTTATTTCGGGATAAAGATTTTCAACTGAATCAGCGGTTTTTGTATTCTTTCATTGGTAGTTTAAAAGCTCTCACTGCGAGTATAATACCAGCCACAACAAATGGAATACTGAGCCATTGTCCCATGTTTAAAACCATTCCGGCTTCAAATGCTTCCTGGTCTTCTTTAATGAACTCGATAAAAAACCGTGAACCAAAAACAAGGATAAAAAACAATCCGAAAATAAATCCTTCCCGCTTTTTCGCATCGGTTTTCCAGTATAAATAACTAAGAAACAGAAATGTAATCACATACATCAACGCTTCATAAATCTGGGTCGGGTGTTTTGCCACCGTTTCGCCATTGCGTTCAAAAATAAAGCCCCAGGGCAAGGTAGTCGGATTTCCGTAGATTTCAGAATTCATCAGGTTTCCGGTCCTGATAAAAGCTGCCACCAACGCAGTTGGAACCACAATCCGGTCGAGTGTCCAAAGTACAGAACGCTTGGTAATGAGTTTCGAATGAATAATCAGCGCCACAAGAATGCCCAATGCACCGCCGTGACTTGCCAGTCCACCGTGCCACACCATAAAAATTTCGAGCGGGTTTTTTGAATAATAATCCCAGCCGTAAAAGAAAACATGTCCTAACCTGGCTCCAATAATTGTGGCTACGATAATATAGAAGAACAGGCTGTCAATCCATTTCTGGCTTACATTTTCCGATTTCAGCATTTTTTCGCCGATGTGATACCCCAAAAGGAACCCACCGGCAAATAGCAATCCGTACCAGCGAACAGAAAATGGCCCTAACTGAAAAATCTCAGGACTTACATTCCAATGGATAAAACTCAATAAACCTGTCATTCCGTGAAAGTTTTAATCTTTATATTAAAATTCAGAAAACAAATTTTACTCAATACTCCGCCCGTGGCACTGTTTGTATTTTTTGCCGCTTCCGCACGGACAAGGATCGTTTCTGCCAACATGTTTTTCAACCGTAACAGGCTGAGGTTTTGCCTTTTCCTGGGTGTTTGTGTTGGCACCTTCCATCGGATTATCAGCGCCTGGAAGCTCCGATTTCTGGGTTTTGAACCGGCTCATATCCATCCGTTTCCGAGCTTCGGCCTCACGAACCTGGTCGGGACTTTGAATTGGGATATAGCCTTTCATCAGTGTGGAAACCACATCGCGGTTTACCTTAGCCACCATCTGTTTAAACAGATTAAATGATTCGAATTTATAAATTAAAAGCGGGTCTTTTTGCTCGTAAGTAGCATTCTGAACCGATTGTTTCAGGTCATCCATTTCACGGAGCTCTTCTTTCCAGGCTTCGTCGATGGTGCGGAGAACAATTTGCTTCTGGTATGATTTTACAAGTTCTTTTCCCTTGTTGTTATAAGCTTTTTCAAGGTTGCAGATAATCTGGTAAACCCGTTTTCCATCCGAAATCGGAACCACAATGTTCTGGTAAACATTTCCTTTGGTTTCGTAAACATTTTTAATTACCGGGTAAGCCTGCTTTGATATCGCTTCAACTTTACGGTTGTAAGCAGCAATCATTTTGTCAAAAACCTTTTCTGTAACTTCGGTCGGATTCAGGCTTTTAAACTCTTCGGTATTCACTGGCGATTCGATGGAAAGCAAACGCAGAAGTTCCATGTTGAAATCTTCAAATTCATCGGAACCATGATATTGATTTACCAGTTCTTCAACTGTATCATACATCATATTCAGCAAATCAACTTCGAGTCTTTCTCCAAACAAGGCATGACGGCGTTTTTTATAAATAACCTCACGCTGTGCGTTCATCACATCGTCGTATTCAAGCAGTCGTTTACGG
>JAJUGS010000212.1 GCA_029265875.1 Prolixibacteraceae bacterium
GGTCTCAAGGATCAATTTATTATCTTCAACTACAAGAATACGTTTCATCGATAGATTTTGATTTAAATGGCAAACAAATTTAAACTTGTTTTATTGCAAAAATGCATTATTTACATTTTAACAAAAAAAATCGTGCGATTCCGGTTTTCATCCAAAAATAATTAAAACTTTAACCATCCAGGTGAAAAGTTAGATGAACTATAACAAATAATGTGATTTTGCCCCTGATTTCAGGAATAATTCAATATTGCAAACCTTGTTTGAACCTAAATATTTAATTTTCCCGAGAATCTCAGAAGAAATTTGTAATGTTCGAAATTGCTTCCATAAAAATACGGATTTGCAGATTGACAGGACTTATTACTGTTTTTTCACTTTTACCCCAGATTTTAATGGCACAGCCCGGTAGTGGCTATTCTATTATTGTGGCAGGCCATGCCTATGGAGCCCACGCTGGCACAAATATCGGGTTACATCCGCCACTGCTTCAAAAATTATCAGAAGAAAAAGATGCTGTTTCGGCGTTAATTCTCACCGGCGACATTGTAAACACCAGCACTACAGCAAGCTGGCAGCAGGTTGAAAAAGAAATTACCAATCTGGGGATGTACGCTTTTTATGTGATGGGAAATCATGATAACAATGCAACCGGCAAAGCTGTTTTTGCAGCAAAACACGGCGGGCTCTATTATTCCTTTAATATTCAGAATGATTTATTCATCATATTAAACAGCACCGAATCTGACCGTTCCATCTCCCCTATTCAATTACAATTTTTGAAAAACACGATTTTGAATGCCGGTTCTGACTGTCATAAAGTTTTTGTTTTCTTTCACGAAGTAATCTGGAACAGTCATGAGAAATATAAACTCGTGAGAAGCAATTCCCGCTCGCGATATGCACAAATAAAGGATGTATCGAATTTCTGGACAGAAGTTTTTCCCGTTTTAACTGCTAATGCTGAAAGAGAATTTTATCTGTTTTCGGGCGATGTCGGCGGAAATCCGGATGCTATCGCAGCATTTTACGACAAATGGCAAAATGTGGCCCTGCTCTCGTCGGGAATGGGTGAAGTGGCCGATGAAAATTATCTGAAAGTAAAAATCAGGCCCGACACGGTTTTATTTGAATTGGTTGCATTAAACGATGAAGCAACCATGAACCCCATGGAATGGTACAGTGTTCCTGTGAAGCCCGGATTTATTGACGGGCCTCAAAAAATCAATACATCAGCGCCTGTCTTTAGGTATTCTGTTTCACCTGTTTTCAATGCCACGGGTTATTTATGGAGTTTGAGTGAAGGAATTTCCGGCAGCAGCGATACTGCAAGTATTAACCTTCATTTTGCTGCTGGTTTTCAAAAAGGACAGATTATGGCAAGAGCTGTCAACGACGGATTTGGCATCAGTGAACCGGCAATTCTGGAGATTCAGAATGAAAATTACACGGGATTTTTGGACAACACAATTAGTCCCGAATTTTCGGTTTTTCAATCCGGCCAATTAGTTCAGATCAGATTTTATGCGAAAGAACCTTCCGATAGTAATTTACAGGTTTTCAATTCTGCCGGGGTTCTTTTGTTTCAGCAAAATGTCGGCCTCAATCAGGGTTTGAACACACTCGATATTTCAGAATTAACTAATTACAAAGGATTGATTATCGTGAAATTGCAAACCAGAAACAGCTGTTTTACGAGGAAGGAGTTGATTAATTAATTTAAACCACCTGAAAACTATCCTAAAAACTTCTTTCGCAATGCTTCCACCTGGCTGTCGTTAATTGGAACGAGTTTCCCCAATGAAGCACCCATTGTAAGAGACTTGGCACTGAATTCAGCTACTTCCAGACGGTCGAAAGTTCCCAGCAGTTTGTCGCCGGTTACCAGAACCGAATCGTTTTCGATGATGATGGCCGGCGTGTTTTTATTCAGCTTTTTCAGGATGGTTTCCTCGCCGGCAAAATGCGAACCGAAGGGTACATTGGGCATGTCCTGCAAAAAAATCCAGCTTTCGGGAATGGTGCGCACATCCATTTTCTGCCCGGTAACGCCATAAGCCATCAGGTAAGGCGACTGTGTGAGAATGATCGAATTAATATGCGGATTGCGTTTGTAAATTTCCTGGTGCAGCCAGGTGGAGCGGCTGGGAATTTTTCCCGGTTCGCGCCGGCCGTTTTTCACCTGCACAATGTCTTCGTTCTGAATATCCCAGCGTGCCACTTTGGGCGGCGTAATCAGAAAATCGTTGCCCCGCCAGCGTACTGAAACGGTTCCGTACGAACTGATCATCAACCCCTGTGAGCAGGCGCGGTGGACAATCTTTTTAATTTCTTCGCGGATGGCCCGTTCGTCCGACGGGTATTCCACCGAATCCATTTCGGGCAGCAGCCGCGGAACCTGGTCTTCAAATTCTTCAATCTGCTCGTCAGTCAGGTATTTGGGTGTACCGATTGTGCTTCCGTTGATGATGGTGCGGGCACAAAATTCGAGGGTTTCAAACCGCTGAAACGCATCGCCGAGGTCGGTTCCACCCACCACCGTTCCATGGTTTTCCATGATAACAGCATTAAAACCCTTCTCAAATTCCAGGGCAATTACGCTCCCCAGTTCTTCGCTGCCAGGCAACGCGTAGGGTGCGTAGCCAATGGGGCCGCACACATATTTTGCCTGTGGTATCACATTCGTATTCGGAATCTGGCGGACAATGCTAAACGACACCAGCGCCGGCGGGTGCGCATGAACCACCGCTTTCAGGTCGGGCCGGGCTTTGTAAATAGCAATATGAAAAGGATATTCTGACGACGGTTTGTGACGGCCTTCTATGGTTCCATCTTTTCGCACACAAACAATATCCGAAGGGCGCAGCGAGCCTTTGTCAATGGCCGACGGAGTTACCCACACATCGCCGTTTTCGTCGATCACCGAAATATTTCCGCCAGAGGTGGTGGTCAGTCCGCTTCGGTAAACTTTGTCGATTATCATCGTGATCTGATCGCGGGGGTGCATTAGTTTTGTATCGAGTTTTCTCATGTCTGCTGTTTAAATATTTCTACTTTTTGTCCTGCCTTTCAGGCAGGTTTGGTTCTTTTTCTTTCACCGCAGGTCTATGACCATGCGGTTATGAAGATTCTGCCTTTTCAAGGCAAAGATTCATTTTCATTTATCTTTAAATCGAAGATGTTTAGTTTTCATAAAGTTTTTTTTAAAAAAATTACCTGACTTTCAGACAGTCTATATCTTTTCTTTCGCAGGTCACAGACCTTGCGGTTATGAAAATTCTGCCTTTTCAAGGCAAAGATTCGTTTTCATTTTTTTAACACCGAAGGTGTTTCATTTTCATAACCTTAGGTCATCGACCTGAGGGACCAGAACAACAATAAAAAATCTGCCTGAAAGGCAGGACAACATCAATCTTTCAAAAAGTACCGTTCATCAATATCAATTCCATTTTCAATCAAAAAACTTCGATATTCTTCTTCAAAACTTACCTTTTTATGATGTTCTTTTTGATTTTTGATATAATCGATAATTGTTTGTTTTTCTTTGACGTTGTATGTAAATGCAGCAAAACTTACTGCCCAACCATCAAATTCCGGGAAATTCATATTGACAGACAACCATTTACTTGAATATTCTTTCAACTCTTTCATAAAATCGGATACTGCAATTGTTGGATGAATATCTACTAGAAGATGAATATGGTTTGAAATTCCACCAATTCGATACAATTTACATTTTTTGTTATTTATTATTCCTAAGATATAAGCATATAATTCTTTTTCATGTTGTTCAGGAATTGAGGTCTTGCTTCTTTTCGTTCTAAATACAAATATGATATAATAATCGAGTATAGCTCATCTTTTCTATTTTTTGTCCTGCCTTTCAGGCAGATTTGTTTCTTCTTCTTTTCACCGCAGGTCGTTGACCTTGCGGTTATGAAGATACTGCCTTTTCAAGGCAAAGATTCGTTTTCATTTTTTTAACGCCGAAGGTGTTTAGTTTTCATAAAGTTTTATTTAAAAAAATTACCTGACTTTCAGACAGTCTATATCTTTTCTTTCGCAGGTCACAGACCATGCGGTTATGAATATAATGCCTTTTCAAGGCAAAGATTCGTTTTCATTTTTTTAACACCGAAGGTGTTTTACTTACATAACCTTAGGTCGTTGACCTAAGGTAGTTAAACACTCAAAATAACTGTCTGAAAGGCAGGACTTTTTCTGTTTAAAAGAAGGTCGCATAACATGAATTTCAATGAAATACTACCCGCCAATTGGCTGAAAATTACACGTAAGTTTCTTGTTCTCTTTTGATTAATAACCATAGAAATCAACTTTGTCAGTACTTCCTTATCTATCGTTTTGCCAGTACCTCTTTTTCATATTGCTGAATTTCTGTAATATACGCTTCACCGACCGGCACATTTTCAGTCATGCAGTAATAATCCCAAACAGCGCCAAAAGGTTTGGTTTTGAGTTCTTCCAGCAAAGCCAGACGCTCAAAATTCTGACCGGCTTCCTCGTATTGAATCAATTTTTCAGTTGGTTCCAACATGGCAATCATAAACGCTTTTTGGGCGGCCCGTGTGCCAATTACATACGCGCCAATGCGGTTGATGGATGCATCAAAAAAGTCGAGGCCGATTTTTACACGGCTCAGAAAATTATTGCGGACAATTTCAGCGGCAATCAACTGCACATCTTCGTTTAAAGTAACCACGTGGTCCGAATCCCAGCGAATCGGGCGGGTTACATGCAGCAAGACTTCGTCAACCCATTGCAAACATGCCGAAATTTTATCGCCCACCTGTTCGGTTGGGTGGAAATGCCCGTTATCGAGGCAAATCAGCGTATTGTTTTTAATAGCGTAACCCAGGTAAAAATCGTGCGAACCAACGGTCATCGATTCAACGCCAATACCGAAAAGCTTGCTTTCCACGGCATCTTTCATCCACTCGCCCGGATATTTTACTTTCAATGCTTCATCCAGCGATTTTTTCAGGTTTACACGGTAGCCATTTCTGTCAACCGGTGTGTCTTTTGAACCATCCGGAATCCAGATGTTGTGCACGCAGGTTGAGCCCAGTTGTTTCCCGATTTCGGCTGAAATGGCACGGCAGCGTTTTACATGTTCCACCCAGAATCTGCGGTTTTCCTCGTTTTTTGATGATAGTGTGAAACCATCGGCAGCCCGTGGATGTGAAAAACAACTGGCATTAAAATCCATCCCGATTCCCTGTTTTTTGCACCAGTCAATCCAGCTTTGAAAATGCAGTGGTTCAATCTGGTTGCGGTCAACACGCTCACCCTGAAAATCGCCATAAATGGCATGCAAATTCAGGCGTTGTTTTCCGGGCAGCAGCGACAAAACTTTTTCAAGGTCGGCACGCACCTGCTGAATGGTGTGGGCTTTTCCGGGGTAATTTCCGGTAGCCTGAATTCCACCGCCCGATAACGACGAATCCGGGGTTTCAAATCCGCCAACATCATCGGTTTGCCAGCAATGCAGCGAAATCACCACCTCCTTCATTTTCTCCAGCACTGCATCGGTGCTGATGCCTAACTCGGCGTATTCTTCTTTCGCCAGTTGGTAGGCTTGTTGTATTCGTTGTTTGTTCATTTTTTTTAGTATCTGTCTCAATTATTAAACTTCTATTGCTCCATTTCGTCCGCAAGTGTCGTTCATACTTTTTTCGACTTTTGCTCGCGGACGATTTATCCTTACTCATTCTAATCCCCGGGTTGAAACCCGGGGTTATTATAATCCAACCCTTTCAGGGTTATTTACTGAAATTGTTAAATTTCAATTCAACTTAGAAAAACAGAATTCAGTTTATCAACCTTTTCTGTTTATTTCTGCAATCCGGCCGCAAGGAAGCCTGTTTTTCAATCGACTATCTATGCGGCCGGTTTGTTTTCTGTTGTTTAATCCCCGGGTTAAAACCCGGGGTTATCCAAATTGAACCCTTTCAGTGTCTTTGTGTTATATCGAATTTGTAATTTTCAATATCTAAATTCAAGAATCCTCCATCAATCTACTAATATCCGGAATCCAGTATCCAGAATCCAGTATCCAGTATCCGGATTTTACTGCACCGGATAGCTGAATTTATATTCCCCTGAGCCTAATTTCAGCGAAACAGATTTTCCGGTTTGGGTTGCAGCCATCAGTGCATTTTCTTTTAAAGACGCTGAGTTTACAGTCACTTTATCGAGTTGCGCTGATGGAAGTGTTACCGTGGCTGTTGAATTGGCAGGCACTTTTACTTCGTAAACCATCTGGCCGTTTTCAACTTTCCAATTTGATTTTATTTCGCCGTAAACCGACTGGAAAGCGGCGGCAGCATTTGTTAAATCACCTCCCGGATGCGGTGCCAGGAAGAAATGTTTATACCCCGGGTTTTCAGGATCGATTTTAATACCGGCAACATAGGTGTAAAGCCACTCACCTATCGCACCGTAGGCATAATGGTTAAAACTGTTCATGCCCACATCCTGGAATGTTCCGTCGGGTTTTTGTCCGTCCCAGCGTTCCCAGATGGTGGTGGCGCCCTGTGTTACCGGATACAGCCAGCCCGGATATTGTTTACGGTTCAGCAGCATGAAAGCCAAATCGTCGCGGCCGATATCCGATAATGTTTTACAAAGCAGCGGGGTTCCCAGAAAACCGGTTGTCAGGTGTTTGAATTTTTCAACATCGGCAGCCAGGAAACCGGCAGCTTTCGGGACCAGGCTTTCAGGAAGCATATTAAAAGCAATCGCCAGCAAATAAGCTGTTTGCGTATGAGAAACCAAACGTCCCGACGGGGCTACGAATTCGTTCACAAATGACTTTTTAATTTCTTCTGATAGTTTTTCATAGCTCGCAGCTTCATCATTTTTGCCAATAATTTTAGCTGCTTTCGCCAGCAAACCACTTGAATATGAATAGTATGCTGTTGCAATCAGGTCTTTTTCAGTAGTTGCGCCGGGATAATCTGAATTGTTGGTGGCAAAAGCCAGCCAGTCACCAAAATGATAATCACCTGTCCAAATATTATCTTCACCTGCCCTACCGCGTATGTATTCCACCCAGGCTTTCATGCTGGGGTACTGTACTTCCAGAATTCGTTTATCGCCATAAGCTAGGTAAGTGTTCCACGGAACAACAAGAGCTGCATCGGCCCAACCGGTAGCTCCGCCACCACCATTCAGTACATCAGGGATTACATGAGGGACCGAGCCATTGGGTAGTTGGTCGGCAGCCAGATCGCGCAACCATTTGGTGTAAAAAGCCGAAACATCGAAATTGAAGGCGGCAGTGGGACTGAAAACCTGTGCGTCGCCGGTCCA
>JAJUGS010000314.1 GCA_029265875.1 Prolixibacteraceae bacterium
AGGTGATATTGTTTATGACTGTTTTGGTGGTTGTCAATGAACCTGATAAAAATACAATTTGAAAGCAATTCACAACGTCATTTGCTTAATGCTGTCGTCCATCTGTGTTGTCAATGAACCTGATAAAAATACAATTTGAAAGCAATTCACAACCTGGTGGTGGTAATGGTAATAGATGCCCCGGTTGTCAATGAACCTGATAAAAATACAATTTGAAAGCAATTCACAACTTTCTTGAGGTGGCTATGTCGAGCATAATAGTTGTCAATGAACCTGATAAAAATACAATTTGAAAGCAATTCACAACCTTTTTCAGTTAAATTAAAACCGGCTCCAGTTGTCAATGAACCTGATAAAAATACAATTTGAAAGCAATTCACAACTTATCAATCTGAACAGCACGGTTTTTCAGAGTTGTCAATGAACCTGATAAAAATACAATTTGAAAGCAATTCACAACAATATAGAAATATTATCTATATTGTGTATAGTTGTCAATGAACCTGATAAAAATACAATTTGAAAGCAATTCACAACGCGCAAAACGGGGAGTTGGTGATGACCGAAGTTGTCAATGAACCTGATAGAAATACAATTTGAAAGCAATTCACAACTAATAATCATTAACTGTTAAACCTGATTTGTTGTCAATGAACCTGATAAAAAAAATTATATCAGCAATAAATAATAAATATTAAGATCGTTGGAAATTTAAACCCTCACATGTAAAATTCTCTGTTGATTTTCCTAATTTTATCCCAAACATAAAAAACGAAAAAGTCATGCTTAAGGAAAAAATGTTAAATGCTTTAAACGAGCAGATTAATGCCGAACAATATTCAGCACTTTTATATCTCTCCATGTCGGCCTGGTTCAGTGAAAAAGGTTTACCGGGATTTGCCAACTGGATGTATATTCAATACCAGGAAGAGTTAACTCATGCCAACAAATTTTTCAAATACGTGGTGGAACGGGGTGGTAAAGTGTCCCTGAAAGCCATTGAACAAATGCCGACCGAGTTCAATGACATTCTGGAGGTGTTTGAAAAAACGCAAGCCCACGAACAACATGTTACTTCGCTTATTAACAACCTGGTTGATATTGCTTTCGAGGTACGCGACCACGCCACCCAGAGTTTTCTGAAGTGGTTTGTGGATGAACAGGTGGAAGAAGAAGCCAATGTGCAGGAAATTATTGATACTTTGAAGCTTATAAACGGCCAGGGCAATGGTATTTTTATGCTCGACCGCGAAATGCGCCAGAGGGTGTTTGTTGATTCAACGGCAGCCGCTGCTGAATAAGCAGTGAAACGATACAATATTAAAAAGGCTGCCGGTATGCAGCCTTTTTTTTTAATATTTGCCCTCTCTCGCTGATTGTAGGATAAAAATGTAACCCCTTTAACATTTAATTGTACAAAGTACCGGATTATGGAAATAAAAGAGCAAATACAAACCCGGTTTGATAGTCTCCGGGCGTTTTGTAAAACGAGCTGGGAACCGGCTGATGTGGAGAAAATTGAAAAAACATTCCAGTTTGCCCGTGAAATTGTGGGCGAACAAAAGTTTAAAACCGGTGAAGTTATTCTCTCCCATTCTATTGATGTTGCCACGGTAATTGCCATGGAAATCGGGCTTGGCCCCGATTCCATCATTTCGGGACTGTTGCACAACGTTATGTATGCCGGGCTTGAAAGAAAAGCAACCCAAAAGGAAATTGAAAACCTCTTTGGCAACAAGGTGTTTGGCATCCTCGACGGAATGGCTAAAATCAATGCGTTGGGAACCGATACAGTTGACCTGCATTCTGAAAACTACCGCTCATTATTGCTGGCCCTGGCAGGCGATGTCAGGGTCATAATCCTGAAAATCGCCGACCGTTTGCAGGTGTTGCGCAACCTCGATTTGTATGATGAGGGAAGCAGAAAACGGCTTGTAACCGAAACTGCCTATCTGTATGCACCGCTGGCACACAGGCTGGGCCTCTATTCCATCAACTCCGAATTGCTCGATTTGTGCCTGAAATATCAAAAACCCGAAGCCTATCATTATGTGGTTAACCGGCTGAAGGAAACAGAAACCGAAAGGGCCAATTTTGTGGCCGAATTCGTGAAACCAGTTGAAGAAAAACTGAGAAACCGGGGGCTCGTATTTTCAATGAAAGCCCGTACAAAATCCATTTCTTCCATTCACAATAAAATGAACAAGCAGGGGGTTTCATTCGACGAGGTGATGGATTTGTTCGCAATCCGGATCATTCTTGATTCAAAACCCGAAAACGAAAAATCGGATTGCTGGATGGCCTATTCAATTGTTACCGAAGAATACCAGACAAATCCAAACCGTTTGCGCGACTGGATTACCATTCCCAAATCGAATGGTTACGAATCGTTGCATACCACCGTGCTGGGGCCGCAGGGGAAATGGGTCGAAATCCAGATCCGGACAAAGCGGATGGACGAAATTGCAGAAAAAGGGCTTGCTGCACACTGGAAATACAAGGGTGGGAGAGAACAATCGGGCTACGACAACTGGCTGGCTGAAATCAGAAATATCCTTGAAAACCCTGAATTAAATGTAGTTGATTTTATCGACCGGTTTAAAACCGATATTTATAGCGACGAGATTTTTGTTTTCACACCTAAAGGCGATCTGAAAAAGCTGCCCAAAGGTTCCACCCTGCTCGACTTTGCCTACGAAATCCATTCTCGATTGGGCGATACCTGTGTCGGCGGTAAAGTTAACGGCGTGAAAGTCACCCTGAAACATAAATTACAGAATGGCGACCATATTGAAATTGACACCTCTTCGAACCAGAAACCCAAGCTCGACTGGCTGGAATTTCTGGCTACCTCGAAAGCCAAAAGCCGGGTAAAAGCGAGTTTGAACGAGGAACGTAAATTGCTGTCGGAACAGGGGCGCGAAATTCTGGTCAGGAAGTTCAAAAACTGGAAGATGGAACTCTCCGACGAGAGTATGCGCAAAATCCTGAAAAAGTATGGTTTCAAGCTGGGTGCCGATCTGTACTACGAACTGGCCATAGGGAAAATTGACCCGCTTGAAATCAAGAATTTCCTGAGCGAAAAATCGGAAGAACCAACAGCAAAAGCCAAACTGGAAGAACTGATTTCGAAAAAAGAAGTAAAAGAACTCACATTTAGCGCCACCGATGATTTCCTGGTGATCGACAACAACCTGAAAAACCTGAATTACAAGCTGGCCCAGTGTTGTAACCCGGTTTTGGGCGATTCGATTTTTGGCTTTGTCACCATCAGTCATGGTATCAAAATCCACCGGAATACCTGTCCCAATGCAGCCCAGTTAAAAGAACGTTTTCCCTACAGGGTAATCAGGGCAAAATGGCGCGAAACCAATAGCAAAACCTCTTTTATTACAACCCTGCATATTTCAGGTATCGATGAAATTGGCATTGTAAACGAAATCACGCACATCATCGCCAAAGATGTGGGCGTTCACATGCGTTCGATCAATATCAATTCGGATAAGGGAAAATTTGAGGGAATTTTAAAAGTGCTGGTGTACAACGTTGACCATATTGAGTTTTTGATGCAGCGGCTCAGAAAAGTGAAAGGTGTGGTTTCGGTAACCCGGGGCGAAGAATAGTCAGAATCATGGGAAACTTGAAATTTCAGAAGGTACAGGCTCTTTTACAACAGGGAAAAAATAGCGAGGCAAAACGGATGTTTGATAGCCTGCCCGAATCAGAAAGCATCGAGTACTGGATGCTGAAGGGAACCATTGATCAACGTTTTCAGCAATGGGGAAAAGCTTACAATGCATTTGTGAAAGTGCAGCAAATCGATCCCGGACACCTGGAAGCGAAAACTCAGATTGCCATGATTGACAGTATTTTGAATTTTTGGAATAAAGATCAGTTTAATCCCTGAATAGTTGATAATCAAATAAGTTCTTGGGGAAATGAAATCGTTAATTTTTCATTTGTAAAGCTTAAAAAATATAAAATCATGCCGCCAATTGCTTGTGCCTGGCTGTTTTATTAGGATTTTATTTCAGAATTGTTATTTTTGAGAACTCAAGAAATCGAATTATAACAATAATATTAATTGTAAAATGAAAATGAAAATGAAGAGTTTTTTGATGGTTGTGGCGGGGATGTGTATCGCGGCTTTTTCTTATGCACAGGATGCAGCTGAAAAGATTACCCAGGCACAGGAAGCGCTGAAGGCAAAAGATTATGCCAAAGCTTACACACTGTATGATGAGGCAATG
>JAJUGS010000243.1 GCA_029265875.1 Prolixibacteraceae bacterium
CTTTTACTATTTCTGAAGGAAAAAGGGATCAGCAGATTTGTGTTGGAAGTGCTCGAAAATAACACGCCAGCCATCAATTTGTATGAAAAATACGGATTTGTAAAAACGAGGAAATTGAACTGTTTCGAGATTGAAAAACAAAATCTGCGACCGGTTCCCAACCGTGGATTTGGCTTATCAGTTACCAATCCGGCCACTTTTGTTGAAAATAATGAAAAATACAGCCTCTTTCCGCCAACCTGGCAAAACGAAACCCAATCGGTTTTGAATGTAGCCGAAAATTACACCCTTGTATCACTTTCATGCACCAACCGTGTGCTCTGTTACGGGTATGTACATAAAACGAAGGGCGATATTCCGCAAATCGGGATTCTGGATGAATGGAAACATTGGGGACTGGAGGCTCATCTCGTTGCTGAACTGTCAAAATATACCGGAAACAATAAAATCATGTTGCTGAATGTGGAGGAAAATAACTACCAGGCTGAAACGCTCACAAAATTGGGCTTTTGTAACACGGTTAACCAGTGGGAAATGGTTTTGGAAATGGTATAAATTTGTTGGATTCAATAATGACACGCGTCAACTGCGCTTTGGTTGACAGTCACATTGAGCATAATCGAAATGTGTTCAAACAAAAAATCAACCAGCAAAATGAAGAAAAAATACCTGAAAGAAATTCGGTTGAAAATACAATCCGAAACAAAAGAAAGACCTGAGATATTAACCGAAACCGACATGAAACACCTGCCCGAACCTGTAAAAAAATACATCCGTTTAACCGGCTTTGTTGGGAAAGAAAAAATCCGGAACGTTTTTCTGAAAGCCAGCGGGAAAATCCGCTCATCTGAAAAATCGGGCTGGATGCCGTTTACCTCGGAACAATACAATTTTTTCAGTAATCCGTTACGCGCTTTTTATATCAAGGCAAAAAAAATGGGCGTTCCAGCTAACGGACTTCACCTGTACAAAAACGAAACAGCTACGATGGTCATTAAAATACTGAACCTGTTTAAAGTTGTTGATGCCATTGGCCCCGAAATGAATCAGGCTGAAACGGTTACCATCCTCAACGACATGTGTTGTATGGCGCCCGGAAGCCTCATCAGCAAAAATATAAGCTGGGAGGAAACTGGTCAAAACGAGGTAAAAGCAACATTTACCAACGGGAATATTACCGTCAGCGCAATGCTGTTTTTTAACAGAGAAGGACAACTGGTAAATTTTATCAGCCACGACAGATACGATACCGATGGAAAAACATACAAAAACTATCCCTGGGAAACACCTGTAACAGCATACGGGAAATTTGGCGATTATTACCTCCCGTCGAAAGCCGATGTAATTTATAAACGCCCGGATGGCGATTTCTGCTACCTCGAATTTCAGCTTGATGTAATAAAATACAACGTGAAAAAGCTGATAACTTAAATCTTTTCTTACCGTCGTTTAATACGGTTGTCAGCGGTATAAAGGAAAAGAAGACCGGAATTACAAACATTTTATGACTATTTCAGACAACCAATTCTGTCATTCAAACCCAGGTTCAGGCCATTCATTATCAATTATTTCAGAAAACTGTCTGACCAGAATATTTTTGATTCAAATTCTGCCGAAAAGTCAATGAAAACAATGAATCAGATGAATGACCAATACCAGAAATCCGGGCGTGTTGCGGTAATTACCAACATGTTCGGAATTGTGTTTTCCGGGCTCATATTCACGGTGCTTTCAATGTTATTCACCCCGCAACCGCCCTGGCGCGATGCAGCGCTGTTTGTTGAATCGTTTCACCCATTGCAAACCGCCACTTTTTTTTGTGGTTATTTTTTGGTAATTGGGTCGCTGCTCACGTTTATTGTATTGTATAAAACCGCACCTGAAAACCGGAAAATTTGGGCGCTTTCGGGATTGGTGATTAATGTGGTTTTTACAGCGGTGGTTTTTCTTAATTACATCATTCAAACCACCTACATTCCCTACCTTGCCAATAACAATCCGCCCGAAACGGCAACGGTTCTGCCGGTTTTTACGATGGCTAATCCCGGCTCGTTTGCCTGGGCGCTCGAAATGTACGGCTGGGGTGGTATTGGTTTGTCTTATATTTTTATGGCTTTCGTTTTTGGAAAATCAAAATCCGAAATCATCCTGAAAACGCTTTTCATCATCAACGGAATCTGTAGCATCGCCTCGGCACTGATGACTTCATTCGACATGAACTGGCTTTTTTCTCCGGCAGGTTTTGTTTCGTTGATTGTATGGAATTTGCTGGTGCTGGTAATTGACATTTTTCTGCTGAAATTTTTTAATCTGCTAAAACAAAATCAACCGGCCTGAAATTAGAATCGACGTGCTTAAAAATGGTATTTTCAGAAAATATTTTGAAAGGTGTAAAATGAAACCAAAAGTTCGTGTGAAAATATGCTGCATCAGCAGTGAGGAAGAAGCAAAAACCGCCATTGAATTTGGTGCTTCGGCGCTTGGCCTGGTGGGTCCGATGCCCAGCGGTCCGGGAGTGATTGATGATGATTTGATTGCCCGGATTGCCCGCTCGGTTCCGCCGGCAGTTTCCACATTTTTGCTAACCAGCGAAACAAAACCGGAAGATATAATTGAACATTACAAAAAGGTTTATACCTCCACCATTCAGTTGGTGGACGCACTGCAAGGCCGCGATTACAAAATTTTGCGCACCGAATTGCCCAGTGTGAAACTGGTGCAGGTGATTCATGTTTTGGATGAAAATTCGGTTGCGGAAGCCCTCGAAATCTCCGAATCGGTGGATGCCATTTTGTTAGACAGCGGCAACCCGAAATTGAATGTCAAGGAACTCGGTGGCACAGGCCGTGTTCACAACTGGCAATTCAGCCGCCAAATAAGGGAGCAGGTAAAAGTGCCTGTTTTTCTGGCTGGCGGATTGAACAGCGGAAATGTGCGCGAAGCCATCGAAACCGTTCAACCTTTTGGTATCGACATTTGCAGCGGTGTGCGTTCGGTGGGCAGCCTTGATAAACAGAAGCTGGAGGATTTTTTTAATCAACTTGAGAAGATTTAATGTCAAAAATTATGGAATCAATCATAACAAAAATAAGGGAAGCGCTTGCTGCTGCTGCCGACGATAAAACCCGGAAACAAAGCGAATATTTTTTTAAGGAAAAAGTTACGGTTTATGGTATAAAATCGGCTACTGTTCAAAAAATTGCCAAAGATTTTTTTGCCGAAATTAAGGACAATCCAAAAGCAGAGATTCTTGCCATTTGCGAAAAACTTTGGCAGTCGGGTTACATGGAAGAGTCATTTGTGGCGTGTGTATGGTCTGAAAAACTGGGAAAAAAACTGGAACCTGCCGATTTTGAAACGCTGGAACGCTGGATAAAAAACTATGTGAGCAACTGGGCATCGTGCGACACGCTTTGCAATCACACCGTCGGCGATTTTGTAATGAAATACCCCGAATTTATTGCCAAACTGAAAGCATTTGCAAATGCCGAAAACCGCTGGGTAAAACGCGCCGCCGCTGTAACCTTGATAATTCCGGCCCGAAAAGGATTGTTTTTAAATGACATTTTTGAGATTGCCGATACGCTGTTGATGGATGGCGACGACCTTGTTCAGAAAGGTTACGGCTGGATGCTGAAAGCAGCCAGTGAGGCGCACCAGCAGGCAGTTTTTGAATATGTGATGAGCAAAAAAGCGGTGATGCCACGCACCGCACTCCGGTATGCCATCGAAAAAATGCCGGAAGAATTGAAAAAACTGGCCATGCAGAAATAACGGGTATCAAACGGGTGGCGCGGTTTTTAACCGCGATTCGTAAAACCGGCGGTTAGAAACCACCGTACCCTTGATTCAACAAAAACAAAAAACATGGAGATTTATACACTGAAAAATAATTTATTGAAAGCCTATTCGGCTGAAAACCTCAACAAAATTGCCGCAATTCTGCTCAATTTTTACACCAGCCAACAATTTGGTTCGCTGCAAAAAATTGCCGATATCATCAGCGATTTTGTTCCTGTTGAAATTGATGAAAACGGCAAGGGATTTTCAAAACTGATGCTGCTGTACCATCCCGACCGCGGCGAGTTGCACCGGTCGAAGATTGAAAACCTGGCAACAGAAGGAAATTTTGATGGGTTGTTGGGCTACTCCCATATCCTGAAACTCGAACGGCTCGAAGAAATTTCGGCAGTCATCGAAAGCTTCGAAGATATTGATTATTCGCCGGTTTATGCGTGGGATTTCGACAATGAGGGTTTTACCATTAAATCAGATTTGGGTCAGAAACTGAAAAACGGAAACCTCAACACGCGCAAAAACAAGCTGGTTACTTTTTACGAAGCCGTGAAAATCCGCCAGTACGGCCACACAAAAATCAGTTTCCCGAATTATTATCTCGAAGACATTGACGAGTTTGAAATGGCTTCGTCCGACATTGCCGACCTCGACGGAATCCAGTACTGTATCCATGCGGTGAATGTCGATTTGTCGGATAATTTTATCGACGACCTGCGCCACCTCGAAAACCTGGGGATGATTGAAATGCTGAACCTTTCGGATAACCGGATTGAAAACATCGACCCGCTGGAATACCTCACCAACCTCCGCGAACTGAACCTGGCCAACAACCGGGTTCAGGATATTTCGCCGCTGTTTTCGCTCGAAAATCTGGAGTTTGTTGATTTAACCGGTAATAAAGTCCCTGCTGCTTCTGTCAGAAAACTGATAGAAAAAGGGGTGAATGTGGTTGGGTAAAAGAAAGTACCTCTTCTGACCATTGAAACTCCTCCAGCAAGCTGACGAGGAATCCGATTCCGTCAAGGACTTTTTTAGAGTCTTGTTCGCTAACCCCGTCTCGCCTCATGCGAGAGGGAATACGCTCACCGGAATTCTGGGAAACCCTTCCAGGGTTTTTATTTTGTTATGCATTTGCACCTCCGGTTAAAACCGGAGGTTATTTTCAGAATGTCCCCCCGGGACACTTTGTAGCATCCAATTTTATCCGTTTATAATCACCAACATTTTCATGAAACAACAAGACTATTAAAAAAATAAGCGTTTTCTGTGAAAAATTACGAGTTGAAGCAGAAAGGCCTACCATAAAAAGTGTACTTTTTTGTAAATTAGAAACTGATTTCACATTCGAAAAGACTGGACTACATTTAGGCAAGACAGAAGTTAGTAAATATTGAGAAAACCTGATAAAGCCGATTCTTAAACACACCAGCGGTGTGCACCGTAAATAACCTACGGTTTCAAGGATGTGAAGAAGAAGAATACAGGCAGGAAAACCAACAAAACACTGCTTTTTAAACACACCAGCGGTGTGCACCGTGAATAACCTCCGGTTTCAAGGATGTGAAGAAGAAGAATACAGGCAGGAAAACCAACAAAACACTGCTTTTTAAACACACCAGCGGTGTGCACCGTGAATAACCTCCGGTTTTAACCGGAGGAAGAGGAAAAGGAAAGAAGAAAAACAAAACCCTGAAAGGGTTTACCAAAACATAAAACATCATGAACAGTTATCGCCAGATATTATAACACATCGTTTTTTGCACCCACGACCGGCAAAACACACTTCCTGCTACACACCACGTAGAATTGTACAAATACATCTGGGGTGCGATAAAAAACAGAAACGGTGTGCTCTATCGGATTAACGGAACAGAAAACCACATTCATATACTTTCTGATTTGCACCCAACTATTGCATTGTCCGATTTTATCAAAGAAATCAAAACAGCTTCAAACGCCTGGATGAAATCCACAGGAAACTTTCCAAACTTTTCATCATGGGCTGCCGGCTATTGTGCGCTTACTTATGCCTACCGGGATAAAGAGCTGATAGTAAATTATATAAAAAATCAAAAGGAACATCATAAAAAACAGACTTTTGAAGATGAACTTCGTGCATTACTAAAAGAACATGGAATAGAATGGGATGAAAAGTACCTCTTCTGACAAATCAGGGAAACCTCTCTGAGGTATTTTTTTTTCGCGCAGCTATTTCCTACGGTTAAAACCGGAGGTTATTTACAGTCCGTCCCTCCGGGACTCTTCTTTATATCACAAAGGATAAACCAGGAATAACCTCAGTATTTGGAAGGCAGGAATACGTTGAAAGCAAAGTAAATCCCGGCATTAAAACACACCAACGGTGTGCACCGTGAATAACCTCAGGTTTCAAGGATGTGGAGAACGAGTATACAGACAGGAAAAAACCAATAAC
>JAJUGS010000253.1 GCA_029265875.1 Prolixibacteraceae bacterium
AAACCGAGACATGATTCCTGTCGCGTTTTACCATATCCGCCAAATCCTTTTCACCCCATTCTTCAAAGAAATCAAACGAACCCTCGAATCCGGGAGTACCCACATTCCAGCCTTCCAGCCATTTGCGTTTCGGAAATTCCCATTCGTCAAAAGCTTCGTTCAGTACCAACAATCCCAACTCGTCGCACAACTGATAAAGGTCGGGGGCCTGCGGATTATGGCTGGTACGGATGGCATTCACCCCGATTTCCTGCAATGTCAGTAACCTTCTTTTCCAAACCTCTCTCGGTACAGCCGAACCCAGAACACCACCGTCGTGGTGGAGACAAACGCCTTTTACTTTCATCCACTCGCCATTCAGGGCAAAGCCTTTGTTGGGGTCGAAGTTAAATTCGCGGAAACCTGTAACCGTGCTGGTTTCATCCACCAAAGCACCGTTTTGGTAAACCGAAGTTTTCAGCGTGTATAAAACCGGATTTTTGAGCGACCACAATTGCGGATTGCCCACTTTTAACGCTGTCAGAATTTTTCCGGTCTGGTTAGCGTTCACAGTGAGTTTTTCCGATGATTTTGCCACCGAAATCCCATCGGCGGAAAACAGTTCGTTGGTTATTGTTAACGGTGCTGCAGTAGTAGTTTCATTGTTTACTTCCACTTCAACATTCAGTTGCCAGCCTTTTTTGAGTTTTTCGGGTGTAGCGTAAACGCCCCACTGGTTAATATGAACCATGTTGGCATAAACCACCCACACGTTTCGATAAATTCCCGAGCCTGTGTACCAGCGCGAATCGGCTGACCGACTGTGATCAACCCGCACTGTGACAGTATTTTCTTCGCCAAACCTGATTTTTGATGTAACATCGTACATAAACGAAATGTAGCCGTTGGGCCGCTTGCCTATCAATTCGCCGTTAACAAAAACCTCGCTCCGGTTGTACACGCCTTCGAAATAAAGATACACTTTCCCGTTTTCGCGTTCTTTCGGAACAAAAAGCTGTTTGCGGTACCAGCCGATTCCCCCGGGCAAATAACCGGTGGCACTTGCCAAAGTCGGGCTCAGTTGCCCTTTCACACTCCAGTCGTGTGGAAGCTCAATGGTTTTCCACTGCCTGTTTTCCAGGTCTTTCAGTTCTTCTTTTTCGGTTTTTTGCAGAATGAATTTCCAGTTGTCGTTAATCTTTTCAGCTTTTCCGAAACTGGTTTGAGAAAACGAATAATTTGTAACCGTTGCGAAAATCAGGAGCAACAGTAATGATTTGAATTTTATCATATTGGTTTTTGTTATTTGATTTATAAAATCAAATATGTGGCTAAAGCCTTTTTTATCTGGTGTTCTGAACCTATCAGCTAAAGCAGACGGTAATAAAAAAGCAAGGGCTTCAGAGTTGAAACAAATATTGCCGTTCACTTTAGTGAACGGATGAGTTGTAAAACAAATATGACCGGGGGGTTTTAACCCCATTTTCAAACTTAACGCCATATTTATTAATAGTGATTCTATTTTTGTTATTTGATGACAGGTTTTATCCCTTTAAAAGTTGGTTTTACTTCCAGCAGTTTTCCATTGGCATCGAATTCGAGTTTATCGATACAAACCTCGCGGTGAAAACCACCCGAACCCCGCGGCATATCCACACCTTTTGGATAGGTAAAACGGTGATACACCAAATACCACTCATCTTTCCCGGGAATCTGGATGGCCGAATTGTGGCCTGTGGCGAAAATATTGGTTACCGGGTCGCGCTGAATCACGATGTTGTTTTCAGGAATGGTGAGTGTTCCGAGCGGTGAATCGCTGGTTGCATAACGCACTTTGTAATTCGGACTGCGGGTGTCGTCTTCCGACCACATAAAATAATAAACGCCGTTGCGGAAAATCACCGAAGTCCCTTCGCGGAAAGTTTTGTCGATGTTAAAGGTTTTCAGCGTGGCCATGTTCAGCGAAATCATGTCGTCGTTTAACTCGGCACCGGCCATGTAGCCATTCCCCCAGTACAGGTAGCTTTTACCGGTTTTTGGGTCGGTAAAAACTTCGGGGTCGATTTCCTGTCCGCCTTTTACTCCTTCCGGTTTCCAGTTAATCAGCGGTTTTCCGCTGTCGGTAAACGGCCCTGCCGGGTGGTCGGCAACAGCCACACCTATTTTCTGCGCGGCGGTGAAATAGTAGAAATATTTGTACTGACCGTTGATTTTCTTTTCAACAATACAGGGCGCCCACGCATTTCGGTTGGCCCACGTTACATCTTTTTTTAAATCGAGAATAATGCCTTCGTCTTTCCAATCCACAAGATTGGCCGAGGAAAAAGTTTTGAAATACCAGCCCGACCAGCCATCAAAACCGTCGGAAGTGGGATAAATATAAAAGCTGTCGGTTTTTTCGGAGTACAAAATATCGGGGTCGGCATAATAGCCTTCCAGCACCGGGTTGTGGTCTTCAGCAGCGGTTACCTTGTAAATTTTGTCGGGTTTACCGGCAATCGAAAAAGTGTAAGCAACTGCACCTTTTGAGAAATCCTGTGGACCAGCGGGTTTTACTGAATAACACGGCCAGCAGGCAAATTGCGGGTCGAAAGCGGCAAGATTCACACCGCGTTTTACCGGAAGATGAATGGTTCCAGCCTCAGCATTCAAATCGATATTCAGTTTTTTCAGGCCGGGTGAATTTATCTCCACCAGTGGGTCGTCCAAAGTTCCCCATTTTTCAACCAGCCTGAGATATTCTTTCATTGTTATCGGCAAAACAGTTCCGTGGCGCGGGTGAAAATTCATGCTGATTTCGTGGTCAATCACCTCGAAATGCTCAAGGTCTTTACTTTTGGTAAACTGGTAGCGCCCCGACCCGTAAACATCGTACATCAGAATCCAGTCTTCAGAATTATTCATTTTAAAAACGCCCGAACCTTCAACCCGGTCGGTTTCCTTGTCCACGCGGTTCAGATGTGGGTATTTGTATCCTTCGGTGAGTTTATCCGAAATGGCCAGTTTTATGCCCGGTTCACCGCTTTCCGATTTGTGAAACAGGTAGAATTTGCCGTCTTTTTCGATAATATCGCCATCAATACAGGCGTTGTTGGTCGGGTTGAACAGCAATTGTTTTGGTGCCGATTCCAACCCGGTGAAATCTTTGTTGGCAAACGCGTAGTAAATAATGTCAGGGTTGTTTCCCTGTTTCATCGAAAAGTAAACCATGTATTTTCCGGTTGTTTTGTCGAAAATGGTTTGCGGCGCCCATACACGGTTTACATCGCCAAATTCTTTCGGAAAAGTTTGCGGAATATTTACCACCGACGACGACCAGTTGATTAAATCGGTTGATTTCATCAGAATCATCGCGTAATTATTCCAGCCCATTTCGGGTACATACAAATCGGTGGCCACCATGTAAAATGTTTTGCCATCGGCACCGCGCAAAATATGCGGGTCGCGCACGCCGCCCGATTTGCTGATTGCTTTTGATTCGATTACCGGTTGGTTTTTATTCAGCGCACGATAGTTATAACCATCGGTACTAACCGCGAATCTGATTGCTTCTTCGCCCGGCCCGTTGCCGGTGAAATAGGTAAAAAGATAGGCTTCGTTTTTGCCGGTTTCCTGTGCATTTACCGGCATCTGAATGATTACCGCCAATGCCGTTACAACAACCGGCAGAACCTTTCTGAAAAATTTGGTCAATCGCATTTCCGGTTTATTTGAGTTTCAATCTGCACACATAAAATGCGTTTGACTGGGCTTTTAAGGTGAATCCGTCTTCACCGGCATCAACAAAAGTGCGGGCAGGTGCGACGTTGTCCGGTTTTTCGAGCGTATTCACTGCCCCGGGTACGGTTGAATGCAGCACAGTGATTTCAACCCGTTTGTTCAGAACCGGATTTTTCAGCCCGTTGATATTGATTTTTATATCTTTTACTTCTGCCGAGGTGTTTGCCACTTTCACGATGATTTCCGAAGTGGTTTCATCCAACGACGAACTTGCGTACAATCCGTCCTGTCCGGTAACATTTTCACCATTCATTTTTATGGGCAGCACTTTTGTTCCCGAATTGTGTGCATACATTTGCTGAACGTAATAATTCGGTGTGCGCACCACATTCAGGTTGTCGAACCAGATGAGGTCGGGTTTCCACTGCCAGGCATCGACATGCGCAAATAAAGGTGCGTAAGTTGCAAGCCGCACCACGTCGGCATTGCGTTCAAGGCCTGTCATAAAAGCGGCTTCGGCAATGGCGGCAATCATGTTGTTATCACGACTTTCATGATGCCCGGCGTATTCACCGGCAAACACTTTTGGCCCGGTGCGGTCGTAGCTATCATATCGTGCTGCATTTTTCAGAAACCAATCCGGACTTTTATAATAATGTTCATCCACCAAATCCACCTTCAGTTCCTTCATTTTGGGCCATAAATAATCAAACTCCTTTCCGTCGGAGAATGGTCCTGATGACCCGATAATTTGTATTTCGGGATGTTTTTTCCTGAGAACTTCCATGAATTTGACCAGGCGTTCCACGTAACCTTCTCCCCATTGTTCGTTTCCAATGGCAATGTACTTCATGTTGAAAGGTGCCGGATGGCCCATTTCGGCGCGCACTTTTCCCCATTTGGTGGTAACCGCGCCGTTGGCAAACTCAATCAAATCGACGGCATCCTGAATATACGGTTCCAAATCGTGAACCTCGACACATTCGGTACTTTCAAACTGACAGGCCAACCCGCAACTGACAACCGGCAGCGGTTCGGCGCCCAAATCCTCGCACAACTGGAAGAATTCAAAAAATCCCAATCCGTAAGTCTGGTAGTAATCGGGGAAAAAACGGTGTTTAAAAGTGTAGTTCCAGCGGTTTTCGTTCAATGGGCGGTTTTCCACCGGGCCCACGCTGTTTTTCCACTGGTAGCGGGTTTCGAGCGTGTTTCCTTCAATAATGCAACCACCGGGAAACCTGAAAACTTTGGGTTGTAAATCGTACAACGCTTCCACGAGGTCTTTGCGCAAACCGTTTGGGCGGTTTTTCCACGTTTCAGCCGGAAACATCGAAATGTGGTCAACATCCACAATTCCACGTGTTTCGAGTACAATCCTGAGTTTTCCCTTTGCATCGGTGACAGCAGATTTCAGACTAACCGAATATTTCTTCCACTCGTTTCCCGAAACAAGAATTTCGCCTTTGCCAACAATTTCTTCTTTCGAACTCACCAGTTCAATCCTGAATTTTTTTTCGCCGCCATCATTAACCCGCGCGTAAAACGAAAAATTATAGGCTGCATTTTGTTTGTAGCCAATCTTTCTGAAACCTTCATTTTCGAGGCCGGTACCGCGCCGCAACCCGCTTTCGTTCATTTGTATGTAATTCGGATTCCGGTCGAAACACGGTTTTTCTGATTTGACTGTTACATCGCCAAAAGGTGTCCACCCGGTAAAAGGCTGGTCGAATTCAAACGACCGGTTTTTCACGAGTTCGGCATACAAACCGCCGTCGGCGCCGAAATTGATGTCTTCGAAAAATACCCCGTACATATCGGCACTGATTGAAGCGCCGGGTTTTTGTACGTCAAGGTCGAATGTAACCTGGGCATTTGCATAGATGCAACCGATTCCGAGTATTAAAATAATTGCTAATTTTTTCATGTTGAATTTATTACTGGTTTATATTTTTTATCCTGATAACTGTAAAAGAGTATGGCGGCAGCGTGTATGCAAATTTCCCTGGAACCTGAATTTTGCTTTCTTCGGGCAATACATTGTTGTCGGCCGGCCGGCCTTTCAAAACAGTAATTTCTGCTTCGTTTCCGTCGATATCCAATGCTGAAAGATTGATTGCCGATTCTACCTGCGCAGGCAAAAGGTTGACCAGTTTCAGGATGATGTCGTTGGTTTTGCTGTCGCGC
>JAJUGS010000230.1 GCA_029265875.1 Prolixibacteraceae bacterium
CTCATATTCAATTTAGGCTCAAAATAGTTGTATTAATGGATAATGGTCTCTGTTTGTCAAAAAGACTTTTTCTTTTATTTTACATTTCAATACTTTTCGGTTCTGGTTGTGTTTCAGATTACGATAATGAAATACTAGGTTTAAAACCTCTTCCTGTACTGAACGGAATTTTGTATGCCGATTCAATACTAGCCTTAAACCTTACCTGGTCGAACCATCCGCAGGAAAAGGAATTTGAGCCCATTCCCGGAGCTACATTTATCTTGAAAAAGAATGGATTTCTCCTTTCATCCGATTTCAGTTTCAACAACGATGGAACTTATTTCTTCAACGACACGTGTTTGAATGGGGATAAATATGAAATTGAAGTCCAGATTCAGGGATATCCAAAACTGACATCTCAAACAGTAATACCAGATAGACCAATCATTACGATTGCAAAAACAGAAGAAAAAGATAATGAACGACCAAACGAAGTTTTCGATTTGGATGTAACCAATATTAGCAAAGAAATTAATGCTCTTTATGTTTTCCTTTTCATTCGGGAAGCAAATTACAGTAGCAATTCGGATTGGAATCAAAGAGGCATTTATTGTGATTCGCCATTTGCCGACCCGTTCAACAGGTTTTATGATTCGTGGTCTCCTGAAGGTTTTTCTTATGAATATGAATCTTTTGTGCGGTTTCCTGCAGAAAATCTTGTAAATGGCAGTTTACATACCCGACTGGCTTTTTTAGGGGAAAATGAAAACATCCGTTTTTATGTGATTGCTGCTACTAAAGAATACGACCTTTATTATAAAGGAGGTTATTTGCAACGCTCTTTTAATCCAGAGGTAAATCTGCCATTTACTTATCAACCTATCTTTTTGTCAACCAATATCTCAGGAGGTGCGGGGATTTTTGCAGGGATTGACCTTAGTTTATTTGAGTTTAAAGGGGAAATGTAAATTCGAATTATGCAAACCCGATTATATATTTTGCTTGTATGTGTGTTGGTCAATCTGGCTGCAATTGCACAAAATATAGTGAAAGTGTTTGGGGTTGTCAGCGATGCTGAAACGGCTGAATTGCTACAATCGGCAACAATAAAAAGTACATCCGGCAATATGGTTGGCGCAATCACAAATGTGTACGGATATTATTCATTGAATCTACCACAAAGCGAACCAATTGAAATTCAGGTGTCATTTGTTGGCTACAAGACCCAAGTATTCTTGTTGAAGCAAACAACTGATACAATGCTAAATATTCAACTGGTTCCGGGAATTGAACTTGATGAATATACTGTTTCGGCCAACAAAAATACTTACAGCAGTAAAACCCAAATCGGACAGTTGGCTTTAACAGGTGAAGCAATAAAATGGGCTCCTTCATTGGCAGGAGAAAGCAATATAATGTCGGTTTTAAAAACACTGCCTGGCGTGAGTGCGGGAAAGGAAGGTAGTTCTGAGCTTTTTGTAAGGGGCGGTTCACACGACCAGAATCTGATTTTGCTCGATAAATCACCGGTTTACAACCTGATCCATGCTTTTGGTTTATTATCTGTTTTTAACAGTTCCGCAATAATGAATGTTTCGCTGTTCAAAGAAGGTATTCCTTCTGAATTCGGTGGAAGACTCTCGTCGGTTTTAGATGTCTCCGTGAAAGAAGGTAATCGGAAAAATTACTCCGGTGATTTCACCATTAGTACTATTGCTGCTACTGCAACTGCTGAAGGTCCAATAGTTAAAGACAAAGCTTCGTTTCTGATTTCGGCAAGGCGCAGTTGGCCCGATATTTTGGTATCAGGTATTACCGCAGGCAATCAGAACGATATGGTACTTGGGTACTATTTTATGGATATCAATGCAAAGACAAATTTTTCTGTAAAAAAGAAACATCATTTTTACGTTAGTTATTATACTGGACAGGATAAGTTATTTGCACAGAGTGAAACTTCCGGGCAAAAAAGTAAAATGGAGCAGGGATGGGGAAATACCATCGCTTCAACAAGGTATCAATCCGTTTCAGGAAATGGTGCTTTCAACGATGCCGTGTTGTATTACAGTTCATTTAATGAGTTTGAAACTAATGGGATAAAATCGACAGAGAATACAACAAAACAACAAAACAAGTCGGAACTGAAAGAATTTGGTTTTAAAGTCAGCAGGGAATTTAGCATCGGAAACTATTTCAAATTTAAGTTTGGTTCGGATGGTTTATTGCGTTCAATTCAGCCGCCGTACAAAATTTCGGAAGATAACGGGAATATTAGCGAGATTAAAAATTCTGAAACAGTGCATCAAAAAGAACTGGCATCCTTTGCATCAACTGAGTATTCAACCAAAAGGTTTAACATTGATTTAGGTTTGCGAACAAGCTTGTTTGGAGAGCAATTGTCAGACTATTTTTCTTTGGAACCCCGCTTGTCGGTTTACTATCATTTAACAAATTCCTTTTCAGTTAAGACAGGGGCAATGCGCAACACCCAATCTGTTTATGCCATGCCCAAAAGTGTTCAGGGTATGCCCGGTTATACATGGCTGCCAACAACCGGTCATCTTAAACCTCAGTCATCATGGCAAACTTCTTTGGGTGCAAACTGGCAAAAACGAAAAATAAACTTTGATGCAGAAGTTTATTATAAATGGATGGAAAATATTGTCGGAAACTATTTGTATCCATCAAGTATCTATCAATCAACGCAATGGTACGATATTATTGACCAGGGAATTGGCAGGGCATACGGACTTGATTTCTTAGTGCAATACAATGCCAATGATTTTCAGATAAATGTAAAATATGCTTTGAGTAAATCAGAGCATTCATTTCCCTCTGTTTTAAATGGATTATGGATACCTGCAAATTATGATATCCGACACGATTTTTCACTGGATGGTTCATGGACAATTCAGGAAAATAAACAGAAAAGGAAATGGTTCACTGGAAATTTTGCACTGCATTCCGGAATTCCAATTTCTTTGCTAACGCAGTCAATACAGAGCATGAATCCTGTTCTTAATGAGGAAAACTATCCTTTTGATTTTTCTTATCTTGATTATTACAGTCAGCCGAATAATGCACGGTTAAAGTTATATCACCGCCTCGATATTGGATTTCACATGCAGAAAAAACTTTCAAAAGGGCACAGAACCTGGTCTGTTGGAGTGATTAATGTTTACAACAGGCAAAATCCATACAGCATTTATAAAGATAGTAATGGCAACTTTAAACAGGTTGTTATGTTTCCAATCATGCCTTTTGCTTCTTTTAAAAGAAGCTTTTAGAATTATAAAAATTTCCTTGAATACTGAAAAATACCATTAAACAAAAGCAGAGGGTTCAATTCTGCAATGGTTAATATGTAATGCGAAGCTGGTTTACTATTTATATTTTAGTTCGTAAAAAAAATAAACTGTTGTTTTACATTAGTGGGCAAAATATAGTTCGTAAAACTAAATCAACTTTGACCGCCTGAAAGGTTTGGCCGAAATTGCACTCAGGAAGAGGCGATTTTACAATTGAGAAAATAAGTAATAGTCAGAATATGAAAGGAATCCGTCTTTTTATCGCCACCTCGCTTGATGGTTTTATTGCCCGTGAAGATGGTTCACTGGACTGGCTTGTCAATATTCCCAATCCTTCGCAAACCGACCACGGGTACAACGAAATGATTGCAAATACCGACGTGATTGTGATGGGCCGGAAAACCTATGACGAAATTCTGGGTTTTGGCATTGATTGGCCTTACGAAAACTGCAAAACCTTTGTGGTAACCGGCATACCGGATTTTGTTACTTCAACTGCCAACACGTTTGTTCTGAATAAGATTGACACCGGAACCATTCAGTTTCTGAAAAATCAAAGCAGTAAAAATATCTGGCTGGCAGGTGGCGGAAGTCTTGTTACGCAGTTCCTGAACCTTGGCGTCATTGATGAAATGACGATTTCAATCGTTCCTCATATTTTGGGGAAAGGTATCCGGTTATTTGCTGACGAACCGGCAGAAACACAATTCGAAACTATCAAAACAGAGCTTTTTGATACTGGAATTGTTAACCTGGTTTACCGGAAAAAAATCTGAGTGAAAAATTGGGACTAAAGTCCTGCTTCCCTTTTGTTTATTAACCCCAGGCTTAAGCCTGGGGTTAGTGATTTCAGTCTTGCTATGGGCTTTAGCCCAAAATATATTTGAGGTTTGCTTTTTGATAATTTTTCAGCTTATATTAGGTGGAAATTTATCGGCCTATGCCACTAAAAAAAGCGCTGTTTTTGGTTTTTCCCCTTTTTATCGTATTTGCAGGTTTCAGCCAGATTACCCAGGTTGATTTGGAGGCAAATAGCGGCCTTGCCATTAAAACCATCAAAACAAATGAAAAATCAATTAACCCCGGTATTCCGGTTGTGTCGTTCAAAGTCGGCGATCAGCTTTGTTTTTCAAACCAAAAAGAATCTTTTGAAAAGCAATTTCAGCTTGAAATCATTCAACCCGAAGTTAAAAACGGTGGCTGGCACGCACAGGTTGTTTTCATTAATATTTCAAAAGACACGCTGAAACTCCACAACGTGGTTCCGCTGGGCGAGAATCCTGAGCGGGTTTATATCACTGGTTTGGGCGACCACTATCTTTCCCGTGCCCATCTTTTTCGCCCTGGTTTCAGTCCGGTAAATGTAATTCTGCCCGACAATGCCTGGGAACTCGGCTATTCAGAATTTGTTTCGGGTGAAACAAAAATTGCAGCGCTAACCCGCCGTGCCAACTGGGAAAACGCCACCCGCCGCCGGTTCGAAACACTTGTTTTCCCCGGTGGAAAAGTCACTTACAACCTCTGGCTCGAAAGTTTTCCGGGCGACTGGCAGGAAGGACTCAGAAAGATTTTTCAGGAGAAACTGTTGTTCGATGTGAAGCAATTCGATAACACGCTGTTTGAACGCGACGACCTGAAATGGGTGCGCCACACCTACCTCTGTCAGTTGATGATGGGCTGGGATCACGATATTTACGACTTTGAAAAAGGCCGTTACACACTGGGCAATTTTATCGCTTTCAATAATAAAGTTTTGGGTGGTGCAGAGATTTATGGTTTATGGCCCACCTGGCCCGCACTGGGTATGGACCAGCGCAACCAATGGGACATGTACCGCAGCATGCCCGGTGGAATGGGTGCCGTAAAAGGTTTGGCCGATTTGTGCCACCAAAACAAATCGCATTTTTACATCGCTTTTAAACCGTGGGACACCGCCACCCGCAAGGAAGACCCGTATGAAGCGCTGGCCGGATCCATCCAGGAAACCGGTGCCGACGGCGTGGTTTTGGATTGCTCAGGTGCCTCGACAGAACAGTTGCAAAAAGCCGGCGACAATGGCGGCAACGGTGTGGTGATGTACAGCGAAGGAATGGCCGTACCCAAAGACATGCAGGGAATTGTAAGCGGGCGCGTGCACAATGCGCTGTATTACTGCCCGATGCTAAATCTCAACAAACTGATAAAACCCGAGTTTGCCATTTTCCGTGTTGTGGAAGTGGGGAAAGAACGGATTAAGCGCGAATATTCATTGTCACTGTTTAACGGCTACGGGACCGAAAACAACCTTTTTTCTCCTGGTCGGCCTTACTGGCTCGATGAACAATGGAAATACCTGGCGCGGATTTTAATGATTCAGCGTGAAAATGCAGGGAATTTCACTCAACAAAACTGGGTGCCGCTGGTAAAAACCACCACGGACAACATTTTTGTAAACTACTGGCCGGCTGAAAACAAATCGGTTTACACCATTTTCAGCCTGGTTCCGCAAGGTTTTAATAAACCGCTTTTCGAGGTTCAGCCCAAACCGGGCTTTCATTTTTTGGATTTGTGGAACCATGAGCCGGTGCAACTGGATACCATTGAAAACAAAATTTACGCAGTTGCCGATATCGGATCTTTTTCAGAAAAATACCTGGGAACCAACAACGAAGGCGCCGTGGGCGCCATTGCTGAATTTCCGGAGTTGCTGCAGGTTTCGTTTAATCTTCCAAAAGATGAACTGACTTATTCAGCACCCAAAGGCGACAGCATAAAAATTTATGCCGGAATGCCCGGATACGAAGGAAAATGGAAATCCTTCACTATTAAAAAGCAGACGATTCGTTTGTTAAAAGAATTTGGCCGCGAAGAGGGAAAATTTGTGGTGCAGCTTTTCGAGAACGGTGAATTGGCCGACGAACGGGTTATTTCATTTCCACCGGCTTCGGCAAGGTTAATCAGCGAAAAAGTTCAGACTGAAAAAAAGACAAAAGCGCCTGCCGGAATGGTGAAAATTCCTGCCGGAAAGTTTAAAATGGAAGTGGAATTTGGCGACTATTTTATTCCATATCCCGAAGTTTTGGAAAAGGAACTCATTGAAATGCCATCTTTTTACATGGATAAATTCCCGGTTACCAATGCGCAGTTTCTGGATTTTCTGAAAAAGTCGGGCTACCAGCCAACCGACAAAGAGAATTTTCTGCAGCACTGGGAAAATGGCAAACCAAAACCCGGCGACGAAAATAAACCCGTGGTGTTTGTGAGTTACGAAGATGCCCAGGCTTTTGCAAAATGGGCCGGGAAACGGCTCCCTACCGAAGCTGAGTGGCAATTTGCCGCCCAAA
Organism: Prolixibacteraceae bacterium; assembly: GCA_029265875.1. Taxonomy (GTDB): domain Bacteria; phylum Bacteroidota; class Bacteroidia; order Bacteroidales; family Prolixibacteraceae; genus Draconibacterium. Next base: position 6,614 of record JAJUGS010000230.1, read on the forward strand.
CCGAAAAACTGAACGAGTGGCCTTGGGGAGAAAAAGCGCATATTGTGGC
>JAJUGS010000062.1 GCA_029265875.1 Prolixibacteraceae bacterium
ACAGGCTGTGGTCGTGCTCTTTGTGGTGGCTTCGCTGCGACAGCCCAATCAGCAACGAAAAAATAAGTACCAGTAAAAAGTTGGCAATCTCAACAGGCAGCAACGATTTCAGATCCATTTCGGTTGTTTATAGTTATTCGGATTTATAAAAATAAACAAATAAAATGTGTTTCAGATTCGGAAGCAAAAATTGGATGGAATTAGCTGAAACAACAGAAAATGAAATTATTGGCGTATTTGATACTTTTAAAAGTGTTGATTATTCTGACAAAATTGCTGAGGCTGACAGTGTCCGGCTTGTTATCAATGTAAAAGGTTTTTAACGACATCACACTTATCTTCACTGAAAGAAAAACGCGAAAATTCATTCCGCACTATTTTTGTGGCTGCCAACTTCAACCTTTCAAACCTGAAAAAGAATTCGTGTTTTCTCAGCAGCAGGTTTTTGTGTATGATTAAATCAGATGGGCGTATTTTTCTCTTCCTCGTTATTATGATAGGGTGATTCCAGTTTTCGCCCGCCATACGGGAACCGCTGCGACATGATGTTCAGAATCTCGTTGGCGGTGCTTTCAATGGGTTTATTCGAAACATTGATTACGGTAAAACCTCCTTTGTCAAAAACAAACATGGCGTTTCTGATTTCTTCTCTCACAGCCCTTTCGTCAATGTAGGTTTCGTCCTGGTGGTTGTTCCAGCCCATCAGCCGTTTTTTACGATGGGCAATTAATTGCGAAACTGAAATGTGCAATCCGAAAACCCGCTGCGGATCGACTTTAAAAAGCTCGTCGGGGGGTGCAATTCCATAAACCAAAGGAATATTGGCCACTTTCCAGCCATACATGGCCAAATAAACACTCAAAGGGGTTTTCCCGGCCCTGGAAACTCCGGTTAAAATAATTTCTGCATCGTTCAGTCTTTCAGGGCTCATCCCGTCGTCGTGCGAAAGTGTATATTCTATCGATTCAATCCGGTCGAAATACTGGTGATTCAACTCCCGGTATAACCCCGGGTACATCAGGGGTTTTATTTGGGTTGCCTCGTCCAGAAATCCGGCGAGTTTGCTGAAAAGGTCAACTTCCCTCACATTAAATTCGGAACAATACTGTAAAACCTTATCGCGAAGATGGGTATTTACCAAAGTGTGAACGATAATTCCCCCGTCGGTTTTGGCTTTTGTAACCACATCGAATATTTCATCTTCCCGGGTAACATTCGGTACAATAATGACCGGAATATTGTTGTTGGGATATTGAATCAAAAGAGCCTGTACCACATTATTCCCAGCCATTCCCCTGCCTCCTGAAACAACATAAATCGGGGGTGGTATTTCTCTTACCTGTGTTATCATTGCATGTTTTTTTAGTAATAACAATTTTAAATTATAACAGTTTATTAATCAGCTCTGCAATTGTGGAGTGCAAAAAGTTTTTAAAGATAGGTGAGGTTTTCCAGGTTAAACGCGAATTTCTGAATACTTTTTGTTATGTTAATGAATTATTACGAAAACTAAAGCATCATAAAACTGAAATAATCAGGATATGTTTCTTTGAACTTGCTTCATGGGTTTTATTACCACCTCTTTGCCGCACGTTGGGCAGATGTAAATTTCGCAGCCGGTACAGGCAAAACAGTTGCTGCAGGCACGTGGCAAATCGAAGTTTGAAAACCGGAAGCCGCAATTGCCACACGTGTAAAATTTCTCTTTTCTGGGTGTAATCATTGGCCAAAATGTTTAATCAGCCTGAAAATGCCAAAAATAATAACAAGGGTGAATATTATGGAAGCACCCGAAGGAATATCAATCCACCACGAAATAATCAACCCTGAAAAAGTTCCTGCAAACGCAAAAAGCGTTGATAAGCCAATCATTTTTTTGAAATCGGAAGTGAAAAGGTTTGCCGTGGCCTGTGGCAGTGTGAGGAGCGAAAGAATCAGGATAATTCCAACCACCCTGATGTTCAGTACCACGGTCAGTGCGACTAATGTGATGGTCAGGTAATTGAAAAGCGGTACGCGCAAACCGGCAGTCCGGGCAAATTCCTCGTCGAAGGCAATGTACAAAATGGGTTTGTAAAACAGGGCAAACGACAGAATGATTAAAAAAACCAGCGCAAACATCCACCAGAGTTCGCTGTTGGAAACGGTGAGAATATTTCCGAAAAGATAACTCATCAGGTTAGGAGTGTATCCGGGAGTCAAAAAGACAAACATAATTCCAAGGGCCATTCCCAGCGACCACCAGATGGCGATGGATGAATCTTCTCGGATTTTTGCGACTTTGGTAAAAAACTGGATTCCCAGTGCCGAAAGAATGGCAAAAACAACGGCTCCCAGCAGGGGTTCGAAGCCTATAAAAAAAGCCAGCCCGATCCCGCCAAAAGAGGCGTGCGTGATTCCTCCACTGATAAAAACAATCCGGCGTGCAACAATGTAACTTCCGATAATTCCGCACGAAATGCTGGCAAAAACTGCCGCAATCATTGCTTTTATAAAAAAGCTGTATTGAAAAAGTTCGGTTAATGAATTCATGCCCCGAAGTTTTTGGTGGTTTTCCGTCTCACAGCGTGCGTAACAAGCCGGATGGGGCAATTATAGTTATCCAGTTGCTCCTGGGTAATTTGGTTTTCAGGATGATAGTGCAATCCGCCGTTCATGCAGGCAATTGTTTTTACGTGTCCTGAAATTGAACTGACATCGTGCGAAACAAGAATGATGGCCATTTTTTCATTCAACGACTGAAGTCTTTCGTAGAGTTCACCTTCAAAAGTGTTGTCAACAAAAGTGTCGGGCTCATCAAGCAAAAGAATCTTCGGGTTGCTGATCAATGCCCGGCACAGAAAAACCCGCTGCATTTGTCCGCCCGAAAGTTCACCAATGGCTTTTTTGCTGATACCTGCAATACCCGATTCTTCCAGAATTTTGGTTACTTTTTGTTTTTCATTGGCTGAATTTTCTTTTCCACGGTTCAACATCAAACCTGAGCGAACCACATCAAAAACCGTAATCGGAAACTTTTTATCGATGTTTTTTATCTGCGGAAGATAACCGATGGATTTTTTGCCGGAAAGTTCATCATCGAATTCAATACTTCCGGAAAGAGGTTGTAATAGCCCTGAAATGACCTTTAGCAGCGTGGTTTTTCCTCCTCCGTTGGGGCCGATCACGCCAATAAAATCGTTGCTGAATATCTTCAGGTTAACATGCCGGATGACAGGTATTTTATTGTACCCGGCCGAAAGATCATTTATCTGAATCAGCGGGTTCATTGAAAGTTCTTCACAAAAATATGCGTCATTTCCAGCAGGTTTTCAGCCCAGGCCGGGTCAAGCGGACGAACCTGAATGACTTCTCCTTTGGTTTCTTCGGCAAAAACACGCGCCTGTTCCCTGTCTAATTCTCCCTGAATATAAATCGTTTTTATATTTTCCTTTTGTGCAAGCTTTGCCAATTCGGCCATACGTTGCGGAGTGGGTTCCTTGCCGCCGCTTTCAAGCGAGTGCTGTTCAAGGCCGTAATCCCGCGCGAAATAGGAGAGGCTTGGGTGAAAAGTGATTATTTTTCTGCCCGAATAATCTGCCAACAGGTTTCTGATTTGGATATCAAGCTGGTCGATTTCTTTTACAAACTCAAGATAATTGGTTTTGTATTTTACGCTCTGTTCAGGGTTCAAATCCGAAAGTTCTTTCAGTATTTTCGAAGCCATCTCTTTTACCAATGCCGGCGAAAGCCAGATGTGCGGGTCGGTTCCTGTTTTCAGGGTTTCGGCGTTATTTGTTCCCGTCTGAATCAGGTTTAAACCTTCAGAAAGATCAACAATCTTCATTTTGGGGTTGATTTCTGCAATCTTATCTTTCCACGATAATTCGAACCCGATATAACCTATTCTGAACCATATTGCAGCGTTTGCAATTTCAGCCATTTGAGAAGGGGACAACGAATAGGCGGCCGGGCTTGTCCCGGGGGGGATCAGGACATTCACTTTAAAATCATCACCGGCAATTTTCTCCACAAATGTTTTTTGTGGTAAAATGCTGACCAGTATGTTTCGTGATGGTTTTATTTCTTCTTTTTTGGGGGTACCGCACCCCAGCAAAAAAAGAACCATGAAAATCAGTGTGGTATGTTTTATATCCATAATAAATTGTTTACCTGTTTTTTTTATTTGCAACTTTTTCTTTTTTAGGCGGAACCGGGTCATAACCTGATGTTCCCCACGGATGGCACCTCGCAATTCGTTTGGATGCCAGCCAAACTCCCTTAAAGGGCCCATGAATTTTAATAGCCTGAACAGCGTATTCCGAACAGGTTGGATAGTGCCTGCAGGATGCCGGCGTGAGCGGGGAAATGGCGTATTTATAAAAATAAACAGGAACCAGCAGAATCCACCCTATAAATTTCAATATGGCCTGATAAATAGATCGCATAATCAGCAAATTTAAAATATTAAATGGAGTAACATCCATTTTTAACCATGGCTGAGATATGGCGATATATATTAACTTTGCAACTTTCATAAAAAACTGTATAAATTTTCAGTAATGTCAATTAAAAAAGCTGCTATCGGGATTGATATAGGAGGTACCAACACAGTCATCGGCGTTGTTAATCCTGAAGGCAAAATAATGGTAAAAAGCAGTATTAATACCCCGGGACACGGTGATGTGGGGAAGTATGTTGCCGATCTTTCTGAAGCAGTAAATGAATTAATCAACTCAGTTAAACTGCTGAACGACGAACTGGAAATTGCCGGAATCGGTATTGGTGCGCCGGGGGCCAATTATTATACCGGAACCATTGAATATGCCTCTAACCTTTCTTTTGATGGCGAAGTTCCGCTGGTGAAGCTGTTACGCGGATATTTTCCGTCGTTAAATGCCATTGTGATGACCAACGATGCAAATGCCGCCGTTTTGGGTGAAATGATTTATGGCGGTGCAAAGGGAATGAAGAATTTTGTGATGTACACACTTGGTACCGGGGTTGGCAGCGGGGTTGTGGTGAATGGCGATGTGGTTTATGGAAGCGACGGTTTTGCCGGTGAATGTGGTCATACCATGCTCGTTCCCGGCGGTCGTCCCTGCGGTTGCGGAACCCCGGGGCATCTTGAAGCCTATTGTTCTGCCACTGGAATGAAACGTACAGCATTTGAGCTTTTAGCCCATTATAACGATTGTAACAGTCTTTTAGCTGATAAGTCGTATCGCGAACTCGATTCAAAAATGATTTTTGATGCAGCCGTAAAAGGTGATAAAATTGCACTCGAAGTATTCGAGAAAACTGGCTGGTGGCTTGGCATCGGGCTTGCCGACACGGTACATTATCTGAGCCCCGAGGCTATTTTTCTTTTTGGCGGCCCCACTGCAGCCGGCGATCTGATTTTTAAGCCTACCAAAGAAAGCATGGAAAAACACCTGTTGCCGTTTTATAAAAACAAGGTGAAAATTTTACCCTCTGAACTCAAACCCGGCGATGCGGCAATTCTTGGTTCAAGTGCCCTTGTCTGGAAAGAATTGGAAAAATAAAATCATTACAAATTATATGGAAAAGCAGAATATTTTCTGCTTTTTTCATTTTTATCCTGAATTTTGGCGATTCAAGCTGCCCGTGTATTCACATTTACGGTCATCAGTTGTTGAATTATTAATCATTGTTGAAATATTCATCAACCGCGCTAACTTTCATTTAACCAATTGTTTGTTCAGAAATTGAAAAATCAGTGTTTAATAATTCAACAAACGATGCAATTCAAAAATTGAACAGATTGTGATTTAAATATCAGTAGTTCAAAAGAATACATTCTTGTTTCTTCTTTGGCATTCATTTTGGCTAACCTGGTTACAGGTAATAAAACCAAAAACCGAAAAAGATAAAACAGTTCAATAAATAGTATTCTTATGAAAACTTTAAAAATTTTTACAACAATGATGGCTGTTCTGCTTCTGACAAACATTTGTGCAGCCGATAACGAACAGACAACCGTTCAGGATGAAAAAATTACCATTGTATGTCAGCCTGAACTGAATAGTCTGGCTACAATCTGGGCAACAGGTTATGAAAAAAGCAGTAATGCGAAACTGACCATTGTTACGCAAAATCCTAACGAACAACAACTATCCGCAAATACTCTTTACCTGGTTGACGAAAACAGCGCTTTGTTAAAAAACGGAGCCAACTGGAAAATGTTGGCCGCCCACGATGTGGTGGTGGCAATCATGAATTCCGGGAATCAGGAGATCGAGCATTTGAACAAACAGGGTGTTACCTCAAAAAGTCTTTTTTTGGCGCTGAAAGGAAAAGTTACCTGGAATCAACTTGTTAAAGGAGCATCCGGCAAACAGGTGAAATGCTACATTGCCAATACTCCTGATGTTATTGAAAAAACAAGCGTATTCACCGGGATTACACAGGAAAATATTTCAAAAGAAACACTGTTACCGGTTGCTGATTTGCTGGCTAAAGTTCAGAAAGATTTGAACGCCATTGGTTTCTGTAAATTATCGGATATTGTAAATCCTGGCGAAAATGCATTTATTCAGGGTATTGCCCTGGTTCCGATAGATAAAAATAAAAATAGCCTCCTTGACCCTTTTGAAAATATCGGCCAAAACCCTGCGGCTTTTACGAGAGGGGTTTGGATTGGAAAATACCCGCGTGAATTATGCGGTGATATTTTTCTGGTTGCATCAGAAAAACCTGCAGGGCAAGCCAGTATTGATTTCCTGAGTTATGTATTGAACAACGGGCAAAACCAGTTTAAAGACGCCGGATTTGCAGTGCTTACCGGAAGGGAAAAAACTATTGCCCGTGCTGCATTTTCCAATCTGGCAGAAACTCCGGCGATACCGAAAGCTAAATCACGAAATTCAGGAGGTTTGTTAATGGGGGGCATTCTTATTCTCGCATTAATCGCGCTGGCTGTTTACCTGTTTGCAAGACGCAGAAATACCACAGAAATCAGTGGAGAAGATTTGGAAATTGCTCCCGTTTTAAACGAAAAAACAATCAGGTCGCCCAAAGGATTGTATTACGGGAAATCGCACACCTGGGCTTTTATGGAGCCTGATGGATTGGTAAACGTGGGTGTTGACGATTTTATGAAAAGAATTACGGGCGCCATTACTCAAATCAAATTCAAAGAACCTGGTGAAAGAATCAGAAAAGGTGAAAAACTTTTTTCATTGGTACACGAAGGGAAACAGCTTGATATTTATTCCCCAATAACCGGATATATCAGGGAACAAAACCAGGCGCTGCTGAAGTCACCCGCAAAACTCAATACTGTTTCGTTTACCGAAGGTTGGATTTATAAAATTGAACCTGCAAACTGGCTCAAAGACACTGGTTTTATGTTTATGGTTGAAAAATACAGGGAGTGGCTCGACGACGAATTCACCCGTCTGAAAGATTTTCTGGCAAACACAGCCAATAACAACCAGCTTGTTTACCAACACATTGTTTTGCAGGATGGCGGTGAGCTGAAGGATGAAGTTCTGGCAGACCTGGGTCCCGAGATCTGGGAAGAATTTCAGACAAGATTTATCGATGTATCAAAATAGAAACTGACTGATAAACTGAAAACAAACCAATAAAACTTTTAATTGTGAGCATAAATCGGAGAAATTTTTTCAAAGTTGTCGGTGTCACCGGTTTAACAGTAATTGGGATGAAAACAGCCGGAAGCGATTCGAAGGCTGCTGATGACACTGAATTTCACGGGGTGTTGTATGATTCGTTTGCCTGTGTGGGTTGCCGCAATTGCGAAAATGCCTGTGCCGAAGCACACGGTTTCCCGTTACCACAGGATGAACTTGTGGCAGGTGTACTGAGAAAAACCAGCGAAACCCAACGGTGCGTAATTAACGCCTACAGTACACCTAACGGCGAGGTTTATATGCGTACCCAATGTATGCATTGTAACGAACCGGCCTGCGTGGCTGCCTGTCTGACAAAGGCGATGTATAAAACCAAGGAAGGGCCGGTTATCTGGCGCGAGGACAAATGTATGGGTTGCCGGTATTGTATGGTTTCGTGCCCGTTTGACGTGCCGAAATTTGAATACCACAGCGCCAATCCCAAAATCCAGAAATGTGACATGTGTTACGACAGGATCATCGAAGGAAAAATCCCGGCCTGTGTTGAAAACTGCGGAGTGGCTTTATTTTATGGAACCCGCCGCGAATTGATTGCCGAAGCCCGCAAAAGAATAGTGGAAAATCCAGGCGTTTATGTCGATAAAATTTATGGCGAAACAGTGGCCGGGGGAACTGGTTGTTTGTACCTCTCTTCGGTACCTGTGAATGAACTCGGGATGAAAACAAATCTTCAAAACGCATCGTACCCGGCGCTGACAAAGGGATTTTTGTACAGTGTCCCTTCAGTATTCGTACTCGTTCCAACCTTGCTGTTGGGAATCAACAAAGCAACCAAAAACAAACCCGAAAATAACGAAGAAGATGAATAGTCAGGCTGCAACCGCTGTTAGCAACAGCAAAGCTCCAACCATGTGGAGATTTTTGTTAAGCGAAATGAAACCCAGGGGAAAATGGTTTACCTGGTTTAACGTGATCTCAATTCCGGTGATAATTACCGGGCTGGTTCTGATTGTAATTCGATTTGCAAACGGTATTGGCGCAGTTACCAACTTAACACAGGAAGTTCCCTGGGGACTCTGGATCGGGTTCGACGTGGTTACCGGCGTTGCTTTTGCCGGTGGTGCCTACATTCTTACATTCCTGGTTTATATTCTGAATCAGAAAAAGTTTCACTCCATTGTCAGAGTTACTGTATTAAACGGATTCCTGGCTTATCTTTTTTATGCCGGCGCTCTGCTGCTCGATCTCGGAAAACCCTGGAATGTAATCAACCCGATAATTGGTAACAGTTTCGGAACCAATTCGGTACTATTCCTGGTAGCCTGGCATTTTCTGCTATACATGCTGGCCGAACTAATCGAGTTTTCGCCTGCCATTGCCGAATGGCTGGGTGCCCGCCGAGCACAGCGAATTCTCTCAGGAATGACGCTGGCTGCGGTGATTTTCGGTATCACACTTTCCACTTTGCACCAGTCGGGCCTCGGCGCACTATTTCTGATGGCGAAGGAAAAAATCCACCCGTTGTGGTATTCCGAGTTCATCCCGCTCCTGTTTCTGGTATCAAGCGTTTTTGCCGGCTTGTCGATGGTGATTTTCGAAGGATCGATCAGCAATAAGGTTTTTTCAGACCAGATCAGCGAAAAAAGCCACAAGGAACACAACAGAATTTTACACAGTTTATCGGGCATTTGCGCAGTTGCCATGTTCGCCTACCTGTTTTTACAGGTGCTGAACTTCATTCATAATAAAAGATGGGATTATTTAAATACACCGATGGGTTACTGGTTCTTAACCGAAATCATCGGGTTCGTTATTTTACCGATGGTGCTGTATTTCTATAGTTACCGGGTAAAAAATATTACGCTCATCAAAGTGGCAGCCGTATTAACCATGTTGGGAATTATACTGAACCGGCTGAATGTTTCGGTAATCGGGTTCAGGTGGGATGCCGCTGTAAGGTATGTTCCCTCGTGGATGGAAATTGTGGTGACACTCACCATCATTTTTATCGAAATCTGGATTTTCAGATGGATTGTAACCCGGATGCCGGTTTTGAGGGAATCGCCAGCCTGGGCGCGTAAAGAACATTAATCAGCTACAAATTTTAAATCGATATAAAAATGGAAGGTTTTACTTACTCTAATATTTTTGAGACCAAAGGAATTGAGTACCTGGTCATCATCACGTTTTTTCTTGTTTTGGTTCCCTTCTGGCTTTTACTGAACAGGAAAAGAAAAGCATCCGAAAAGGCTGAAGAACACCTGTTGCTCACCGCTGGTTCGTTTGTGGTTCCGAAAGGAATTTTCTTCAGCAAGTTTCACTCGTGGGCGCATTTACAAACCGATGGACTTGCAAAAGTGGGAATCGATGAGTTTTTGCTGCGCATTACCGGTAGCGTAAATTACCTGCTCCTGAAAGAACCCGGAGAATGGGTGAGAAAAGGAGAGGTATTAATTATGGTGGAACACGAAGGCAAAAAACTGGAAATCCTTTCGCCGCTTACCGGCAGAATTGAAAAAGCAAACAGCACGGGATTTGCCGACAGCCACGATACCACCGACCCGGCATTTTACAAAAACGGCTGGATTTGCCAGATTCAGCCATCGAACTGGAAAACAGAAACAATTTCGTGTTACCTGGCCGAAGAAGCTCGGCAGTGGTTTAACCAGGAACTGAAACGGGCAAAAGATTTTATTGCCGAATCGGTGAGATTTATATCGCCCGGCTCTGTTCAGGTGGTGATGCAGGATGGTGGAGAACTTTACGACCAACCTTTAACCGAATTCCCGCGCGAAGTATGGAATAACTTCCAGGAACAATTTCTTTCGTGAAAAAATAATCCTGCTGACCTCAGGATATAACCCAACGGACAGCAGAATTCATTTTTGCGGTCCGTTTTTTTTGTATATGCGGCTTCAATCATTGTATGGGAATTTTCAGACACACAACATCAGAGAAATCAAGTTTTTAAAGCTAATTTTATCGCATCAATTCAACTGAAAACCGACATCATGTTCCGAACCGGAAAAAAGAAAAATAAAAAGTCTGACGAGTCTCCTTTAAAAACTACTTATGTAAAATTCCGTTCATCAATTTACGGTCGGGTGGTGCTTATTACAACCCTTTCCACTTTTTTCCTTTTTGTTTCTTTCAGCGTTATTTTTCGTTCGGTTTACGAAAATTACATGAAATCGGTCATCACCGAAAACGGAAACAACATCGGGTACCTGGTTGAAAGTTCGTTGTACCAGGCCATGCTCGAAAACGACCAGGAAGACCTGCAACGTATACTGAACCTGATAAATACCATGTCGGGGATTGACAATGTGAGTATGTACGACAAGGATAATAACCTGGTTTATACATCGATTCCTGATAATACAATGCCACACAGCGACCCCGATTGTAACAGATGTCATGCCGATATAAACAAACTTTTTTCGTATGATAAAAAATCATACCGCATTGTGGATGCAAACAGCGAATGTATCATGAATCCCGGTAACGATAATATCCGGCATTTGTTGATTAAATCACCTATTCTCAATAATCCTTCGTGTTCAACAACCGAATGTCACGCCCACAAACCTGAAGAAAAAGTGCTGGGTTCGCTCATTATTAAAATGCCATTGGAAGACCTCGACAATTCATTGAACGAATCAACCACCGATTTTTTTATCCTTGCAGCCCTGATAACTTTTTTCCTGATTCTCTTTCTGATTGTATTTACCGACAAGAAAATTAAAAAACCCATTTACGAAATTATCAGGGCCAGCGAGGCGGTAACGCAGGGCGACCGGAGCAAACGCCTTAGTATTTCAGACTCGCAGCTTTCGGATATGCGCATGGTGTCGGTGGCTTTTAACGAAATGCTCGACAACCTGCAAACTGCCAGCACCGAACTCGAAAACTGGAACCAGCAGCTTGAATATAAGGTGCAGAAAAAAACGGAAGAACTGGGGCAGGTTCAAAGTGAACTGATTAATATTGAACGGATTGCCTCGCTCGGGAAGTTGTCGTTGTCGGTGGCGCACGAAATCAATAATCCACTGTCAGGGATTCTGGTTTACACAAAACTCATTCACAAACAACTGAGTAACCCCGAACTTTCGCAGGAAAAAATTGCCACCATGCTGAAAAACCTGAAATTGATTGAAAACGAAACCAAACGTTGCGGCGATATTGTAAAAGGACTGCTCGATTTTTCGAGAAAAGGACAGGATGGATTTGAGACCAGGCACATTCACGAAATTCTGAATGATACTTTCGGGTTGATGGACCATGCCATGAAAATTTCGGGAATCCACTTTTTTGCCGATTTATCAGCTAAAAAGGACCTGGTTTATTGCAGCCCCAACCAGATAAAACAGGCTTGCCTGGCTATTCTCGTAAATGCCACCGAAGCAGTTGCTGAAAACGGCGAAATAGTAGTACACACAAAAAATGTTGGCGACGACCACATTGTGATTGAAATAACCGACAATGGCGTGGGTATTGCCGAACAGGATATCCCGCACATTTTTGAGCCCTTCTTTTCGACTAAGGAAAAAACCAGCGGAATCGGGCTCGGGCTTTCCATCGTTCACGGGATTATTCAAAGTCACAAAGGAAAAATTGAAGCACGTTCAGTAAAAGGAAAAGAAACCACTTTTATTATAACATTACCTTTAATTTCAGCCAAAATAAACAACGATGACAAAAAAGATTTCAATATTGGTGGTTGACGACGAAAGCTCTGTCCGCGATTCGTTGTACAACTGGTTTATCGAAGACGGTTTTGAAGTAGCCTGTGCCGAAGATGCAAAAACAGCACTCCAAATGCTTGAATCCGAAGAGTTCGATATCATCCTTTCTGACATAAAAATGCCGGGAATGGATGGCCTCGAAATGCTGAAACGCATAAAAAACCTGAAAAAGGATGCCATCGTTATCATGATGACCGCTTTTGCCACCGTAGAAACGGCTGTACAGGCTTTAAAAGAAGGTGCCTTTGATTATGTTACAAAACCTTTTGATCCCGATGACCTGACACATTTAATCAGAAATGCTTCGCGACAGGTTTCGCTGATGGACGAAAACGAAAAACTGAAAGAAAAGGTGATTTCGCTCGAGAATGTGGAAGACCTCATAGGTGAAAGTGAAGGAATGCAAAAGGTTCTGCGTGAAATTGCCAATGTTGCGCAATCGAGTGCATCGGTTATTATTAACGGCGAAAGCGGCACGGGAAAAGAGCTGGTGGCGCGGGCTATTCACGCCAATTCGGCTCGACGGTTTTTCCCGCTGGTCAGCGTTCATTGCGGTGCCCTTTCTGAAAGCCTGCTCGAAAGCGAACTTTTCGGACACGAAAAAGGCGCTTTTACAGGAGCGATTTACAGCCGGAAAGGACGGTTTGAAATGGCGGATAACGGAACCATTTTTCTGGATGAAATTGCCACTATTTCACCAAAAATGCAGGTTGAATTACTGCGTGTTCTCGAAACAAGGAGTTTTATGCGTGTGGGCGGAAACAAAGAGATAAAATCGGATTTCAGGGTGATTTGTGCCACCAACCGCGACCTGAAAGCCATGGTTGACAACGGCACTTTCCGCGAAGACCTTTATTACAGGCTGAATGTGGTGCAGATAAATGTTCCGCCGCTGAGGGAGAGAACCGGCGATATTCCGTTATTGGCAGAGTATTTTATTAAAAAATATTGCACCTCGATGAACCGCCCGCTGATGACCATCGAACCGGCAGCCATCCGGAGATTGGAAGAATTTCCGTTTCCGGGAAACATCCGCGAACTGGAGAATATGATTGAAAGGGCGATTGTGGTAGGCAACGGGAAAAGGATAACGTTGAAAGACCTGCCTATCGAAAAAACGGGCGTCAGTTATAATGTCGAAAGTCTTGATGATGTTGAAAAACAACACATTTCCTTTATCCTGAATAAATATAACTGGAATATTTCATCGGCTGCCAAAGCGCTGAAAGTTGACAGGGTTACGCTTTACAACAAAATCAGAAAATACAGTCTGAAACAGGCTTAAATGAACTGTTCGAATTGATTCATCTGGAAAATCTGAATTAATCAAGCCATCAATTGAATGAAGCCTGATAGTATCACACTAATTTCGTTTGGCAGCTTTGAGAAAAAGCTGCTGCCTGAAATTGTTGATGATATTGCCCGCGTAACCGGTGTACCAGTTCTTTATAAAGAAGGCTTTATTGATGTGGGAGAGTATTTCTGTCCTGAGCGTAAACAGTACGATGGAAACAGATTGCTGCATGAAATTGAAAGTAATTTTGCTACCGGCACCGGAAAAACAATTGCACTTTTTAATGTCGATTTGTTTATTCCCATCCTGACTTTTATTTACGGTCAGGCCTTTTTAAACGGGCGTTGCGGAATAGTTTCAGGGTACCGGTTACGCAACGAAAAATATGGTCTTACTGCCGATGACAAAGTTTTTACTGAACGGTTGATCAAAGAAATCATTCACGAACTGGGCCACACTTTTGGCCTGAAACACTGCCTGAACCCGGTTTGCGTGATGCGGTCGAGCACATACGTTGAAGATATCGACCAGAAAAGCAGTGCGTTTTGCGGAACCTGCCGTGAAATCGGTAGTTTTTAATTCAGTATTCAACCTAAAATCAGATAATACCTATTTTTTCGAATCCTCAACGCTTACCAACTCTGCTTTTTCATAGCCATTACCCATGGCCAGTGTACCATGTGCCGACCACATGGAGATCCCGTCCCTGACGCTGCCTTTCATCTGGCATTCACCCATAATTCCGTCAAGTTTCCCGATTCCTCCATTAATATACATGGTACCGGTAAATGTTTCTTTTTTCACATCGTAAACAATGATACCTGTGTAATAATAGGATTCACCGTTTTCCCCGGTAATCGTACCTTCAATACTTTCATATATTTCACGGTCAGGCGATTTCGGGTTCCATTGCCAGTTCCAGATGGTAAACCGGCTTTTTTCGGGAATGATATTTCCCATCAGGTTACAATAGCCTTTTATGGTTCCTGATGCCGGTAATCCACATTCAAGTGTTTTGTCTTTATCCGGAATACTTTCGAACCACACTTTGTGGTTTTGGGGATTTTCAACTGTGGCCTTGCACAAATCTTCAGAACTGATCATTTTGTGGTTGATCGTGCAGCCACCTGCCAGTAATACGGCAATAATTAGTGAAAACAGATTTTTCATGGCAATCGTATTTTGTTGTTAATTAATTGATATTAAGAACTTTGAAAACTTAGTTCAAATTTCGGAAATAGCTGAGGGTACTGCATAGCAACGATTGACCATCGAATTGAAAAATCTGATAAATGATTGAAAATTTTGTGCAGGGATTGAAATTATTGTGCAGGAGACTAATTTAACAGAAGATGTTAATGATAAAATAAATCAATGTTTTTTGGGCACCGGCCCAAAATATTTATCGAGCCAGCCGAGTGATTCTTTTACAGCATCTTTGAATGGTATAAAATGATCCGTTTCGTATAAAACCAGTTTTTTGTCTTTTACAGGGGTTCCTAAAAAATCATACGTAGGTTTGATCCACCCTTTATAATCGAAATAAATATCATACTTTCCTTCGAGCATGAGTGTGGGTATATTTATACGCGATAAAAAATTTATTGCGCTCCATTCAGGAAATTCCTTATCAACAGGAGAAGCACAGGAAATATAAAGGATGGAAGTTTTCACCCTTTTATCAATAGCGGGGATCAATGAAGATAATACACCACCCCAACTTGCACCCCAAACAGCAATCTTATCGGCATCAATATCTTCACGGGTTTCAAGGTAATCGACCAACCTGCTGAAGTCATTTATCTGATTAACCATGCCATTAGTTAAACTATCCGTTGTGTTATCATTGTCATAGGCCCGTTCAAGTGAACCATATAAAACCGGGAACACAATTGCCCGGCCATCTTTTAAATAATAATTTACTCCGGCAATCTGGTCTCTAATCATATTTTCGCTTGATCCTCCCGGATTAAACCAGTCAATTCCGGGGAACATAATTACGGTTTGATAAGGAGGAATTGAAGTTCTTGGCAGGCATAAATAAGCAACTATTCGTTTATCGTTGTAAACCGTATTAAAAGTGATCTTCTGTAAAATATAGTTTTTATTGATATCGTCTCTCCATTCAACCCGTGCATCCAGAGGCGATTTGGCATATAAAAACTGGTCCCTAACCGTTTTGAAAACATCATCATTTACCAGATATTGGCGATAATTCATTTCAGGATGCGGACTGCCAAAATTTAAGGTATCAAAACAAAATGCAGGTATCTTCTCTTTTTCGATGTACTTTACACATCTGAACCCATTCTTTTCGGAGCGGTCGAACGGATTGATAATATTAACGTCCCGGTAAGCATAAAAGGCATCGTTCCATGCTCCGCCACAGGTTGTGCGTGACGATGAATTTCCATTAAAGCACCATTCCCTTACATTTCCTGCCATATCATAAGAGCCATAAGCGTTCATCCCTTTATAGAATCCAACCTTGGCAGGGCCTTCATACTTAAAATTGCTTTTGGACAGCACATACGATTCAAAGGTTTCCAATCCTTTGGCTGCAATCCAATGCGAAAATGAGGGCAGCTCTTTTCCGGCAAATTCGGCATACGCAGCAGCTTCATACCAGCTTATCCCTGATACAGGGTAGTCTTCTTCATTTCGCGGATAATCTCCTGCTTTCCAGGTTGAAGGGCCCGGCCTGCCAGTCTGGTCGATGAAAAGCGCCATTGCCTCTTCCCATGAAAGTTGTTTTTTATCTTTTACAAACGGGTGTTTCCAATATTTTCTGTGCTGATAACCACCGGATGTTATAAACCTTTTATACTGTGCATTTGTAACCTCAAATTTGTCGATAAAGTAACTTGTGGTCGAATCATTCCCAAGAATTTCTGATAGCTCCATCCAGTAAGGGATTGTGCCAGCAGCGACATGCCCATGAAAATCTAAAAATGCAGCTGTTGCCGACACCATTCCTTCAGGGGTTGTACCTGCTGTAAAAAGTTTTCTGTAAAAATCCCATACTGTGGGTTGAACCGCAATTACAGTATCATAACCTTGTTTTACTATTTTATATTTTAATACTGTAAGACTGGGAAGTTTTGCTGAATCGACAGGTGTGATTCCCAAATATCTCCAATTTTCGGTGGTATCGGAGTATGCCTTAAAATATACCTCTGCACCCGGCGGATGGGTATAAATACTTTGATAAGATGAATAAGCAGAATCAAGTTTCAAAAACTCATTTTTATTTGGAATATATTTTTCTGCTTTTTTGAGCAGATAAAATGCATCAAAAAAGTTTCCCTCGTCATGGATTTCCATTGCCCTCGGGATTATTTTATTAACTGCCCTGTTTACATTGATTTTGTGAATGATAAACCAGGCCTGGGCAGTAATAAATATCAAAGCAAAAATTCCGGCTGCTATTCTTAATTTTCCGGGTTTCTGGTTTTCTGCTTTTATTTTCTGATTGTGGTTGATATTGTTATGGTTGGCGTGAGAATTATGGTTTCTCATTTCTCCCGGCGCATAGCCAAAGAATTCGTGAAAACATTTATTGAAATAAGTGGGGCTGCCAAAACCCACACGATAGGAGATTTCCGCGGCTGTCAGTCCTTCATTTTGTAATAATTCTTTGGCTTTTTTAAGTCTTATCTCACGTATAAACTTGCTGGCATTTTGGTTTGTGGCCGATTTAAGTTTTCGGTTGAGATTTGAATGGCTCATGCCGGCATCATGGGCCAGTTCTTCAGGTCCATATTTCTCGTTAGCCATGTTGGCTTCAACAAGCGTGGTGAGCTTTTGTATCAAGACATTTGCTACCATTTTTACAAACATCATGTTTGTTAGTTTGTTGCTAATCAAATAATAAAAGTTACAATTAATTTGAATCACCTACAACAGGCACCCCAAGTTTCTGATTCTATTAATCACGGGATCAAATCATCCGAAATGATACTTTAATGCAAAAAAAACAGCGGAATCTTTTTCTGATCCCGCTGTTTGCTTTATTTCAAAATGAATTATATTCCCATAGCATGAATTGC
>JAJUGS010000109.1 GCA_029265875.1 Prolixibacteraceae bacterium
GATCCATCGTAATTCATCAAGATAATTTAAAAAGTGATTTGCTAATCAATAGTTCTAATAACTATAAACTTGATGAAGAATTCCTATTGTGGCCAAATCCAACAAATCGATTTGTCAGCATCTCAGGATTTCTGAGTAATAAAGAATATGAGATAAAACTTATTGATAATACAAGTAAAACCATAAAGGTAATGAAAACCAATTCATTAGTCGAATTAATTGATTTAACTGAGTTACCATCAGGAATTTATACAATTTTCATTCGAAATAATAATAAATCAAAGACATATCAGATAATTAAAAACTGAAAACGAAATTGTTGATTAAGTTGATACGCGAAAATCAGCACTAATAAAATTCTTGTTATGCATTGAAATAATCTTATCAACCATTTATCAGCACTAAATCGAACGCACATTTATTTAAATCCTGGCTCTTCTCAAAATGGTCAGGATTTTTAATTTGTGCAATTTCAATATAGTTTTACACAAGACTTGTCTTGCTAATACCTTATCGACCTCCCAGACAATCACCTGTTATTTTTCTTCAGAGCGCGCATTGATGGTTTTCAAAAGCTGCCATTCTTATTTTTATTAATTGCAACCGCCATTACTTTAATGCGAGCGGATTGAACTCATAATTTGAAATTTCACCGGAACCCAACCCCGCATATGTTAGATTATGTTTAGTGCAATAGATTCGATTATATTCAAACAAAATCAAATAAATAATTTCAAGAATTGAATCAATTCGGTGGTAAATCACACCAAACTATCACAATTTGGGTTGCAACTTCCGTCTGTTAGGAGAGCTGAAAGGATAACCAGAATTAACGAAAATGCCTGAAATCAATGAATTTCAGGCATTTTTTGTTTTCAGCCGGCAGTAAAATTCACGGATTAACGTTGTACCCATCTGTTGCTTACGGTTCAAAGTGATCGGGTACTTATGATTCGTGTATCCAGTTTTTCTTATTTATGCAAAACAATTCCCGATTTCACCGATTTTCCATCAGATATAATTCTGTAAATAAATGTATTACCATTTCGCCCCAATTCATCGTAGGTAAAACTGATCGTTTGAAGACCAGGAACCATGTTTACTGTTTTCCTGCAAACAATTTGCCCTAAAAGGTTTTCAATAATGATGTCAGTTTTTGTAGGCGTCTGAGCATCAAATTCAATTTTAAAACTTTGGCTGAATGGATTAGGATAAACAATCGGGTTAATACTTTCAATTGGTATTTCAGGGCTGGAAACAACAAACGATGGAACAATTTTATCTATTTCCTGGTCAAGCCAGTCGATTCGGTTGCTAATCCATTTCTTCAGGTAGTTTACTTCGTTTATGTAAGACCCGCCAACATAATTGTTGGGCCAAACATAAGTATTCAGTATGTTAAACTTTTCGAAGTTTCTGACCTGCGCATCTTTTAAAACGTTCTGGCACGAATCGATAAAATTATTAATGGTGCTTTTGCTGATCACATTTTCGCGAAGTTTCTCCCACCTGTATTTTAGCATGGTTTCAAAGTAGGGGTCGGTTCTGAATTTGTCCCACCAGAAGGGAATTTCGTACCAGTCGCCGGCACCGATACCGTCCGATGCCCATCCTTTTTCGTTTCCAGCGCTGAAAAAGTTAGCATTACCAAAACAAATATTAAAATCCCAAAACGGCGACATCACAAGTTTACCACCTTTGCTGTCCCTGTCTTTGTGAAAATAAACGCTTACCCTGTAGCCATCGAGGTTGCGGCTCAGTTCGGTAATAATAAAATAGTCGATAAACGATTCAACATCAATGTAAGCCCTGTATCCGAGATTTGGGTCTTTAAAATCCTTGCCATGGAGGGCGTATTCAAACTCGATGATGTGCGACCTGATATAATACCGCTGTTGAGGCGTGAGATCTTCATAGGATGGATCGACATACGAAAAAGGTACATCCACACTGCCGGTCCTTCCCATAAATGGCGAGTTCCAGCTTCCTTCCTGATCCCTGTCGATACTGATGATGTAGCCGCCGGTCAATTGATCGCCCGAATTATCTTCGGGTTTTAGCTTGGCAATATTGACCCTGTTTTTATCGATTTTAATTTTTTCGACGAGCAAATATACACCCCTGTATTCACCGTTAATTACAACTTCGGCATACCTTGTGCGCGGATGCCAGCGGTCGCTCATGGCATTTCCAATGCTGTAAGCCAGTGCGTTGCGCATCAGTGATTTATCGGAATATGGGCCATGCAGCACCCAATCGTTTTCGGCTGGCAGGCCAAGCAACGAAACGTTGTTGTTGGAACCGTCGCTTAAACGGGTTTCAACGTTAAAACTTTTTTTCGGAAACATTTGCGAAGTATTTCCCCTGATTTCAATCCCGATAAACCCGTCGTATTCGTAGTTTGTATCGTCGAACCTGTTTACCCCATTCGGGTTATTAATCACCTGCATTCGGGCCGTTATTTTAGGCTCGTCAACAATGGTTTTTCCTTCGGTATTAATCTTAATAATGGGCAGGTCGGAAGCAATTTTTGAAACCGGTTCTTTGAACCAGGCAGGAACCTTGTTGAAGATAATTTGATTGCCCTCAATTTCGGCATTCAGAAAAACACGGGCCGACAAATCGGAAGAAGTTGAACTGGTATTCAAAATATGAACGGCAAGAATATTGGTACCGCGAATCAGCAAACCCGGATAAACCATAACCCGGTCTGGCTGGCCGCCCTGGTAAAGCTGTGCTTCGTGATCGGCTGAAAATTCGGTATTGATTCCGGGTTTCCCGGCTGGAAGGTTTTCTGACCTCCCGATTTCAACGCCGTTTAAATAGGCTACAAAAGCATCGTCATAATCAATGTCCAACATCAGGTTAAATACGTTGACTGTATTTGGAATTGAAAAGGTTTTGCGTAAAAACAGTGATTTAGTTGCTGCAACAATTGTATTATCATCGTTGTCGGCGTAACCAAATCCTCCTTTCCCGGTGAGCCAGTTTTCATCGTTAAAATTGAGTGCTTTCCAGTCTTCGGCTGGTTCAGTAACCGGTAAGTAATATTTAAATTCATCGGTTTCGGTAATTATACTTTCCCAGTGTGTCTGACTTTGCGATAGTAAAACGCAAAAAGTCAGGACTACTATGAGTTGAAATTTCAGCATTTTTGGTTTGTTTCATTTTTGTTTAATAATCTGCAACTACCGGCCAACCCTCGCTATCCCAGTCCAATTTTTTAATAATCAGTTTCGATTTACCTTCATCATCGGCATCGTATCCGTGAAAAACGATATAATCAATTCCGAGAAAAGTGTAGGCAGAATTGTGCCCCACACCGTGCCATTTTTCGTTGCCTTGCAACAGAATGGTTCCGCCACCGGTTGCCATTGGTTTTCCGTTTTTGTCGATATACGGACCGGGAATGGTTTCCGAACGGCCAACTATCATTTTATAGGTGCTGTTCTTCCCTTTGCAACAATAATCGATAGAAGCAAAAAGATAGTAGTAATTCCCTTTTTTGAAAATAAAAGGAGCTTCAATGGCATTTCCACCGGCATCTTTCGGATTATTGTCAATGGCAGGTGGATTGGGGTCGGTAGGTAGTTTTTTTCGCGAAGCAATTGTGGGGATAGCATTTATATCTTCAGCCGGAGCTGTTGCCTCGCTGTTTAGTTTTACCAGTTTCAAACCATCCCAGAACGAACCAAAACTTAAGTATGGAGTTCCGTCGCCGGCAACCACCAGGTTGGGGTCGATGGCATTCCAGTTGGTTTCTCCGGGGAAAGACTGAATTACTTTTCCGTGGTCAGTCCATTTAAATTCAGGGTCGGCAGGATCGAGCGTTTTGTTGGTGGCCAAGCCGATACACGAGGTATTTTTCCCAAAAGCCGAAACCGAATAATAGAGGTAATATTTTCCGTTAAAAAATGAAATGTCGGGTGCCCAGATATGCCCCCTGAAACCGGGCACTGCTTCAACTGCCCATTTGGGTGGTTCCGCGAAAACAGGTTGTTCGCGTTTCCATTCCTTCATGTCTTTTGACGACCAGACACTGATCCCCCGGCCCGTGCAAAATAAATAATAAGTATCGTTTTGTTTCGCCATAACCGGGTCGTGTACCGAAATGCTTTGTCCGTAAGAAATAACTGAAAAAAGCAGAACAGCAAATGCTATGTTTAAAATCGGTTTCACGGCATTATAAAAACAATTACTTTATAATTCAGGTAAATGATTGGGTGCAATTTGGTCAATTTCATAAAAAAAGTCAGACTGATTTTAGGATTTTTACATCACAAATTCGGCGGTATTAGCCACAAAACAATATCGCAGCCAAAACCATGTCTTCCAACTTAAAATCTGTTAATTCAACCTGAAAGCAAAAAAAGAACCGCAATTTGCGTTCAGTTTTCTTTTAACTTTTGAAGATATTCGCTCGGGTTCATGCCAAACTCTTCTTTGAAACACTGCCTGAAATAACTGCTGCTGTTGATTCCAATCCGATACATGATTTCTGAAATGTTGTATTTATTGGTCAGCAGAAGCTGTTCTGCATAATTGATGCGTACTTTCCGGATAAATTCGTTGGCGGTGAGGTTGGTAAGCGCCTTAATTTTCCGGTAAAGTGTTGAATGGCTCATGTTCAATTGTGTTGCAATGTACGAGATATTCAACTCTTCGTCTTCAAGGTTGGCTTCAATAGTATCTGTCAGTTTTTTCAGGAATTCCTTGTCCAGTTCTCCGATTGATTCATTCAGCAACTCCTGTTTCTGTTTGAACTTCGACGTGCTTGACAACGAATATTTTTTCCGGGCATCGATAATATTTTTTACACGGCTTTTTAAAAGGTTACTGCTGAAAGGTTTTGTGAGGTACGAGTCAGCCCCCACGTCATAACCCACTTTCTGATCCTGCAGTGAGCCTTTTGCCGTTAACAAAACTACCGGAATATGGCTGGTCCTGACATCCTGTTTGATAATCCTGCACATTTCAATACCGTCCATAATCGGCATCATAATATCGCTGATTATAATATCCGGAATCTCCTCGCTCGCCAGGTCATATCCTTCTTTTCCGTTTCGGGCCGAAATGATAGTATAGGAATCGCTGAGAGAATCTTTGATGTACCCGATAATTTCGGGATCGTCGTCAACCACCAGGATCACATTCTTTGCATTTTCTTCCGATTCTTCGAGTTGAATTTCGGCGGGGTAATAATGGATGGCATCCGGATAGCTGTTGTTGAGCAGGAACCTCACCCTGAAAACGGAACCTTCGTTGAGCCGGCTGGATGCTGTGATTTCTGCTTCATGTAAATCGATCATATTTTTTACCAGGGCCAGCCCGATACCTGTTCCTTTAACGGGGTGCGCTGTATTTTTTGCCTGGTAATACCTGTCGAAAATACGGGGCAAATCTTCTGCCGAAATACCATAACCGGTATCAGCAACAAGAATTTCAGCATAATCAATTCCGGCTTCCTGAATTTTGTTCAACTCCAGCCTGATTTTTCCCCGTGCGGTGTATTTAAATGCGTTTGAAAGAAGGTTGTCCATGATCATTGAAAGGACATCGGGGTCAAAAAACATTTCAATCCTGTAATCGGGAACAACGATTTCAAAATCAATGTCTTTGTTTTTATTCAGGTCTTTGTATTTTTCCCCTATTTCGTAGATATAGGTAGCCAGATCGTCTTTTATCACACTTAATTTTCTGATTTTATTTTCCGATTTTCTGAATTCGAGCAATTGATTGACGGTTTGCAGCAGCCGGTTGGCAACCCGCTGAATCATGGTTATTTTTTTTAATTGTTCAGGGTTCAGGGTTTCGTCGGCAAGCAAGTCTTCAAGCGGGCCTAAAATCAAAGTCATCGGGCTTCTCAATTCATGGGTGATGTTGGTAAAAAACCGGAGTTTTTCCTCGTTCAGATCATGTTCCTGCTGGCGGCTCTTTTTCTCAAGCAACAAATCGTTTTCAACCTTTAGTTTGTTGGTATAAAACTGCATAATCATTATAAAAATCACTATCAAAACCAAAACGTATAACATTATCATCCAGCTGGTAAGCCAGATTGGCGGTTTAATACGAATGACAAGGGAGCTGACTTCATCGGGCCAGTCATTGTTCTGGATTCTTGATTTCAGGTTAAAAACATATTTTCCGGGTTTCAGGTTTCGGAAAGTAACTTCTGGTCCGGTATTTACAAGATACCAGCCATTGTCGAGGCCTTCCATCTGATAAATAAATTCTACTTTTTTTGCCATTGAATAGTCGAGTACATTGAAATTTATCTGAAACGAATTTTGATTGTGGTTTAATACAATTTCTTCGTAAACAGGTATATCGTTAAACTGCCCCAGGTAATTTTTGCTGTTTGCCACTGCAAAACCGGTAAATGCCGCAACCGGCTTTGTTATTGTTGTTTGTTCAGGAACCTGGTTGAACCAGGTGACGCCATTTTGAGAACCAAAATAAATCTTACCATTGCGTGTTTTTGTTACCGAACCATTCAGGTAGTCACCATAGGCAATGTCATCAACTGCATCAAAATTACTGATGTGCATCGTGTTAATGTCAATGTGGCTGATACCGTTTGTGGTGCTGATCCAGATTTCGTTATCGGAATTTCCTTCAATTACTGCCCTGACATTCGACTCCGCCAAACCCGAAGATTTTCCAATCCTGATAATATCATTTACATTGTAGTTTTTAAACAGATAAAGATCATTCTGGCTGGCAACCCACATCCGGTTTTTTGAATCGCGGTAAACATGAAAAATCGAATAAAATCTGAACTGCCGGCCAAAATCATACAAAAGCCTGAAATTTTTATCGTAAACAGCTAACCCGCCCCCAAGAGCCCCCACCCAGATATTTCCGTTCATGTCTTCAGAAACTGCCCTAACATTATTATCAATCAGTGATGAATTGTCGACAGTGAATCCTTTTGATTGCCCTGTTGGTATATGATAAACATATAACCCGATGTCGGTTGAAATCCATAAATTCTGTTCTGTATCTTCGAAAAAGCTATATATTGGTATGTTTTTGAGATTATCGAAACACGTAAGAAGCTGGTAGTTTTTCAGTTTGTGGTTGTACCTGAAAATTCTGCCGTCATCGGTTCCAATCCAGATATCGTTGGCTTTATCTCTGAATACACTCAATACGTTTAATGTTTTTGGGCTACTATCAATTTTTGTTATCTCCCTGATTTTCTTTCCCTCACGATAAATACAGATGCCCCCTGCTCCATTGGCAAACCAAACATTATCGTCGCTGTCGGTACAAATTCCGATTACCGGTTTGCTGTTCAGGCTGTTGGTGTTGTTAATAAGTGGCAGGTAGTTGATCTGGTTAAAAAAGGGTTCTTTTTTAGATATAAAATTAACCCCGCTTCCGTACCCGCCAATCCAGATATTCCCAAATGAGTCCTGAAAAAGGGTTTGTACCGATGGACTTGATAAACCATCAGGTGTTACGGCAAAACCAATATGTTCGAAACTGAATTTTCCCGGATTGCCGGTGTTAACCGGATCATTCAGTTTTAAGATGTTTATTCCGCCGCCTTCAGTTCCAAACCACAATTCAGAATTTTCCGGTTCAATAATGCTTTCAATCGCATTGCCTGATAATGACAAGGGGTCTTTATTGTCGTGAAAAAAGTTCTGCATCTTGCCTGTTTCAGGGTCAAACAGGGCCAATCCATTGCGGGTGCCAATCCAGATTTGCTTTTTCGAATCAATAAACATACAGGTAACCGTATTATCGGGCAGCGATGCCGGGTCTCCCGGGTTGTGTTTGTAATTAACGGCTTTCCCTGTTTTGGGGTTGATAATGCTGAAACCTTCGGTAACATGGCCGGCAAAAACCCTTTCATCGGTATCGTATAAAACACACCAGTTGTAATTTGAACCCAAACCCGGCGTGTTTTGAACATTGTAGTTGGTAAAACGTCCGGTTTCCCTGTTTAATACATCAATCCCACCGTCGTAGGTGGCAAACCATATATTTCCGTTTTCATCCCCATCAATATGAGTTACACCGTTTGCCCCCAAATCATTGGCTTCCGGGTTACTGTAATCATGCTTGTAATGCGTGAAAACACGGCTTTTATAATTGTAAGCATCCACTCCGTCTTTTTCCGATGCAATCCAGATTACATCGTCATGCTTATCGGCATAAACATAATTGAGAACATTACTGCAAATTGTATTGGGTTCATTTTCTGAAGATTTATACACCTGAAACGAGTTGGAATCAAACCGGTTCAAGCCGTCCTTTGTAGCTATCCAGATAAAACCATTCCTGTCTTGTGCAATGCTTATAACATTCTCGTTTGATAAACCTTCTTCGATTCCTAATTTTACAATTTTCTGCGCATTGCAGGGGGTTTGAATAAAAAATATGCCAGTAAAAGCCAGGATTAATTGTTTTATCAGTTTCATTTTTAACTCGTTTCATCAATGTGGCAGTTGTAAAATTAATCAAAAAGTCAATCACAGTTTTTTACCCTGAGCGCGATTTTAATGGTTGACCGTTTTCTGATATATGATTGACGAATCTTTTACACATCAATTTATTGTGTGTACATAATTTTAACCTGATTTTAAATTTGGGAAATAGCTGCTTTCCGGTTTTGCCAATTCGCAAACAAATAAAGCAAAACGCTGTATTTCTTAAATTTAGCTTGAAAGCCGGTTGACCAGGGCTGTTATAATATCGGGTAAAAGGAAAATTACAATATAATAAAACATGTTTGTCCGGAAATTTTTGATCGCATTCATTCTCCTGCTTCCGGGGGGAGTTCTGCAACAATGTACGGTTACAAATGATGATATTATCCAAAAACAACTCTTCGATTTAAACTGGAAATTCAGCCTCGGCAATTATTCAGCCGCCAAAGAAACAGATTTCAACGACATGGGGTGGAGAAGCATCGATTTACCACACGACTGGAGTACCGATTCTATAATTACTGAATCTCTCAAAAAAACAGAAAAAGCAGGAAAAACCACTGAAACCGGATGGTACAGGAAAAATTTTGAAATACCTGATAATTGGGGTGGAAAAAAAATTATGATCGAACTCGAAGGTATCCCCACGCAACACGAAATTTTCGTGAATGGTTTCGCGGTACGAAATTCGGTGAGTAGTAAACTGCATTCAAAAGCTAACCTTACACCCCACCTGAAACCAAACGAAAAGAATGTGATTGCGATCAGAATTGATGTTAACAAAGAATCGGAAATATCATGGAAAGCCGAAACGGGAATTTTCAGGCATGTTTGGCTGGTCATTAAAGATAATGGCCCCAATCCCTGATCCATCGATTTTTAAAAAAAATAATGCCCGCAAACAAATTTCAATACTTAAAAAAGCGATTGTGGTGGCAATCATGGCACATGCAGATTTTCTAATTGTTAATTGACGAGTTTGTATTAAAGCAAATAAATCAATAAAACTATTTTTGTTAAAACCGGCAGGCTGATGAAAAACCGGTAGATTCAAAAGAAATGCTAAACCAATTAATATCCTGTTTTACAAATGAATAAATTCTGTTTTCTCAAAGTCACCACCCTTCTTTTAACAGCATCGGCTTTATATTTGACTTCGCCGGCTCAAAATAAAACTTTTGCAAAAGGCGAATTCAAAAACTGGGCACAAACGCCGCCCATGGGCTGGAACAGCTGGGATTGCTATGGCCCCACCGTGGAAGAGCACGAGGTAAAAGCCAACGCTGTTTACATGGCCGAAAAGCTGAAACAGTTTGGCTGGGAATACATTGTGGTGGATATCCGCTGGTTTGTGGAAAACGACAAAGCCGGTGGTTACAACCAAACCGACCCGCGTTATGTAATCGACGAATATGGCCGCTACCAGCCTGCCGTTAACCGCTTTCCCTCTGCTGCCAACGGAAACGGGTTTAAAACGCTTGCTGATTTTGTTCACAGCAAAGGTTTGAAATTTGGCATCCACATTATGCGCGGAATACCCAAAATGGCGGTGGAAAAAAAAATGCCGATACTCGGGACCAACGGAATTACTGCCGACGAGATTTACTCCACCGAATTGCAATGCCCCTGGCTGCGTGACAATTACACGATTCTGGCTGGCAAACCGGGTGCTCAGGAATATTACAATTCAATTTTTAACCTGTACGCAAGCTGGGGTGTCGATTTTGTAAAAGTGGATGACCTCTCGCGCCCGTACCACAAAGCTGAAATCGAACTTATCAGAAACGCCATCGACCAGTGTGGCCGTCCGATTGTGCTGAGCACATCGCCGGGCGAAACACCTTTTAAAGACGCAGAACATGTAAAAGAACATGCCAACATGTGGCGGATGGTGGATGATGTCTGGGATACCTGGGGTCACCTCACCCACCTGATGGACGTGGCGCAGCGCTGGTATCCGTACATTGCGCCCGGCACCTGGCCCGACTGCGACATGATTCCGCTGGGTAGAATTTCGGTTCGCGGCGAACGTGGCGAAGACCGGATGACCCGTCTCACACGCGACGAACAATATTCGCTGATGACTTTCTTTGCCATTTTCAAATCGCCGCTGATGTTTGGCGGAGATATGCCCAGCAATGATGAGTTTACACTTTCGCTGCTCACCAATAAAGAAGTGCTGAAAATGCACAAAGAAAGCTCGGAAGTAAAGCAGCTTTTCAATGAAAATGGAAAGGTTGCAGTAACATCCAAAAACAAAGTTACCGGCGAAACCTACCTCGCGCTGTTCAATATTTCGGATAACGAGAAACCAATAAAAGTGGGCGTTGAACTTGCCAGGCTCGGAATCGGAGGAAAATGTAAAATCACCAACCTGTGGACGGGGAAAAGTCTTGGCAAATTCACCGGAACCTTTGAACAAGAACTAAAACCTCACGCTTGCGGACTTTATAAAATCAACTAAACCAGCCTGAAAATGAAATTCAAAATATTGTTGATTGCAGCATTTTTTCTGATTCCGGGATTGAAAATATTCGCCAACGAACCCGACTCGGCCTATATTTTTGCTTACACCAGCGGAAGGCACAACAACACTGCAGGATTGCACTTTGCATGGAGTGTCGACAGGGAAAACTGGCAAGCGATCGGCCCTGAATTCAGGTTTTTGGCAAGCGATTTTGGCGCCTGGGGAAGCCAGAAAAAAATGTTCGACCCTTTGCTCTTTCAGGATAAAGATGGATTGTTTCACTGCCTGTGGACACTAAACACCGGCATTGGCCAGTTTGCGCATGCCGCCAGCACCGATTTGTTCAACTGGAAACGGCAGTCGTACCCCGAAGTAATGGATTCGGGTAATATTTCGGGGCTTGAAGTTGCATTTGACAACAGCAAAAAATATTACGTGGTTACCTGGATTGGTGAAACAGCCGGTCAAATGAAACTTTTCAAAACCACAACTGCCGATTTTAAAACTTATTCGGCTACCGAAGCAGCCACAGAAAGCGAGCGTTTGAATTCCCGTGAAACTGTTGTTGTGGAAGGTGAAAAACAGGTTGGTGTGGTTTTGAAAATTGCATGGAAACAGATTGATGCTTTGATAAAATGGCAGCAGTGGAGCCGGTTTCACGAAGAAGAACGTGCTGACAATACTGGAAAAGATGCCGTGCGGTTCAAAGATTTGCAAATGGTAAAAGCCGAAATTTCGGTGGCTCCCGAAAACAGCAAACCCATCAGCGACAAGTTAATCGGGGTATTTTTCGAAGATATCAACTACGCAGCCGATGGCGGATTGTATGCTGAACTGGTGCAAAACCGCGGTTTTGAATACAGGCTCTCCGACAAATCGGGCCGCGACCCATCGTGGAACGCCACAAAAGCCTGGTCGCTGACAGGAAACGGAGCAACGTTTTCCGTCGATTCAATTAATCCCATACACGAAAACAACAAACATTTTGCTGTACTTTCTATAGAAAATCAAGGAGCCGCACTGGTAAACGAGGGATTTGCCGGAATCCCCGTTAAACAGGGTGAAAAATACAATTTCTCGGTATTTGCAAAATCGCTGGAGGGCTCCGGAATTTTGCTGGTGCGTTTAACCAGTGAATCGGGCGAAATTCTGGCAGAAGGCAAAACAAAAAAAATAAGTGGCGACTGGAAAAAATATGAAATTCAAATTGCAGCCAACAAAACAGCCGGCAAGGCAAAACTCGAAGTTATTCCGCAGTTCAAGGGGAAAGTGGCGCTTGACATGATTTCGCTTTTCCCGCAAAATACTTTCAAACAACGGAAGAACGGTTTGCGGGCTGATTTGGCACAGGCCATTGCCGATTTGCACCCGCGGTTTGTCCGTTTTCCGGGTGGTTGCGTGGCCCACGGCGACGGCATTCAGAACATCTACCACTGGAACAATACGGTGGGGCCGCTGGAAACGCGTGTTCCGCAACGCAATATCTGGAATTATCATCAATCTGCCGGGCTGGGATATTTCGAATATTTTCAGTTTTGCGAAGACATTGGCGCCGAACCACTGCCGGTACTTGCTGCCGGTGTTCCGTGCCAGAATTCGGCCACCTGCGGACACGGCCAGCAGGGCGGAATTCCGCTGTGCGACATGGACGAATACATTCAGGAAGTACTCGACCTGATTGAATGGGCCAACGGCGATAAATCCACAAAATGGGGAAAAGTACGTGCCGATGCCGGTCACCCCGAACCTTTTAACCTGAAGTACATTGGCATCGGTAACGAAGATTTGATTACCGATATTTTTGAAGAACGGTTTACCATGATTTACAAGGCGGTAACCGAAAAGTATCCTGAAATTATTGTGATTGGAACCGTGGGGCCATTTTACACCGGGACCGATTACGTGGAAGGCTGGGATTTGGCAACCCGCCTGAAAGTGCCGGTGGTTGATGAGCACTATTATCAGCCGCCCGGCTGGTTTATTCACAACCAGGATTTTTACGACCGGTACGACCGCGCAAAATCAAAAGTTTACCTGGGCGAATATGCGGCACATTTGCCGGGCCGACCGAACAATATTGAAACTGCCTTGTCGGAAGCACTTTACCTCACTTCGGTGGAACGAAATGCCGATGTGGTGTTGATGACTTCGTACGCGCCACTTTTGGCAAAAGAAGGTTTCACCCAGTGGACACCCGATTTGATTTATTTCAACAACACCGAAGTTAAACCAACCACCGGTTATTATGTGCAGAAACTCTTCGGGCAAAATGCAGGCAACATTTACATTCCGTCGCAAATCAGTTTATCCGATAAAAGGGAAGAGGTGAAAAAACGAGTGGCCCTGTCGGTTGTGCGCGACAGCAAAACCAACGACATCATCCTGAAACTGGTCAACCTTTTGCCTGCGCAGGTAGAATCGGCAATCAATCTTTCAGCATTGGATATCGACGGAAACGAAGCAGAAATTACTGTTTTGAAAGGCCGGCCGGCCGA
>JAJUGS010000338.1 GCA_029265875.1 Prolixibacteraceae bacterium
TATCGCTTAACCGGCTGTCTGCTAAAGCAGATAAATACCTGCGATAAATACCCATATAAATGTCGGCAAAAACCTTACTGCTCCTCTTTTTGTTCGCATCGGAGAAAGTACTGCGGCGCACCAGATATGACAATCCTGGATGCGAAAGCTTTTGTGCATTGGATAAAAGGCCTAAAATCACTTCCCTGATCGATTGAAATCCCTCCAAAGTAACATACAGCATTACAATTAGATGATGGCATGTGCTAAACTTCTTGATATATCGTTCTTCATTATGTTCCCTGGCTATTTTCCTAATCTCACCCTTGTCAATGAACTTTATTATCTGGTTAAAAACCGGCTGTCCGCTAAAATTTGTACTTTTGCTCATGGTTTCTATTTTGTTTTGCAACTTTAAAGGTAGCCATACCGGGTTAGGTGGCAATACGTCTAATCCGGTTTAAATTTTTACCGGACAACAATGAATTTTTTTTAACTGTTTGCGCAATAAACCTCCGGTTTTGAGAGTTGACAACTCAAAATCACTGTTTCTGTATTTTATTTCCGGATGAGAAAAAAGCCTGAGTTTTCAGTAACATATTTCCGTGAAAATAATCTAATTGAAACAGCATGCTGTGAAAACAAAAACCGGATAAAACAATAGCGAACTGATACCTGTCTGCGCTGAAATTTTCCCTTTTTGATTTTACAGACCATTAACCGCGTTAAAAAAATAAAGCTATGGGATTATTCAACCTTTTTAAAAAGAAACAAAACCCGGAACCGGTCAACGGTGTTCCTGCCCTGCCCCAGAATGAAAACCATCCCGACCTGCACAGTCACAATATTCATCCGAAAAACATCCCTGTTAATGGGGAAATAAAAGGCATTGAAGCCATTTATTCCTTTTTACAGGCCGATTTTGAAAGCAAAGGATACAACGATGCTTTAGTCAGCCCCGATGAAAGCAACAAACTCGACAATATCCGGCTGCTCCAGCTCGATCTTGAAATTCTGATCCAAAAAGTGGAAACCTATTACAGCGATTCCATTAAAGAAATTGATTACCACATGGCATCACGCACACGCGCCGGGCTGATTGACCTGGTGGAAGAGCTGAAAACCCGCCGGGATATTGTGCTCGACCATGTTAACAAGGTCAATGAACTGAAAAAAGAGATGGCAGGAAACGCAGGCATGTCGGAAAGAATGGTTCTTTCGTACCAGCGCGGTTTTATGAAGGGAATTTCTGCCATTACCCAATCCACAATTATGAACAAGAAAATCTGAAGTTATGAGAGATTTATGGTTAAAAACAGGTTGTTTCATCACCGGGCATAATTATGCGATTGTAAAAAACTCAAGCGAAGCCTCTGCCAAAGCGGTGAAGAAGTATTTGTCGGCAATTCTGATTATTGCCACACTCTGGGGATTTATCGGGTTTGCCTTTACAAAAAGATACCTGCATGGCAGCACGCTGGTGGCAGCAATTGGGGCTATTATCATGATCATCATTATCATCCAGATC
Organism: Prolixibacteraceae bacterium; assembly: GCA_029265875.1. Taxonomy (GTDB): domain Bacteria; phylum Bacteroidota; class Bacteroidia; order Bacteroidales; family Prolixibacteraceae; genus Draconibacterium. The sequence continues at coordinate 1,508 of JAJUGS010000338.1, forward strand.
GAAAGACAGATCATTCTTTCGGTCGGAAAAAACAAACTCGCCTTTGCATTCAGGGTTTTAATCGGTATTGTAATGGCCATCATTGGCTCGGTCATACTCGACCAGATAATGTTCAAAGAGGATGTTGAAAAACACAAAATTGAGCTTGTACAAATTAAGGTAAACGAGATTTTGCCTATCAAAACCCGCGAACTGACAATGCAGATCAACCAGCTTGACTCGGCCATCAAAGCAAAAGAAGCTGAACGGGCGCTGATTCTGGCCGATTATAACAAAAACCCGATGATTTCGGCACCCACCGTCACCGGGAAATATGAAAAAGACTCCACTTCGGGCAAAATGGTGGAAATTGGCAGGGAAATTACCACCAGTTCCATACAAAACCCAAAGGCTGAACTCATTGTGCAGCTCGACGCCCAGTTGAAAGCTTTCCAGGAACAAAAAACAAAAAAGGAAAACGAAAAGCTAAACATGCAACAGGTACTGGAAGACGATTTAAATTCGAAAGTGGGGTTTCTCGACGAACTGACCATCCTGTTTTCTTCGGTGTTGCTTTCCTCCGGCATTGCGCTGACCATCTGGATTCTGCTGTTTTTCTTCTTTCTTTCCATCGAATTGTTTGTGCTCGTGAACAAATACGGCGACACGGTGAATGATTATGACAAAACCATTATCCACCAGATGGCTGTGAGAATACAAATGCTGGAAAACATGCAGGAAAAACAGGGTATGTTAAAATAATCGCAGATTTTTTTTCTGAATTATCAAAAACGTACCAACTACAAAATGATTACCATTGAACCCGTTCAATATGAAGATTTGCAGGGGATGAAAGCGCTTTACGAAGATGCTTTTGGGGGAATAACCGAATTTGATAAGATGACCGCAACTTTTTTCAGCAGAATAAAAAAATGATCCGAATCACGTTATTCTGGTGCAAAAATGGAAGGATTAGTGGTGGGGTCGGTTTTGGGGGTGATTTGCCACGAAATGATCGGAAACTGCACCCCGTTTATGGTACTGGAAGATGTTGCCGTGTTAAGTATATTCCGAAGAAGGGGGATCGCGAAAAAGCTGATGACACAATTAGAGGAACAGGCGAGAATGAATGGCTGCAACATGATTTTGTTTGTTTCGAGTAGTCATCGTGAAGGCGCACACAAACTTTACGAATCGCAGGGTTACGGAACCGACAAGGTAAACGGTTACCGGAAAAGACTTGTTGGATAAACTCCTGCCGATTTCAGTGAATCCGGTAAATCTCCATGATTTTTTCAAGGATTTTGTGGAAATCGATTTTCAGGTCGATCAACTGCCCTGAATGTATATCAAATACCCAGCCGTGAATGGTGACGTTTCGTTTCAGAATGGCTTTCTGAACATCGGCGGTTTTAATAACATTGATACACTGTTCCTGCACATTCAACTCCACCAGCCTGTTGTATTTTTCTTCCTCACCGGTAATCATCTGTAAATCATCCTGATGTAACCTGTACACATCGCGGATACTGCGCAGCCACGGGTTCAGGATGCCAAAATCCTGTTGAATCATGGCCGCTTTAATACCGCCGCAATTGTAATGGCCACAAACAACAATGTGCTCAACTTCGAGATGATTCACTGCATAACTAATAACCGAATGCGAATTGAGGTCGTTGTTCGGAACCATGTTGGCAATATTCCGATGAACAAAAACCTCGCCCGGCGCCACGCCCATCAATTCCTCGGCACTCACCCTGCTGTCGGAACAGCCAATGTATAAGATTTTTGGACTTTGTCCTTCGGATAACTTTTTGAAATACGTTTCATCGATGCTGAGTTTTTCTGCCACCCATTTCAGGTTGTTTTTAAATATCTGCTGAATATCCATTTCCCGATGTTTTTTTCAATTATCAAAACAGTTACAACGGTTGAATGTTTAACGTTGAATGTTGCGAGTTTCGAATTTCGGGTTTCTCCCGCCTGCACAAGTTCATTCGGTCTGAGTTCCGGGTTACGGGTTACGAGTTACGAGCGTCGGGTTGCCGGTTCCGGGTTTCAGGTTGCTAATTCCAGGTTTAACTTAACATCCAGTATCATTCAATCCGGCATCCAATATCATTATCCTTTTTCCCAATTAATCTCGAAAAATTTCTATCTATCTCTTTCTTTCTAATCCAGCATCCTATCATACAACCAGCATCAAGTATCAA
>JAJUGS010000299.1 GCA_029265875.1 Prolixibacteraceae bacterium
AAACTGATATCGACAAAGCAATTGCAGTTATCGAAAAAGAATTGAATGATAATTTTATAGGGATTTAATCCGTTTCGGGGTTAAAATCCCTTTTTCTTTTTCATCGGAACAGGACGAACAATTGAAATCCTGCATTGTTGTTTTGAGCAGTTAATTAATTGTTTAACATGAAAAATAGTATAAAAATGTTCATTATCGGAGTTGTTACCGGGGCTGTGGTTACCCTGCTTGTTTTAATGTTAATCGTACCTGCAAAAATGTTTGTGGTCAAAGAAAGCAAACATGGTTTTCAGGAAACAGTGGAGGCCATTGAGCAATCTGCTTCTGAATTAAACTGGGGAATGCCTCACAAGTATGACCTTCAGGCTACTTTAAAAGGGAAAGGGTTAGAGGTAAAACCTGTTCAGGTAATTTCGCTTTGTAAACCCAATCTTGCCAACCAGGTTTTAAGTCAGGACAGCGAACGCCACGTTTCGGCCATTTTACCTTGCAGGATTGCTGTTTACGAGAAGGGCGGAAAAACCTACATTTCCTACCTGAATGCAGGGTTTTTGTCGAATATCATGGGCAAAAAAGTAAAACCTGTGATGGGGCAAGTGGGAGCAGAACTTGAAGTGGTAATCAGACAAATCGTTAAATAACAACGATTTTTTGTGACTGAAATTGATTTCTCTTTAGTAAGACGAAAAAATTAAGAACCTTTAAATCATCGGAAAATGAAACGTATAGTTATTGTTCTTTTTGTAATTATGCTGGCAGCATGTCAGCAGGGAAACAAAAATAACCCGGAAAATAAAGTATCTGGGCAGGCATCAACAGCACAGGCGACCATCCATATCAGCGGGATGCATTGTGAGAGTTGTGTTGCCTCAATTGAGAAAGGCATTAAAGAACTTGATGGCATCGATTCTGTTGCAGTTAGTTTAACCGATTCAACAGCAATGGTTTTATTCGATCCGGGAAAAGTGGATGTTGAGAAGATTGGCAAAGCAATAGAAGGCAGGGGATATACAGTTAAAAAGTAGTTGATCATCCCTTTTTGTTGACAGATTGTTATTTTACCGGTAAAAACAATGGTTTGGCAGAATTTTTGTAAACCGAATTATTCAACTTCGGTAAATTCGTGCCGGAATTCAGAAACAAAAAAGAAAACAATGAACAAAAAAGAAAACGAACAGGATTTTGTCATCAGGGAAAAGGGACCTGTTTGGAATGTCAAAGTGGGCGTTTACAGTTACCTGGCTGATGGGTTCAGAATCAGAAATATTCAGGAAAAGCGTTGGAAAGTGAAGGAGATACTGAATTAAAAAAGCGGGCGGAAAATCTGGTTTTTCCGCCCGCTTTGTTTTATTTGCTGAATTTATTTCAATCCCAGTTTTGCTTTTACAAGTCCCGGAATTTCGCCCGGTTCTTTGGCTACCGGCACACCGGCTTCGGCAAATGCTTTGATTTTTTCTTCGGCAGTGCCCGACCCGCTTGAAATGATGGCACCGGCATGGCCCATTCGTTTTCCGGGAGGAGCCGACTGGCCAGCTATAAATGCCACCACGGGTTTTGTCATTTTTTCTTTAATGAAACTGGCAGCTTTTTCTTCGGCATCACCACCAATTTCACCAATCAAAACAACTGCTTTGGTGGCCGGATCGTTTTCAAACATTTCCAGCAAATCCATGAAGTATAAACCCGAAACCGGGTCGCCACCGATTCCCACACAGGTTGTTTGTCCGAGTCCGGCTTCGGTCAGCATATTTACCACTTCGTAGGTTAAGGTGCCCGACCGTGAAATAAAGCCAATGCTTCCGGGTGTGAAAATTCCGCCGGGCAATATTCCGATGAGGCATTCTCCGGGAGTAATCAACCCCGGGCAGTTGGCGCCAATCAGTTTGGTCCCGTTTTTCTTCAAAACAGGTGTCACTTTTATCATATCCTGAACCGGAACTCCTTCGGTAATACAAATTACCAGTTCAACACCCGCGTAACTGGCTTCGAGAATGGCGTCGCCGGCAAAAGGTGCAGGAACAAAAATCACCGAAGCATTGGCACCTGTGGCTTTCACGGCTTCCTCAACCGTATTGAAAACGGGAATTCCGCCTACATCGCTGCCCCCTTTACCAGGAGAAATACCACCAACAACATGGGTCCCGTAGTCTTTCATTTTCGAAGTGTGAAATGCTCCATCGCGTCCGGTGATTCCCTGTACAATAACTTTTGTGTCTTTATTGATTAAAATGCTCATTTTTTAATTTTTTACGATCAATATTCCGGTTACTTCTTTTTACTTAATTCAATAGCTTTTTTGGCAGCTTCGCTCATGGTTGACACGGTTGGCAACCCGAATTCCTTGATAATCGCCAATCCTTCCTTTGCATTGGTTCCCGATAAACGGATGACAATCGGAATGTCGGTTTGGATGGTGGTAAGTGCAGCCACCAGGCCGCGGGCCACATCGTCGCAACGGGTGATGCCACCAAAAATGTTGATCATCACTGCTTTTACGTTTGTGTCGCTCAGAAGGATATTCATAGCATCAACCACTTTCTGCGGATTGGATGAACCACCGATATCCAGAAAATTAGCCGGTTCGCCGCCGTAAAGTTTAATCATATCCATGGTTGCCATTGCCAGTCCGGCTCCGTTTACCATACATCCGATGTTCCCATCGAGTTTGATGTATGAAAGCCCTTTTTCATTCGCGTCAATTTCTTTTTGCTCATCCGGAGTTACTTCTCTCATAGCAAGAACATCAGGTTGACGGAAAAGTGCGTTGTCGTCGAAATTCATTTTGCCGTCAATGGCAAGCACTCTTTTATCAGGAGTAACCACAAGCGGATTGATTTCTGCCAGCGAAGCATCTGATTCGACATACAATTTGTAGAGTTTCACCAGGATTGTGGCCACCTGGCGGATCTGGGCCGGATCGTTAACCAGTTGAAGCGCAATTTTGCGGGCCTGCCAGTCCATTAATCCCATGGTTGGGTCGATGGGCAGTTTGATAATTTTCTCGGGATTGGTTTTGGCCACTTCCTCAATTTCAACACCTCCTTCGGCGCTGGCCATCAGTGTTACCGATTTTGAATTGCGGTCGTTGATCAGGCCAACATAGAATTCTTTTTCAATGTCAACAGCTTCTGCCACCAGCACTTTTTCCACGGTCAGGCCTTTGATGTCCATCCCGAGAATCTGCCCTGCTTTTTCAATGGCTTCTTCTTTTGATCTGGCAAGTTTCACACCACCTGCCTTCCCGCGTCCGCCAACATGCACCTGGGCTTTTACCACCCTGAGCTTGTCGTCGTTCGGAACTTTTTCTTTTACTTCTTCAACCGTATGGCAAACAACACCATCGGGCACAGGAATCCCGTACTTCCTGAATAAATTTCGGGCTTGATATTCATGAATTTTCATTACTGTTTAATAATAGTTTTTATGTTGAAAATAAGTTGATTCCGGTTTTTTAATGAACCGATATATAAACATCTAAAATTGTCAATATGTTCTGCTTATTTTATGATATTTTACATATTCGGGGAACAATTTTCCCGAAATGTTAAACTTATAAAATCAATCAACAAAAACCTGTTTTACCGGGCTGAATTTTCAATTAGATTTGTGGTTCAATTTTAGCCTGAAATGAAGGAAACAATCAGAAATGTTATCGAGCACGAAGCAAAAGCAGTGCTGAATATCCCGGTTGAGGATGATTTTGTAAAAGCAATTGAACTGATTTACAAAAGTGTTCATCAGAAAAAGGGAAAACTTGTAGCCAGCGGAATGGGAAAAGCCGGGCAAATTGCCGCCAATATTGCCACCACTTTTAGTTCAACCGGAACACCGGCAGTTTTTTTGCACCCAAGCGATTCGCAGCACGGCGACCTTGGCGTGGTGCAGGAAAACGATGTTTTGCTTTTTATCTCGAACTCCGGAAAAACACGTGAAATCATCGAACTGGTGGAGCTTGCCAACCGGCTGCACCCCGGACTGCCATTGATTTTGATCTCGAGTAACCGGGAAGGCGAACTCGTGAAAAAAGCCGATGCGTTTATTTATACCGGAAACCCCCGGGAAGTTTGTCCGCTGGGGCTCACACCCACCACATCAACCACAATTATGACGGTAATTGGCGATGCGCTCGTGGTTTCGATGATGAAAAAAATCGGGTTTACTGCTGAAGATTATGCCAAACGGCATCACGGAGGATATTTGGGCGATAAATCGCGGGCACAGGCTGAGGCCTCTCCCCGGCCCTCTCCGGGGGAGAGGGAGTAAGAAACTTCGGTGTTGATAAATTTTAAAACGGACAATTACAATAAATTCAATTTTAAAGTCCCCTCTTTCGGAGGGGATTTAGGGGAGGCTTATATGAGAATTACAAAAGAAAATACAATCGGGCTGGTCATCGATATCCAGGAGAGGCTTGTTCCCGCGATGTTCGAAAAGGAAACACTGTTAAAAAACTGCCAGACTTTAATTAGCGGACTGAACGAACTCGGAATTCAGTTGGTTGTCACACAGCAATATACAAAGGGACTTGGTGAAACCGCCAAAGAAATAAGAGATGTAATTTCTGATTTTAGTTACATTGAGAAACGTGATTTCAGTTGTTGCGATGAGCCTGTGTTTGCCGATAAATTGAAGGAATTAAATGCTAAGAACATCATT
>JAJUGS010000406.1 GCA_029265875.1 Prolixibacteraceae bacterium
GTAACCATTTATGGTAAAACCGATGGTGATGTGATTACCGAAATGGTGCTGCTGGTGAGCGGCGAAAATGACAACGCCCTGATTTTTGTTCGCGGAGAAATCAGCCCCGAAATATTGAAAGAATCGGTCAAAAACAAAAAGCAGGGTGGATTGCTGAGCCTGAATTGATGTGCCCTGAAGTTCAGATTATTCAGTTCGAATTTCTTTTTTCGGGAATAGAACAGACAGTAAAATACTCCCAATCATTACAGCCGCAATAAAATAGAGCGAATATTCAGGCTGAAATCCCCAGCCTTTCAGTTTGGCGTGAAACAGCAATTTCGCCCCAACAAAAACAAGCAAAATTGCCACTCCCGGCTTCAGGAAACGGAATTTATTAACAAGGTTGGCAATCAGGAAAAACAGTGAGCGTAACCCGAGGATGGCAAAAATATTGGAAAAGAAAACGATGTAAGGATCGCGCGAAACCGCAAAAATGGCAGGAACCGAATCGAAGGCAAACACCACATCCGAAAGTTCGATTAATATCAAAACCAGAAAAAGCGGGGTGAAAAACAATTTGCCATTAGCGCGAAACCAAAACCGGTCTTTGTCATATTCAGGATAAATATTCACACGGCGGCTCATAAATTTTATCAGCCACGAATCTTTCGGGTCTTTTCCTTCTTTTTCCTTTTCAAACAGGATTTTTATACCCTGAAACAGCAGAAATGCACCGAAAACCAGCAACATCCATTCAAATTTGCGGATGATGACCACACCGGCGAAAATGAAAATAAAACGCAGGACAATTGCACCCAGAATTCCCCAGAAAAGCACCATTTTGTAGTCTTTCAACGGAACCGAAAATCCCTGCAAAATCATGAGCATCACAAAGATATTGTCGATGGAAAGCGTTTCTTCAATGAAATAGCCTGAAATATAATTGATGGCCTGTGAACGGTTGTATTCCCGCAGCATCGACTCAAATGTGCCGGTTTTAAATTCGAGATAAGGATTGTACAGATTGGCTACTTCGCGCAGTTTTTCCACCGAGCCGATTCCATGTACCCAATGTCCGAAATACAAAACCACAAAATAGAACCCTATTCCGAGGGTAATCCAGAGAAAACTCCAGAACAAAGCTTCGCGTGTTGAAAGTACATGTACTTTGCGACCTACAAAAACCAGGTCGAACATCAGAATCGACAAAATAAATAGAAGAAAAACAACTATTGAGAGAATTTCCACGCTCATTTTTATCTGCAATTACAAGGTAGTTACCCCTCCCGATACAATAAACTTCATGGCCTCGGCTGGCGAAATATCAATTTTAATTACACGTTCTGAAGGTACCAGGTAAAGTTCGCCGGAAAAATTGTACGAATGGGGAAAATATACGGCTGAAAGCTCTTTATTTCCGATCTCCTGCATGGTTTCGCGGGTTACAAAACCCATTTTCCAGAGGTTGTTTTCGGCATTGAACAGCACTTTTACCGGAACATTGAATTTTTTCTCCTTACCGACAAATGCTGAAAAAAGATCATTCAGCGAAGAATATAAAAGATTCAGCACCGGAATTCTTTCAATCAGCCGCTGAACCAGTTTTTTCAAAGGCCTGAAAAGCGTGGTTTCTCCAATAAAACCAAGCACTGTGAGAAAAATAAAGAGGATAAGAATGCCCAACCCCGGTATTTTAAACCCGATGAAAGAATCTAAATTATTTGTCAGCCAGCCGTCAACTGTTTTAAAAATGGAATACACAATATAAATCAGAATCGCCACGGGAGCTACCAGCAGAACCCCCTGTAAAAAATATTGTGTCAGTTTTCTCATCTTATTTTCAGTTATCTCCGTTAATTTCCAAATCGTTAAACATCTTTCTGCAATTTTGGTTGCAGGTTATTTTAACTGGTTTTTCAGAAAATCAGTCATTTTGGTGTACAGGTGCATCGTGGTGTTTCCTCCACGGATTCCA
>JAJUGS010000419.1 GCA_029265875.1 Prolixibacteraceae bacterium
GCAACTGCCGGAAAAGTGGTTAGCAGGCGTTCGGGAATCATCGGATACCCGGTGGCTTGTCAATACCCGGAAATTGCGATGGATATTGATACATTGCAGCACCTCAGAATTGTTCGGGAGAAACTTGCGCAGCATATCGACCATGAATAACCAGAATTCCAGGTCAAAAGAAGCTGGGAAAACCAGCCTGAGTTTTCGTTTCTTCGTTTTTTTTCAGCACAGTGGCGATTCAATCTTTCTTTTTCCGCTTTTTTTGCTGCTGTTTTTCAGCAATTCGGGGCAGTTGAAAATGTGGGCCGGCGCTGTTCTTGCCGGAATCACATCTGCAGGGCTGGTGGTTTTTGTGCTGAAACAGGTTTTCAGAAAAGAACGGCCCGCCGGAATTGCCGGGAAGATGTACCGGAAATACGACAGGTTTTCATTTCCATCGGGGCATGCAGCGCGGGCATGGACAATCGCCCTGACGACAGCATTTTTTTACTGGCCGCTGGCCATCGCGCTTTTTGTGTGGGCTGCCCTGATTTCGTACAGCCGGATAAAACTGAATTTACACGATGCATTGGATGTTGTGGCGGGTACCCTCGTTGGCATGGCCACAGGATTAATTGCGGTCTGGATTTTCTTTTCAATGATTTTCTGATATTCGCCACAGTAAATTTTAAAACAAACCAAAGGGAAATTGGATAAAGTAAGTGTGATAATTCCTGCATTCAACGAAGCGGCTACCATTGCGGAGATTGTAACCACCGCTTTGGCTTCGGCGATGGTTGATGAAGTGATAGTGGTTGATGACGCTTCAACCGACTTAACTGCCAAAATTGCGGCGGGAAATGGTGCAAAAGTGCTGACACTGTCTGAAAACCGTGGAAAAGGAAATGCCATGGCGGTTGGCCTGGCGGTGGCTGCCAACAAAGTTGTACTTTTTCTCGATGCCGATTTGGTGGGAATTAACCAAAAACACATTGCCGATTTGGTTTTGCCGGTTTTGAACGGTGAGGTAAAAATGACCGTCGGCAAATTTCATTCCGGTGAATTCTGGACAACACTTTCGCAACACATCACACCATTTCTTTCGGGGCAGCGGGCGCTGCAAAAGGAAGCATTGAGCGGATTTAAAAATATGGAGCAACTTGGGTTTGGCGTAGAAACGGCGCTGACTTTGTTTTTCAGAAAAAATAACCTGCCCATGAAAACAGTGCTGCTGAGTAACCTTTACCACGTGGTGAAAGAACGTAAATTCGGGTTTTTCAGGGGATTTTACCTGCGTTTAAAAATGTATTGGCAGATACTTTCCGTCCTTTTTATAAAGAATTTTTAGTTTTTTCAGGGAATCGTTCTTTCGTTTTGAAAAATTTGGAAATAGAAATATTGCCACCGACTACAAAGGGAAAGAAGGTTTCTTTCATTTTAACTGATTGTCCGACAGGTAATTCACAATCATTGGGTGGAAAAAATCAAAATGTTATAAAATAACATTCGATTAACCGTTAATTGACCAAAAAATTCTTTTGACTTGAAAAGTCAGGA
>JAJUGS010000183.1 GCA_029265875.1 Prolixibacteraceae bacterium
GAGGTCTTCAATAATATGTTCTTTTTGTTCTTCATCATTTTGTTGTTCTTGAGCTTGTTGCAGTTTTTGCATAATCAATTCTGATCCGATATTTGAGGTCATAATAATTACGGAATTTTTGAAATCAACCGTTCTTCCTTTAGAATCGGTTAAACGTCCATCTTCTAGCACCTGTAGTAAAATATTAAACACATCTGGGTGTGCTTTTTCAATTTCGTCGAAAAGTACAACTGAGTAAGGTTTATGCCTCACTGCTTCTGTAAGTTGGCCACCCTCATCGTACCCGACATATCCGGGTGGACTGCCGATCAGCCTTGTAACCGAGAATTTTTCCTGGTATTCCGACATATCAATCCGGGTGATCATATTTTCATCGTTGAAAAGATATTCAGCCAAAGCTTTTGCGAGCTCGGTTTTTCCAACGCCCGTTGAACCCAGAAAGATAAATGAACCAATAGGTCGCTTTTCATCCTGCAATCCTGCACGGCTCCGACGCACCGCGTCGCTCACTGCCGCGATGGCTTCTTCCTGGCCTACAACACGTTTGTGCAGTTCTGTTTCCATGTGGAGCAGTTTTTCACGTTCGCTTTGCAACATTTTTGCCACCGGAATACCAGTCCAGCGTGCCACAACTTCGGCGATATCCTCTGTGTCAACTTCCTCTTTTATAAGGCTTTCCCCTTTTTTCAAAGTTTCAAGCTCTTTTTTCAGCCGTTCAATCTCACTTTCAGCTTCTTTGATCCGTCCATATCGGAGCTCGGCAACCCGTTCGTAATTTCCCTGGCGTTCGGCTTCATCCGATTCAAGCCTGTAATCTTCAATTTCCTGTTTTTTCTTCTGAATAGCGTCGATCACCGATTTTTCAGATTGCCAGCGGGCCCTTAAGCGCGATTGTTCTTCTTTCAGGTTCGAAATTTCTTCATGGAGGGCCGCCAGTTTTTTTTCATCTTTCTCGCGTTTTATGGCTTCCCTTTCAATTTCAAGTTGTTTTACACGGCGTTCAATTTCATCGAGTTCTTCGGGTACTGAGTCCATTTCGAGCCGTAATTTGGCAGCAGCTTCGTCCATCAGGTCGATGGCTTTATCGGGCAGGAAACGGTCGGAAATGTACCGCTGCGAAAGTTCCACCGAAGCAATAATCGCATCGTCTTTGATACGCACTTTATGGTGGTTCTCATAACGTTCCTTAATTCCGCGAAGGATTGAAATGGCGCTTAAAGTATCAGGCTCATCAACATGTACCACCTGGAACCGGCGTTCGAGCGCTTTGTCTTTTTCAAAATATTTCTGGTATTCAGCCAACGTTGTTGCGCCAATAGCACGGAGTTCGCCTCTTGCCAGCGCTGGTTTCAGAATATTGGCGGCATCCATGGCACCTTCGCTTTTCCCGGCACCTACCAAAGTATGAATTTCGTCGATAAAGAGAATAACCTCTTCGTTCGAATTAATCACTTCGTTAACAACGGCTTTCAGCCGTTCTTCAAATTCGCCTTTGTATTTGGCGCCAGCAATCAAAGCCCCCATGTCGAGCGAAAAGACCTGTTTTGTTTTCAGGTTTTCCGGAACATCGCCGCGTACAATCCTATGCGCAAGGCCTTCTGCAATAGCCGTTTTTCCGGTTCCCGGTTCACCTAATAAAATAGGGTTGTTTTTAGTGCGGCGCGACAGAATCTGAAGAATGCGGCGGATTTCCTCGTCACGACCGATAACCGGGTCAAGTTTCCCGGAACGTGCCCTTTCATTCAGGTTCACAGCGTATCGGTTCAACGAATCAAAACGGTCTTCTGCGGTCTGGCTATCTACTTTTGAACCTTTCCGGAGTTCTGAAACAGCTTTTTTCAATTCATCTTTATTTATGCCATTGTCATTCATTAACCGGCTTACTGCATCACCTGCCTCTAACATCGAAATAAGAATATGTTCAACGGAAACAAACTGGTCGCCCATTTCCTGTGCCAGCGAAACTGATTTTTGCAGTACCTTATTTGCCGCGCTCGACAAATACTGCTCGCCACCTGTTACTTTTGGGTACGATTCAATTATTTTATCAAGCGCCTGACGGAAAATATTCAGGTTTACATCCAGTTTTTTTAAAAGAAAAACAATCACATTTTCTGCTTCCTGAAAGAGCCCTTTAAAAATGTGGCCTGTTTCGATGGCCTGCTGATTATTGGCCTGTGCAACTTGTGAAGCAAACTGAATAGCTTCCTGTGCTTTAATTGTAAAATTGTTGAAATTCATCGTGCTTTTCTCCTTTCTGATAAGCCACCAATTCAAAAGATAATCCATAATTAATTGATAGACAATATGTCAGGTAGATTATTGAAATTCGGGAAAATATGGCGTAAAATAATTTTATAAGCAGAAAATATGACATAAAAAAACAAGAGCGGGATACGCTCTTGTTTTCAAAACCTAACTAATCTCTATGAAAAAACTCTATTCTCTAAAAACTTACAATACAAAAGTAGGCCATTATTCAGTTAACACATCTGAATCAAAGTTAAAGAAAGTTAATAGTTCATTTTCAGCAATATATGAACCGATAGAGTGTCGTTGTCCGTGTTAATTTCTTTATATTTGAAAGCCAACAAAAAACTGGATGATGGTTATGGGACAATGCGATTATTTTCAGATTGCAACAAAATTCACTTATAAACAACTGGTTCTCCATTGTTAAAAATATTTCACTTATGAAATATGTTATAAAACATGACTTTCTACAATTTTTTAAAAAATAGAATTAATTTAGCGCCCCTGAAAAATTGACTTATTTAAATTCATTCATATAACTTAAAATTAGAATTCTATGACAAAACATGTTTATACTTTCGGAGCCGGAAAGGCAGAAGGTAAGGCCGACATGAAGAACCTCCTCGGAGGTAAGGGAGCAAATCTTGCGGAAATGAATCTTATAGGTGTACCGGTGCCTCCCGGATTCACTATCACCACTGAAGTTTGTACAATGTACAACCAGATTGGAAAGGAAAAAACGTTTGAAACGATTAAAGCTGAAGTTGAGGCTGCCATGGCAATGGTTGAAGAATTAACCGGTACAAAATTCGGCGATTCAGTAAACCCGTGTCTTATGTCGGTACGTTCAGGTGCACGTGCCTCGATGCCGGGGATGATGGATACCATCCTCAACCTTGGCATGAACGATGACGCAGTTGAAGGGATTACCAAAAAATCGGGTAACCCGCGTTTCGCCTGGGATTCGTACCGTCGCTTTGTGCAAATGTATGGCGATGTTGTTTTAGAGTTAAAACCCGCGAGCAAGGAAGAAATTGATCCATTCGAAGAAATTATTGAAGAACTGAAAGAAGAAAAAGGTATTCACCTTGACACTGAATTTACCACCGAAGATTTAAAAGAACTGGTGGCGCGGTTCAAAAAAGCGGTTAAAGACCGCACTGGCAGAGATTTTCCAACCAATGCCTGGGAACAATTATGGGGAGCTGTTGAAGCTGTTTTCAAAAGCTGGAACAATCCACGTGCAGTATTATATCGTCGTTTGGAACAAATTCCTGACGAATGGGGAACTGCGGTTAACGTTCAGGCTATGGTTTTTGGTAACATGGGTAACAATTCAGGTACTGGTGTTTGCTTCAGCCGCGATGCCGGAACCGGTGAAGATATTTTCAATGGTGAGTATTTAATTAACGCACAGGGTGAAGATGTGGTGGCAGGTATTCGTACCCCGCAGCAAATCACGCTCGAAGGCTCGCGCAACTGGGCAGCCCTTCAGGGTATCAGCGAAGCCGACAGGGCTGCGAAATATCCTTCTCTCGAAGAATATATGCCTGAAATTTATCAGCAGTTGAACGAGACCCAGCAAAAGCTGGAAGATCATTACAGCGATATGCAGGATATGGAATTTACCATTCAGGAAGGTAAATTATGGTTGTTGCAAACGCGTAACGGAAAACGCACGGGTGCCGCTATGGTTAAAATTGCCTGCGACATGCTCCGCGAAGGCCGTATCGACGAAAAACAGGCGCTTAACAGAATTGACGCCGGAAAACTCGACGAACTGCTCCACCCGATTTTTGACAAAGCTGCCATTAAAGCAGCAAAAGTATTGGCAAAAGGGTTGCCGGCATCTCCGGGAGCTGCAACCGGCCAGGTTGTTTTCTTTGCCGACGAGGCTGCCAAATATCCGGCATCAATTTTAGTGCGTGTGGAAACTTCGCCTGAAGATTTGGAAGGGATGCACATTGCCCGCGGTATTTTAACCGCCCGCGGTGGTATGACTTCACACGCAGCTGTTGTTGCCCGCGGAATGGGGAAATGTTGCGTATCGGGTGCAGGTGCTGTAAAAGTAAACTACAAAACCCGTGTTATGACCATCGACGGAAAAGAGTTCCGTGAAGGCGACTGGATTTCTCTCAACGGTTCAACCGGTGAAGTATATGAAGGAAAAGTGGCAACCAAAGAACCTGATCTCAGTGGCGACTTCGGCTTAATTATGGATCTTGCCAAAAAATATACCCGCATGACAGTCCGCACCAATGCCGACACGCCCAACGACGCAAAAATTGCCCGCGATTTTGGTGCAGAGGGTATTGGTCTTTGCCGCACTGAACACATGTTCTTCGAAGGCGAACGTATAAAAGCCATGCGAGAAATGATACTTGCAACAACAGAATCCGATCGGCGCAAAGCATTGGAAAAACTCTTGCCATACCAGCGCGAAGATTTCGAAGGAATTTTGGAAGCTATGGCAGGTTACGGTGTTACAATCCGTTTGCTCGATCCGCCACTCCACGAATTTGTTCCTCATGAAGAGGCCAACCAGAAAGAAATGGCTGCTGAAATGGGAATTACGCCGGAAAAAGTAAAAGCACTTGTTGATGACCTGCACGAATTTAACCCGATGTTAGGGCACCGTGGCTGCCGCCTTGGAAATACTTATCCCGAAATTACAGAAATGCAGGCACGTGCCATTATTGAGGCAGCCGTTAACCTGAAACTGAAAGGCGTGGATGCACGTCCGGAAATTATGATCCCGCTGGTGGGTACAGTTAAAGAACTGAAAATGCAGACTGAAATAGTTCATGCAACTGCAAAAAAAGTATTTGCTGAAAAGAATGCTACCTGCGACTATCTTGTCGGAACAATGATTGAAGTTCCGCGTGCTGCTGTAACTGCCGATTTAATCGCCGAAGAAGCTGAATTCTTCTCGTTTGGCACAAACGACCTCACTCAAATGACCTTTGGTTATTCCCGTGACGATGCTGGTAAATTCCTCCCCGTTTATATCGAAAAAGGCATCCTGAAAAATGATCCTTTCCAGATTCTTGACCAGGAAGGTGTTGGACAACTGGTGCGGATGGGTGTTGAAAAAGGCCGCAGCGTAAATCCAAAACTGAAAGTGGGTATTTGCGGGGAACATGGCGGTGAGCCATCATCGGTTAAATTCTGCGACAGTGTTGGAATGGACTACGTAAGTTGCTCTCCGTACCGTGTGCCGATTGCACGCGTTGCTGCTGCTCAGGCAAATTTGAAGTAATTAACTGAATTGCAAAATATTAAAAGCCACCTCCGGGATTAAACCCGCGAAGGTGGCTTTTTTTATACACGTAGAAATACGTATATAAAATTGCGTAGAAATACGCTTTTTTTTTGCTTTCGGATTTGCGATTTTCGTATTGAAAATTGAGAATAACAATGAGCAATTCGGAACATAATAAACACAATACCCCCTCTTATAAAATATTTGCTCGGGCACACATTGAACCTTGTAAGTGGCAATTCAATTTCCCTTCCTGCTTTTCAACTATCGATCCCTCCCTATGGAAATTGTGAATTGTACAAGGTTTTGATGAATCGCTATGAGGGGGTCTCCGGCCGGGGGCCCTCTCTTTATTTTATGGATACCCAGTTAAATTTATAGGCATTTAGGACAAGGCCTGCAATGTTCTTGGCCCCTGATTTTTCTAAAAGTCTCTGACGGTGACCTTCTACCGTACGTACAGATATACTTAGCTTTTCTGCTATTTCTATGGCTGTAAACTCACGGCAGATTAGAGAAAGAACTTCAGATTCTCTCTCGGTGAAAGACGGATTCACCAGAGTTGATGTTTTTGCTTTTTTTGACAGATTACTGAATATAACAGATGATATATTTTCGGGAAAATAAAACCCCGATTCAAGTACTCTTTTTAAAGCAGTTTCCACTTCTTCAGGTTCGGCATTCTTTAAAAGATAACCATTTACTCCTTCCCCAATCATGTGAAGAATGAATTGCTCTTCGTCTTCCATGGTAATAATGATTACATTGATTGACGGGTACAACTTTTTAATTTGAGTTTGTGCTGTAACACCATCCATTACAGGCATTTTCAAATCTAACAGGATTACATCCGGAAGTTTTGTTTTTGAAGCCAGCAGTTTTAGTAATTCTTCTCCGTTTGAAGCCTCATCAATATTCTCAACAAATTCAAAATCAGAAATTAAAGCCTTCATTCCTTTACGAAAAAGGTTATGGTCGTCGGTAATTACAATGTCAATTTTTTTCATTTTCAATTCTCATTATTGAACACCAAAAGTGCTTTTGTTCCCTTGCCGGGAGCCGATTTCATCCTGAATTTTGCACCTGCAATCCGTGCCCGGCTTTCGAGATTCTTTAAACCTAATCCTGTAACCTTATTATTCAGATCGAATCCTTTTCCTTTATCCGATACAAGAACTGACAGTATATTTTTGCTGAAACGGAAATATATCTCAATTGTATTGCTACCTGAATGTTTGATTGAATTATTAAGCAATTCCTGGATTATTCTAAACAGGGCGAGCTCTTTAACCTGATCGAATCTGGCAGGTTCACCGTTTTTCCGGCAATCAATCTGAATCTGATCTGACTTATTGATCCAGTTGGCCAATTCTTCCACAGCAAACCAAAGCCCTAGCTTTTCGAGTGAAGGTGGCAAAAGTGCCCTTGAAATCCTTCGAACCTGAGTAATTACTTCATCAAGATATTGTTTTGTTTCAGCAGCCAGAACTTTGGCATCGTGTTCGCCTGACTTTTTTTCAATCCGGCCAACATTCAGTTTCACAACAGAAAGCATGGCGCCAACTTCGTCATGAAGATCGCGCGCAATACGTTTTCTTTCGTTCTCTTGTGCCAGAATGGTGTTCGAAATAATTTCTTCCTGCTGTCTGGCTTTGGTCTCATTCAATTCCAGTTGTTTTTTCAGCATCTTTCGCTGGTAGATTATAAAAAAGAAAAATATAGAAAGGGCCAACAAGGCCATCCCAAGCGTACCAATAAAATAAACAAAAACAATATTGTTGCTTTCTGCCAACATTGGTGATTTTTTTCGCAACTAAAATAGTTAAGAATTTAACATTAAATTCCTGAAATTATTTATTGTTATGTTTTTCGTACCAAATCCAAAGTTGGGATTAAAGCTGCGATGGTTGCATTTGGTCAGTTAAGGCTAAGCCCACTTTTGAGGAGCTTTAAAAGTTATACGGAAAAAACGACAATATTTCATCCAGTTTCTGATTGTTTACATCACCGATGAATTTTGGCTGTGTTATACTACCTGTTTCTTTTTGGGTAGGTAATGGAACATCAGAAAGGCAATGCCAATAATAAGATAAAAGAGCAGGTTGTTAACCGAAAAGAATTTTCCGGCAAGCAAAGCTACTTCCCTCGTAGTCATGACCCCAATGTTGTATAAAATATGATAGAAAAAATTGCCTGTATAATAGATCAGAAACCCGGTGTTGATCCAAATCAACGGTTCTTTATACAGATTTGTAATTTTGGCTTCAATCATTACCTTAATGAAAAAAGCTACTGCCATCATAAAAATCAGCAACGAGCCAATCGAACCAACAAGGCTTGGGTATTCTAATATACTTTGTATGAATACTGTGTTAACAATTGAATAGATTTCAAATAGTATTACCAGCAACAATATATATACTGGTTTTATAAATCCTTTAAGTATTTGGAGATAAAAAAATCCAACAATTAAAACCGATAAAGGGAAATAGATATGACCGATTGGCATGGCATTCTTAATCACATAATGCATAAATAACCTTGCCGAAATTTCTGTAATTGCCCCGAGGGTTACAAAATAGAAAACCAGTTTGATTTCTTTCGGAAAATTCCGATAGAAAAGAATGCCAATTAAAAAAGCTGCAAAATTTGTAATTGCATTAATTTTAATAATCCAGGGCATTTCCTAATCACAATCATGAATTATAAATACTTCCCTCGTCGCAAAACGGAGGACACGGAGTGCCAAAATCAAAAACTTCACCCTCGTCGCTGACATCACGCGAGTCTTTCACTTCAGGCATAATCAGAATATTCATTGTTTTGGAAACGCCGAATTCAATTTGAGCTGCTGTTTTGCCTTGTACGTTAAAAATTTCGTGCAATTCGTATTTTGTAAAAAGGTAAGCATTGGGGAAAATGTATTTCCTGAATGGAGCCGATTCATGTTCAGCATCTAATTCACC
>JAJUGS010000282.1 GCA_029265875.1 Prolixibacteraceae bacterium
AATTGTGACGGGTAAACGCAAACCCTATCATTACGAAAAGGATTTTACCCGGCTGGGATTGAATCCGCGCGAAACTGACATCGTGATGGTGAAAATTGGCTACCTGGTTCCCGAATTGTATGATATGCGCGCCGACTGGCTCATGGCGCTCACACCCGGCGGTGTTGACCAGGACCTCGAACGGTTGGGGCACAAACGCATCGACCGGCCGATGTTTCCACTGGACAAAGAAATGGCCGACCCCGATTTGTCAGCCCGCTTGATTCCGGCATCGGATGAATTGTAAATCAATGATATCGGATAAAGAATATTCTTCGACTAAATTGCAATCCTATTTTCATTGGACACAATGTGAAAATGTTTGAAAGTTTCGACAATGCTGTCATTTCGACGAGTTTGCGAGGAGAAATCTCTTCGAACAAACAGATCTCTCCTGTCGTCGAGATGACAAGAAAACTGAAATCTGCAATTGGTTACGGAGTTGAAGAATGTTAATACAGTAAAAAATTAAAAAGAATAAATTCAAAACAAAATGGGAATATTTTCAGCTTTATTAGGGAATGCGGGCGCAGTTAAACCCGACGAACTAGTTGCCAAATATGGTCAGTTGCTCACTGATGATGAAGAAATTGAACTGGGATTCAAATTGATTCGCGATACTTTTATTTTCACCACAAAACGATTGATTACCATCGACAAACAGGGAATCACCGGCAATAAAACCGAGTACAAATCTATTTCGTACAAAAGCATTTCTCGTTTCAGCGTTGAAACCGCTGGTACTTTTGAACTCGATGCCGAACTGAAAATCTGGATTTCGGGCGAACAACAGCCCAGCATTGTCAAGCAGTTCAACAAATCGGTGAATGTTTACGATGTGCAGAAAGTACTTGCTCACCATGTGTGTAAATAAGTGATTGAGTGAATGGGTAATTGAGTGAGTGAGTAAATGGGTTACTGGGGCAATCGGAAGATGTTAAACAAGTGGCTTAACCAAATGGTAAATCGTCAATCGGTAAATTGTAAATCAAACCCGCAACCCGAAACCTGCAACTCGTAACTTTTCAAAGGTTTATCATCGCCTTGATAGCCCCGTCTTTGTAGCCTTCCACAATTTCGAAGGCTTTAGGTGTTTCTTCGAGCGTGAAATGATGGGTAACCATTTTCTCCACATCAATTTTGCCTGTAACCACCAGATCAATGGCTTCCTCCACGCAATGGTTCTGGCGACGGACGTTAATAACAGTGAGTTCTTTACGGCGCATCAAATCCATGTCAAAAGTATATTGAGCGTCTGGCGGGATACCCACAAGAACAAGTTTGCCGCCGGGTTTGAGAATTTTAACGGCATTGGTCACCGCTTCCTGCTGCCCGCTGGCTTCAAAAACCACATCCATTAGAAGTTCATTATCCTTTTTAACCATCGACTCCACATCACCGGTTTCCGGATTGATCAGGTACTCCGCTCCTACTTCGTCCGCCTTTTTTAGCCGGTATTCCAATGGTTCAATAACGGTAATGTTTTTAAGACCGTCAGCCAGCAGTTTCATCAAAATACTCAGTCCGATTGGGCCGGCGCCAAAAATAGCTGTATCAATCCCCGCGTTTGTAATTCCAGCCAGTTTCACCGCATAAACACCAATTGTCAGTGGTTCGATTAAAGCTGCCTGAACCGGTGTCATTTTTCCGGTAACCGGGAAACAGGTAAATGAAGGCATTACAATGTATTCGGCAAGACAACCATCTAATTGCCCGGGGCAGCCCAGAAAACGGTTATTGCGGCAGGTATGCGGACGTCCGGCAAGGCATTGGTCGCAGTGACCGCAATGTACCGATGGGTCAACCACAACAAGGTCGCCAACTTTTACATTTTTTACAGCAGCACCAATTTCAACAATATATCCCGAACACTCGTGACCAACCGGAAAAGGATACTGAACAACCTGGGTACCAATCTTCCCTTCGGCATAATAATGAATATCGGAACCACAAACTCCGATTGAAGCCATCCTGATTTTTACTTCGCCATCACTGATAACTGCCGGAACCTGTGCTGTGGTGAGTTCCATTTTTCTGATCCCGGTAAGTACGACCTGTTTCATTGTAATTGATTTTTCTTCGGTTTTCAAAGCTATCATTTAATGAATCAAAGAAAACGTCACGCGCCGAAAATATTTTTTATAACATATTGCAAAATTTGTAGCTTCTTATTATCAAATGTTTAGCTGCAAAGTTTTTTATACTTTTTAACAATCATTAATAATTTTTTAATATACCCTTAAAATTGAAGCGTTTTTATACTATATTCGTAAGGCTAAAAAAAATTATAAACTGATTGAATATTCTACCTTTTCTCTATTAAACAATTTTTCTGTCTAACTAAACTAAACAATGAACTACCGGGTTATCAAATAAAAATGATAACCCTTTTTTTTGTCTTATTTTGGACAAAAATTTTCAAAATCAGGGATTAAATACACCTGAAAGTTTTTTAAGGTTGTGTTTGAACCGAAGAAAAAACAATATCCCGGCAGTTCCAAGTCCTGCCAGGTATCCAAACCAGATTCCGATGGGTCCTGAATTCAGCAAAAAAGAAAAAACGTAACTGACCGGGATTCCAAGAATCAAATAAGCAAAAACAGCCATAAACATGGGAAGTTTAACATCGGCCATTCCTCGTAATGTACTGAGCATAACAACCTGCAATCCGTCAAAAACCTGAAAAATCGCCGCAACAATCAATAATTCTGCCGCAAGGGTAATTACACGGACATCGGTTGTAAATAAATAGGGGAGAAAATTTCGGGTTAATATGAATACAATCCCCATTGTTGACATAAACACAAGTACCAAATGAGAAGAAGCCACTGCTGACATTTTCAATGCATGGTAATCCTTCACGCCCATCTGGTGACTGACCCTGATGGTGTTAGCCTGCGAAACGCCCAGCGAAATCATGTAAGTAAAAGTGGCCATACCAATTGCCACCTGGTGCGCTGCGAGCGGAACCTCACCATGCCAGCCCATCATAATGGCTCCCAAACTGAATGCAATAACTTCCACTATTATCTGAAAACCAATCGGAACACCTATTTTCAAGAGCCTTACAATTTTTTCACGACTGATTAACTGCTGATTGGCAAGTGTAAAATAACGCCTGAAAACCGGTACTTTCAGTATATAAACAACAAACATCAGCGGCATTATAAACCGTGAAATTAATGTACCCATTCCGGCGCCATTGAGCCCCATTTCCGGAAAACCAAACTTGCCATATATAAAAAGGTAGTTAAAAAGAATATTCACGAGATTGGCCGTGATGGTAATGTGCATGGCCATCCGCGTATTCCCGATTCCTTCAAAAAACTGTTTCATTGAAAAGAAAAGCAAAAACGGGACGTAAGATAAACACAGCAAAAGATAGTATGGACCAGCCAGCCTGGTAACCTCTTCTGTTTGTCCCATAAATGGCAGAAGGAAATAAATACCTGTCATAATCAGAAACATAACCACCGAAACAGCAGTATGAGTTACGATTCCGTTTTTCAGCCAGGTCACCGCTTCACGCAGGTTGCCCTTTCCAAATGCATTTCCAACCAATGGTGTTAATCCGAAAGTAACTCCCATTCCGAACACCATCCCATTCACAAATACATTGTTGGCAAACGAAGCGGCTGCCAGTTCAACGGTTCCAACATGCCCCACCATCATGTTATCGACCAGCGAAACACTCACCTGCCCGATCTGGGAAATGACGACAGGTATCGCCAAATGAAGATTCCGTTTATAAAATGGGATATAATCTGCCAATTTCATGGCGGCAAAGATAGATTTTTAGCTACAACGAAAACCAGTAGCTGAACTTAATCATGAAAGCATGCTGCGAAGTTCCCTTGCCCATGTTTTTCATGCTTTCAATAATCGAGGGATTGTATTGGCTGGTATAGTTACTGATGCTGTTTGTCCAGACAAAATAAAATGTCGAACCGGTTTTATATTCCCAGCGCAACACGAAATTCGAATTAAATTCCTGGTAATCGAAATCAGGGTTTTCAGCCGAAAAATTGAGCAACTGGTTGTTATTTTCATCGACCAGGATCTCTTTTCCATCATTGTTTACAATATAAAGCGGAGAATATCTCGATGAAAGATCTTTTGCTTTTGACTGGTTTACTTTTCTGTAATCTGTATAAAACCCCGTTGATGCATAAGGGCTTCCGTAATATTGCAACGAAAGTTCAGGCGTTACAAAATATTCGAGCCGTAAAGTGGTATATAAAGTTTCCCTCCCTATTTTTCCAACCACATAATCTTTTTTACCAGCCGTTGTTAGCTGTTTTACATATTGATGGTTGGTGGTTTCGTTCAAATATTTTGATTTGGATGAAACAATCAGCCGGTTACTGATCAGCCATGTCAGGTTAAAGGTGTATTCATTTTCACGGCTTATTTTATCGCTGAAACGTGTCATATCCATTCCACCCGAAACATAGAATTTCCGGCTGCTGTTGGTTTGTAAAAAGAATTCGGTACTGTTTCGGTTGTCGATCCGGAGCGATGGTCCCCCTCTTAATTGTCTTGTATCAATTTGATTGATGCTATTATCAAAATCAAAATGAAAAATCCAGAGATTTTTAAATGTCATTTTTAAATGTGCATTGAACTCATCCATCAGGTTTTCACCTCCGTAACTCCAATGGTGGCGCTGATCGAAAGCAATGTAATAACTATTCAGAAGTCCTTTAGGTTTGTTAAGGGTGTAGAGGAAATTGGTTTCCTGAAGAATATAGTCGGCCTGCCGGAGATAGCCCACATCATTCAGGTCAACACCCGGCGACCGCCAGCTTACACCTTCCACCAGCCTCAGTTTTCCGCTGCGTTTTCCGCCACTTAATGCGCCCCCCCAACCGTCAAGCGAAGTTAACGATGGATTAAAGTCAATATGATCTGCATCCTCACGCTGGTATAGATGAATGGCCGATTTCTGCAGTTTCGAAATTGCCTCTTCGCTCCCATTCAGCACCGAATAAAAACTTTTACCATTAATAAAGTATTTCCGGTTTTTCCAGTTGTGTTCAAAATCAATTCCACCCACTGTTGAATTATCAGGCATGAAT
>JAJUGS010000296.1 GCA_029265875.1 Prolixibacteraceae bacterium
CACTCAATCACTCAATCACTCATTCCCCCATTCACTTATCAGGCCTGCAACAGCGACTCCAGTAAATCGCGGGTTTCAGCATTGTAAATCCCGTTTATGGCAAGATTGGGTTTGCGGGTTTGCAGTTCTTTGACTCCTTTTTCGGTTTTTTCGCCGAAATCGCCATCCGATGTACCAACGTTAATTGAAAGAAGTTTTAGCGCATCCTGCAAGGCAACCACCGCCTGCCCTGCATTTCCCCGTCTCAGTTCAGGCTCGGGGATTACCACGTTTTTTGAGGGCGTCAATCGTTGAAAGGAAAGAACCGTATCAACCCTGTAAGCCGAAACCGAAACCCTGTTTCCCTGGTTGCCCCCCAGGCAGTAAACGCGTTTTTTATCAATCGAGTAACCCAGGAAAAATGCCACATGGCCTTTCCACGATTGCGGACTTTCCCGCCAGAAAACCACCACGTCACCGGGCTCAGGAATGGTAACACGTGTGCCCACATTCAACCACGAACGGGCGTTTGCTTTCCCCGATTTTTGCAATCCTGCTTTGGTTGCCACCCAGTTAACAAATGTACTGCACCAGGCAACTTCGTCGGTTGTAACACCGGTAATTCCGCTTTCTTTGGCATATTTCAAAACTTCCGGATTGTTGCCATCTCCTGCAAATTCTTCTGTTCCTAACTCCCCAAAAGCAATTTTTAACAAATTTTCCATAGTCATAAATTTTAGATGTTATTTATTTAATTGTCAGATAACCGAAATAATAACTGTTTGATATGATGTTTATTGAACGTGATTTTCACCTTGGTCCAAAAAAATCAGTTTTCAATTTATCCAACATTCACGCAATAAATCATTCACGCATTTTCTTCCCCCATTTACCCATTTACCCATTTCCTCATTTACTCAATCACTCAATCACCCATTCACTCAATCACCCATTCACTCATTCACTCATTCACCCATTCACTCATTTACTCAATCACCCATTCACTCAATCACTCATTTACTTTTTCACCCCCAGAAACCTTTCCGGATTGACTTTTGCAATCAAATCGAAATCTTTTCCAAAAGCTTCCTTAAAATCATCAAAATAGTTTTGCATGGTGGGGCCAAAAAACTGCGTGAGAAAATAATCAGAACCATACAGAATTTTTGATTTTTCGTAATCGTTCAGTTTGTCGAAAAAACTGGTTTTGAAATTTTTAAGGTTTTCTTTTATGCTGAAAAACGGTTGGTTGCTGTTTGGTGTCTTGATCAAAGCTCCAACCGAAAAGCAGGAAAGGTCGGTAAAAGCGTTGGGATAATCCGGATTTTTGATGAGATCGAAAATTGCTTTTGACCAGTTATCCGAAATTTCAGCAGCATAAATAATGTTCCAGATTTTTGCCCGTTCCGAAATGGTCAGGTTTTCTTTCAACAACATCAACCGGCCTTTTTTCTGAAATCCGTTGCGCAGTGCCGACTTTTGTTCGTCTGGCAAATGTTGAATCCGGTCTTCAAAAATTACGGTTTCTATTTTTGTATCGGCGATTTTGTAATTGATGTAATCCATAATTTCGCCACCCCCGCCAAAATGTGCAAAATTGATTGTCAGTGTCGGGTATTTTTCCAAAACAAGCTTCCAGAGTTTCGGGTGGTTCAGGTAACGTGCCCGTTCTTTAATGGCTTCGGCAGCTTTCAGTCCAAAAAAATCATGTTGAAATTTTACAACCTGGTTGATGGGCGTTACAATATTGTTGTGGTAAACATGTCCGCGCACCCTGAGAAATTTTGAAAAACAGGCAAAACCGGCGTTAGAGTTGTGCACGGTAATCGGAATATTGTTTTCAACACAAAGCTCATAAACACCTTTTTGGGTGGGTGTTCCCATCAAAACCGGGTCGGTGGGCGAAAAACCGGCAGGCGCGTAAAGTTTTACTCCTGCAAATTTTGCATTTTCACCCAAAAGTTTTTCTTCCAGAAGTTCAATCATGTTCGCTTGTCCGGTATATTCCCTTCTCGGATCGACACTGAAAAATGGCCTGATGTTTTTGTTTTTTCCGGCCAGGTATTCCAGTTCAGCTACTTGTTGTTCAAAATTTCCATCATCAAAAAGCTCCATTTCTTTGGCCGATTTTTTCTCCAGGCTCTTGTGGAACTCCTTTACCGCAACCTGTATATTATCAATGGCTTTCTGAAGTTCTTCGTTTTTGAATTTCCTTTTCGCCTTTGCTTTAACAATGGGCATTAGTAAGGTGAGCAACCAGATGATCCTTTTGATGCGTTTTCTGTAACGTTTGTTTTTCGATTCGTCCTGGTCGTTGTCGTCGGCAAAAGTCAAGTCGAACATCAGCGGTGTAACCACCACCTGATTGTTATAAACCTTATTCAGTGCATCAAAAACCTTTTCGCTGGTGTCTTCCGAAACTTCCTGCAAGGTTCGCGTAATTCCGTCGATTTTATACCGGAGGTCTTCAGCAGGGATTTCTTTGTCCAGCAAATCTTTGATCACTAAAACCGATTGCACCACATTGAATAATTTACGGATAATTACATTCCGGTTGAAAATGTGGCAATGGATGTCATAATAATTACTCATGGCAATTTTAATGGTTATTCCTGATACAAGTTACAAAATGCCCCCACGCGAATCAATAGGCTGTTTTTGGGCGACGAAACTTCGGTTTTGGTCACCGTTTTAAAACGGATTTTTATACTTTCGGAAGTCAATCAGGGAATGTATATCTAATCATCCGCGAAATGAAAAATTATATCAAAACCATTTTATCCGTTTTTTTTCTTGTTCTGAATTTTTCTGTTTTTGCACAACAACCCGAATGGGTGGCAGCTCCTGTTTACTCTGGTCCATGGACACGTTGGTGGTGGATGGACAATGCTGTTGACACGGCCAACATCAGGCGCGAGTTAACCGAAATGGCATTTGCCGGTATTCGAGGTGTTGAAATTACCCCGATTTATGGTGTGAAAGGTGAAGACAAACGAGCCATCCCGTTTTTGTCGGATAAATTTAATGCAATGCTGAATTTCTCCATTGATGTGGCGCATGAACTGGGAATGGGAGTTGACCTGCCTTCGGGCAGCGGCTGGCGGAATGGCGGGCCGTTTGTGCCCGAAGAAAAAGGGCTTTGGTCGCTTAGAATACAAACAATTGATGTAAAAAAAGGCCAAAAGTGGGAATTACCGGGCGACATTGGTAATGTGGCCGCGGCCTCTTTTGTTTCGGCGGATAAAAATGTGAAAGTGATTGATGCAACGGTGCCATTTACGATTGATGAAAACGGAACAATTTATCTTGCTGTCAGGGTAATAACCGGCGACCTTGTAAAACGTCCGTCAATCGGAGGAGAGGGCAGGGCCATCGATACTTTTAACGAAGATATTACCAACTGGTATCTGGCCGAATTCTGGAAAAGGCTGGGTGTTGATGAAGGAAAAATCCGCTGTTTTTTTCATGATTCGTTTGAATATACCGGCGATTTTACCACCAATTTTACCACTGAATTTAAAAAACGGCGTGGCTACGATTTAGCTGAATATCTGTATGTTTTGGCCGGCGACTGTAACGACGAAGAACTGGTGGCACGCGTAAAATCGGATTATCGTGAAACACTGGCCGATCTGGTGCTCGAATCGTTTATTCAGCCCATGACGAAATGGGCCAACAGCCACAAAAGCCTGAACCGCAACCAGGCGCACGGATCGCCCGGAAACATCCTTGATTTATATGCCGCCAGCGATATTCCCGAAACCGAAATTTTTCGCACGGTTGAACCCGGCAGTGCCGATATTTTTGTGAACAAATTCGCCTCTTCGGCTGCTCATATCACAGGCAAAAAGCTGGTTTCATCCGAAAGTTTTACCTGGCTCAACGAACATTGGACTGTAACAACTTCAGACATGGTGCGCGCCACCAACCGTTTTTTTCTGGCGGGCATCAACCATATGTTTTTTCACGGAACGTGTTATTCGCCTGCCGATGCAGCCTGGCCGGGCTGGCTGTTTTATGCCTCCACGCAAATCAACAACCGCAACCCGCTCTGGCCTGAGTTGCCGGCACTTTTTCATTACATCTGGCGCTCACAAGCCATTCTGCAACAGGCAAAACCCGAAACCGACCTGCTGATTTACTGGCCTTATTTTGACGTGGCTGCCATGGAGGGCAGACTTTTTAACCACATTGGCGTGAACCACGAAGCAGGCTGGTTTGTAGGGCATCCCATTTCAAACATTTCAAAAGAGTTGCTGAATGCCGGTTACACTTTCGATTATATTTCGGATAAACTGCTGGCAAACTGCAAATCAGAAAATGGAGGAATTTGCACCGAAGGAAACGCAGTTTACAAAGCTATCGTTGTTCCCGAAACAAAGTACATTCCGCTCGAAACCATGGAAAAACTGTTGGCTTTGCAGGCGCAGGGCTGTAAAGTTTATTTCGATGGAAAGCTGCCCGTGAAAGTACCGGGTGTTTACAATTATGCTGAACGTGAGAAAAAACTGGCCGCACTGATTGATAAAATTCAGGCAGAAAAATGGGTGGGAAATGTACCCGAAAAATTGGTGTCCGACGGAATTCAGGGCGAGAAATCACTGGCAGGAAATGGTTTATTTCACCTGAAAATGAAACTAAATAACGAATCGTGGTATATGGTTTTCAATACTACAACCGAAGCCAAAGATGCCTGGGTTGAGTTACAGGAAAAAGCCCCGAATTATCTTCTTTACGATGCCATG
>JAJUGS010000026.1 GCA_029265875.1 Prolixibacteraceae bacterium
AGTTTTTATTTATTAGACATTAATTTTTTAAAATCGACACCGTGGATTTACATATTTTGTGCCAATGCGGTTGTTAAAAAATTAGCTGCAAAATGAAGGACAAAATTTCACAGAAGGGGATAAAATGATATATAAATTGAAAAGTTAGTTTCAGATAATCAGTATTTTAAATGCCTTGTCAGGGTTTCTGACAGGCTGGCAGAACTGATTCGTAAGCATAAAAAAAGCCGGTTGATTTCAACCGGCTTCGATATAAATTTTCTTAAATCTTTATTTAGCAGAATCAGTTGCTGCTGGTGCAGTAGTTGTTGCAGCCGGAGCCGATGTCGGAAAATTAGGCACCTGGTTAGGGTCAACAGCATTTTCAATTTGTTTCTGAACGCGTGATTGCTCTTCGCCTCCCATGTTACGCGGAATAAAGGCGGTACCAACAATGGCCAGGAACAAAAGTGCTCCTGCAAGGCTCCAGGTTGCTTTTTCCAGAAAATCAGCTGTTTTCCGAACACCCATCACCTGGCCTGCCGATTGGAAATTACTGGCTAATCCGCCACCTTTTGAGTTTTGTACTAAAACAATAAGAATCAGTAAAACACAAACGATAAATATTAATACGGTTACTAAGGTGTACATTTTCTTATTTATTATTGTTCTTTAATTTTTCTATCTCTTTAATTTGGCTGGCAAAGTAAATACTTTTTTCCGGATATTTCAAACTTAATTTTTCATAAGCTTTCAGCGCTTTTTCATATTTTTTTTGTCTGGTGTAAATAGCTGCCAGTGTTTCTGTTATCAGGTCGTCCGATTCAATTGCCGACTTTTCTTCCGGATTTGTGGCATGTGGGGTGATTTCACCCGTCGCGGGCTTTAATTTTACAGATGTATTTCCTGATTTTAGAAATTTGTCAATTAATGAATCGCCCACATCATCCGGCTTATTTTCTGAAGCTTCAGGCAGAACGTAATTTTCTCTGTAATAAAAAGGGTCATTTTCTGCGTTTTTCAGATAATTCGAAATGATTTTCTGATTCGGAATGATGACAGCAACTTTTTTTTGAACATCAGCATACAACGCAGGGTTTCCTTCTTTCAGTTTTTGAAGATAGAACAGCCAACCTGCCTGAAACCAGGGATATTTTTCGGTAATTGCTTTTAGTTCGTTTTCAGATGTAGTTTCTGTCAGCCAGCAATTCAGTGAAAAATCCGGAGTGTTTTCAGTATCCATATTACCAGTTTGCAATGGTGGCATTAAAAATATCTTCGGTAAGTTTTTTTACAATGTCAAGACATAAATCATCTTCTATATCGCTGATAGACAAATTGCTGTCGTAGTCTTCGAATGCAGAGAAAGTGCGTTCAAAATCAGCTTCGGGCTCTTTGTGATTGGTAAATTTCAGTTTAACAGTGATGGTTAACCTGTTTTGCGCAGCCATATCTTCTTTTTGTATCGACATCGGGCGCACTTCGTAACCAACAATCTGACCTTCGAATTCAATATCCCCATTCTCTGAAAATTCGTTTAACGAGGTCTGGCGGCGAAGTTTTTCACGCAACTCTTCGGTAAAAATCTGGCTGAGTGTTGGATTCACCAACCGTGCCCTGTTTGGAAAGTAATAAACTGAATAGGTTTTTACCTGGGGCGACAAGTTGGCCCCGGTAAAGGAATAACCAATTTTGCAGGATGGAATAACAGCAAAAACCATCAATACCGTAAAAACCGAAATAAGATGCTTAACCTTCAATGTCATATTCCTTGATTTTACGGTACAATGTTCTTTCCGAAATTCCCAACTCCTGGGCGGCATATTTCCTTTTTCCTTTATGTCTTTCGAGCGCTTTCTTTATCAGTTCAATTTCCTTGTCGGAAATCGAAAGCGACTCTTCAATAAATTCTTCGGTGTCCTGAATTTTAATTTTATCCACCGGTTCAATGTGAATATGTTTTGCAACTGGTTCTTTGGGTGCAAATGTTGAATTTTCAGGTTCATACAGATTTCTGAACATCCTTGCCTGATCTCCGGTTACAACCGGTTCCTTGCCATCCATTAAATCAAGAACAAGTTTTTTAAGATCAGTCATGTCGCGTTTCATGTCGAAAAGCACTTTGTAAAGAATTTCCCTTTCATTTGCAAACGAAGTTTCTTCATTTTTTGAGAAAACCGCAGGCAGATTATTGAAATTATCTTTTGGAAGGTAATTTTTGAGTACTTCGGCAGATATTTCCCTATCTTTCTCAATGATTGAAATTTGTTCAGTAATATTTTTCAGTTGACGCACGTTCCCCGGCCACCTGTAACTTACCAGCAACGAAACAGCCTGTTCATCCAGAACTATGGTCGGCATACGGTATTTTTCAGCAAAATCGCGGGCAAATTTTCTGAATAAAAGATGTATATCTTCCGGGCGCTCGCGAAGCGGATTGATGATAATAGGGACCGTATTCAAACGGTAATACAAATCTTCCCTGAATTTTCCTTCCTCAATGGCTTGTGGTATTTTAACATTGGTGGCTGCAATAACCCTCACGTTTGTTTTCAGCACTTTTGAAGAACCAACCTTAATAAACTCACCGGTTTCGAGCACCCTGAGCAATCGGACCTGGGTTGCCAGCGGCAGTTCGCCTATTTCATCCAGAAAAATTGTCCCTCCGTCTGCTTCCTGGAAATAGCCTTTGCGGTCGGCCAAAGCGCCGGTAAATGCGCCTTTCTCGTGACCGAAGAGTTCTGAGTCAATGGTGCCTTCTGGAATGGCCCCGCAGTTTACAGCGATATATTTCCCATGTTTCCGGCTCGAGTACTGATGAATAATCTGAGGAAATATTTCCTTTCCGGTACCACTTTCTCCGGTAATCAGAACTGACAAATCGGTTGGGGCAACCTGCACAGCCACTTCAATGGCACGATTTAAACCCGGCGAATTCCCGATGATTTCAAACCGTTGTTTTATGTTTTGAATATCCATTTTTTCTTATTCTCTTTATAATCAATTCCGAAATTCGGGGTTGTTCCAATTGAATTCCAGATTTAACACGCAAATTTATAATTTTTTAAAAGGCTTTTGGCTTATTATTTTCATGTTAACCATTTTTATAAATCGCTTTTATAATTTTACCCGTTCAAAAAAAAATATTGAATGATGCGATTTGTTGTTATTATTCCGGCAAGATACCAGTCAACCCGGTTTCCCGGAAAACCGCTTGCAGTAATTGGTGACAAACCCATGATACAATGGGTTTATGAAAATGCATTAAAAGCTGTTGATAATGTGTATGTTGCCACGGATGATGACCGGATTATCGAAGCTGTTGCAGGTTTTGGCGGAAAAGCTGTCAGGACTTTGTCAACTCACCAGAGCGGAACTGACCGTTGTGCCGAAGCTGCACGGATAATTTCAGAGAAATTGGATTTTGATGTGGTGATTAACGTTCAGGGCGACGAACCGTTTATTAAAGCCGAACAGGTGGAGTTGCTGAAATCATGTTTCGAGGGAGATGCTGATATTGCCACACTGATAAAAAAAATTGATTCAGAAGAGGAACTTTTTAATCCGAATCGTCCCAAAGTGGTAACCGATAAATACTTGAATGCACTTTATTTCAGCCGGTCAACAATACCCTATTTAAGAGGTGTTAAATCTAAAGACTGGCCTGTCGCACATAATTTCTGGGCACACATCGGGATGTATGCTTATCGGGCTGATGTATTACAGAAAATTGCACTTTTACCTCCCGGAAACCT
Organism: Prolixibacteraceae bacterium; assembly: GCA_029265875.1. Lineage (GTDB taxonomy): Bacteria > Bacteroidota > Bacteroidia > Bacteroidales > Prolixibacteraceae > Draconibacterium. Next base: position 3,735 of record JAJUGS010000026.1, read on the forward strand.
CGAGAAAGCCGAGTCGCTGGAACAATTGCGCTGGCTCGAAAATGGGTTAAAAATTAAAACTGCTATCACTGAACACCAGAGCATGGGCATCGATACGCCTGAAGATTTGTTAAATGCTTTGCAACTTTTGAAAAAAAGTGCTGTCAATTAACAAAAAGGCATAGCATTTGTTACACAAATCATTAAATTTGTGATTATGAAAAAATTACTACTTGCAATATTTTTACTTGTATTCTCGTTAACGGGCTTTTCGCAGAGTCTGTCAACAGGTGCTGCAGGTTGGAACAGTCAGTTGCAGGAAGAAGTAATTTCATCAGAATTAAAAATTTATCCAAACCCATGCCGGGAAAATAAAGTTACTATAGAGTTTTCTGCAAAACAAATTACCGAAATCCGGCTCATTAATATTACCGGAAAGGAAGTATATCAAAAGTCTTATGCTATTCCGGAAAATAAAAAGCAGATAGAACTTACCGGTATTCCAAACGGAATTTATATCATCAGGATTAAAACTGATGACCAGAATCTTGTCACCAAAAAACTGATGATTTCGAAAAATTAGATTTATCTGCTTTGTAATCAAAGAGATATTTGCGTTATAACTGTCCGGTTAAAAAGTGCCCGGTTGTGATACTATTATTACCAGATTTTTCAAAATGATTTACCTTTGTGACTTTTATTAAATGAACTGACAATATGAATTTAATCAAAACCAATCAAACCAATATATTTAATGGTGTTAGTTTCATATTAATCCTCTTCTTATTGCTGATTTCTGAACCACTGTTTTCACAGGGTTTTCTTCACAGAAAAGGAAAGTATTTGTACGATGGCACCGGAAACGAAGTAATCCTGCGTGGAATCGGAACCGGCAACTGGATGCTGCAGGAAGGTTACATGATGCAAACCTCAGGCGTTGCCGGAACACAGCACGAATTCAGGGCCAAACTGATTCAGACAATCGGAGAGGCAAAAACCGATAGTTTTTACACAGCCTGGTTGAATTCTCACTTTCGCAGGATTGATGTTGATTCCATGAAATCGTGGGGTTTTAACAGTGTCAGGGTGGCAATGCATTACAAATGGTTTACACTGCCTATCGAAAATGAACCAGTGGCAGGAGAAAATACCTGGCTTGAAACTGGTTTTCAATTAATCGACTCGCTGCTCGACTGGTGCAGCAATAACCAGATGTACCTGATTCTTGATTTGCATGGAGCGCCCGGTGGCCAGGGGAAAGATGCTGCAATTTCGGATTACGACAAAACAAAACCTTCGCTTTGGGAAAGCCAGGCCAACAAAAATAAAACCATTGCTCTTTGGCGGAAACTGGCCGAAAGATACAGTGATGAGCCCTGGATTGGCGGTTATGACCTGATTAACGAAACAAACTGGACATTCCCGGAAGGCAATAATTCAAAACTGAAAGAATTGATGGTGAATATCACCAAAGCGATCAGAGAAGTGGATCAAAATCACCTAATTATAATTGAAGGGAATGGTTTTGCCAACGATTTTTCAGGAATGACCCCTGCCTGGGATACAAACATGGCCTACAGTTTTCACAAATACTGGAATTACAACACGCAGGAATCCATCAATTTTGCCATCAATCTCAGAAATAATCAGAATGTGCCCATCTGGTTGGGTGAAACCGGCGAAAATTCAAATGTCTGGTTTACCGAACTGGTTGCGCTTTGTGAGAAGAACAAAATTGGCTGGTCGTGGTGGCCTGTGAAAAAGCCATCGATTAACAATCCGCTGAAAGTTACCGTTAACCCTGATTATACTAAACTGGTAAATTATTGGAAAGGGTCTGCTCCAAACCCCGGAGTTGATGCTGCATTTGCCGCTGTGCTCCAGTTTGCCGAAAACCATCAACTCGAAAACTGCAGTTTTCAGAAAGATGTGGTGGATGCTTTGCTTCGTCAGCCATTTACAACAGAATGTATTCCCTACAAAGTTTATAAAACCGGCGAACCTGTTTTTGCAGTTGATTATAACCTGGGGCGTAACCGTTTTGCTTATTTTGACAACGATACTTCCGATTTTCATGGAAGCACCAATGTTTTTACAAACTGGAACCAGGGTTGGAGTTACCGGAACGATGGTGTGGATATTGAAGCCTGCACCGATACTTCTGCCAATAATGGTTACAATGTGGGGTGGATCACCACAAACGAATGGATGGAATACACGGTTGAAGTAGATTCAACGGCTGCCTATAAACTCACTTTCCGGTCGGCTTCTGGTTCATCGGGCTCAAAAGTAAGGGTTCTGGCAAATGGCGTAAATGTAACGCCGGCTGTTTCGCTGCCAGGGACTTCCGGCTGGCAGCGCTGGCAAACTTCAACTGTTAATGATGTTATTTTACAGAAGGGAAGAAATATTGTCAGGCTGATGTTTGATCAGGGTGGTTCAAACCTGAATTATTTCAAATTTTCTGATCCTGCTGAAATTTCATCGGTCCCGTTCAAAGCGTTGTATGCCGAAACTTCGGCTGATGGCGCTGTGATTTATCTTTCAGTCAATAAACCGGTTTCAACAACAGAGAAAATTTCAATTCAGGGTTTTTTGGCTACCATTAATAATAAAGAAGTTGTTATTGATAGTATCAGTTCTGTTAATGAGGGGAAAACGCTTGTGCTTCATTTGCAGGAAGATATGTTTTATGGGGGCACCATCAGGTTATCGGTTTCAAACAGCAAAATTTTCAGTGGTAGCCGGAAACTTGAAGACTTCAGCAAGTTAATTGTAAACAATAAACTTCCGGTCAGATATAATATTCCCGGAAGAATTCAGGCTGAAAATTATTACTACAACAATGGCATGGTCAGCGAAACCTGCACCGATACAGGTGGGGGGCAAAATATGGGTTATGCAAATCCTAACGATTATATGGATTACCTGCTAAATATTACAAAAGCTGGCTACTACAATATTAATTACAGGGTTGCCTCCACCAATTCGTCGAGTCAGATTATTATTCGCAAAAGTTCAGGCGACAGTTTTGTGTCGATCGACACGGTTGCCATTCCCAACACGGGCGGCTGGCAAACATGGAGAACAGTAACTTCAAAAGTTTATCTCGAAGAGGGGCGTTTTACGTTGCGGGTCTTTGTGAGATCGGGTGAATTTAATATCAATTGGTTTGAAGGTGTTGCTGCCCCGGTTACTGGTATTGAGGATTTGAATACAAGTTCCCTGCAAGTATTTCCAAACCCGGCTGATGAACAAATAACGGTTTTTACTGCTTCTGAAAATTCTGTTAAAGGTCGTATTTTGATTTATAATTCACAGGGAAGGATAGTGAAAAATGTTCAGGCAAATGGCGAAAATGTTGTAAGAATCAATGTTTCAGATTTAACAAGCGGATTGTATTTTCTGAAACTGGAATCTGGTGATAAATCAGCAACCACGCGGATCGTGATTAAACGTGATAACCAATAACCAATTAAAAATTCGATATGAAACAAAAACTTTTTTTAATCGGAGCAATCGCTTTGGTCTTATTTTCTTGTGTAACGAAAGAAGAACCTGCTAAAAAACTTACCTTTCTGAGAACCAGCGGACAATACATGGTGAATGAAACCAACGATACGATTTTGCTTCGCGGAATCGGACTTGGAAACTGGCTGCTGCCCGAAGGATACATGTGGCATTTTGGCGAGGCTGGCGACCGCCCCCGGAAAATCGAGAAAATTGTGGAAGACCTCACTTCACCGGAGTTCAGCCAGAATTTCTGGAAAGAATTCAGAAAGAATTTCATTACCGAAGCCGATATTAAACGCATCAAAGAGTTGGGGTTCAATTCTGTACGACCAGCGCTGAACGCCAGGGTTTTTATGACTGAAGGCGACACAGCCGTTTTTATCGAAGAAAATTTTGCACTGCTTGATAGTCTTGTGGAATGGTGCGAAAAACACCAGTTGTACGTGATTTTGGATATGCATGGTGCACCGGGCGGACAAACCGGGCAGAACATCGACGACAGTCCGAATAACGAACCGGAACTTTTTATGAACCCGATATTTGAACACCGGTTGACCCGGTTGTGGATGAAACTGGTGGAACGTTACAAAGATAACCCGGTGGTTGCCGGCTACGATTTACTGAACGAACCTCTGCCTGAAAACACGGGTGCAGCCGAAAAATACAAACATCTGTTGGTTCCCATGTACAAACGCCTGACGGAACAAATCCGCACCATCGACCAGAAACACATGATTATTCTCGAAGGTTATAACTGGTCGAACAATTGGTCGGAGTTTACCGAAGTGTTTGATGACAATGTTGTACATCAGTTTCATTATTACTGTTGGAGTAACCCGGATAACCTGAATGATATCAGTTATTTTCTGCAGGAACGTGAACGATTGGGAACACCTGTTTGGGTGGGGGAAACCGGAGAACGCAACCCGGTGATTTATTTTGGCACTACCCAGTATTTCGAGTACAATAATATTGGCTGGTCGTTCTGGCCGTGGAAAAAGATCAATAACCGGCAGGTGCTTTATTCTGTGAAGGAGCCCGAAGGCTACGATAAAATTGTTGAATACAGCAGGGGAGGGGAAAAGCCTTCAAAAGAACTGGCAGAAAAAGTTTTTACGCAACTCCTCGAAAATATTAAAATCGAAAACTGCGATTTTCTGGAACATATCTCACAATCGATTCTGAGACAGGTTCCGGCCAGAATTTATGCCGTTAACTACGGACATGAAGGCGCCGGGTTTTCATACTGGGCAAACGATACAATCAATGCTGAATATTACAGAAAGAACGAACCGGTTAAAACAGCTTTGCTACCTGCCGACACAACAAAACGATGGCAAAACCAGGATATCGCCATTGTGCTGAATGCTGCAGAAGGGACACTTTATCATGTGTTCTCAACCCATGATTTCGATGGATTGGTTACTTTGAAGGTAAAGGCAAATCAGCCAAATTCAGCTTTTTCATTTGCTGTAAACGGAACGGTTAACCAGTTTTCTGTTGCTGATACCACCTGGACTGAACTCAAAGTTGAAAGTGCTAAATTCAGAACGGGCAAAAACACCCTAAAAACGGAAGTCAGTGAAGGCAGTGTTTCATTTCTGCATTTCGATGTTGAAAAGAAATAATTCCGGTATTATTTTTTGTTGCTCCTGATTTTGCTGGCACCAGAGAGGGCATCAATATTCACATCCGGGTCAAAGGAAACAGGGGACGCAGCCTCGCGGGCGGCGTCTCTTATTTGCTGAGGTGAAACAGTTATTTTCCCTGTCATCATTTCGGGCCGGTTGAAATTTAAGAGATAATCGGTATAAAATTCAGGGTTTTCCTGCGGCAAAACAAAAGGTTTCCCAGCTTTTCCCGATTGATCGATGTGTGCAATAAAGGTTCTTGTATGCACACCGTCCATTCTGCGGCTGCTGAAAATCAGCCATCTTCCGTTTGACGACCAGGAGTGGTAACTGTCCGTTTCGGTACTGTTCAAACCTTCCGGATTAACAATTTGCTGTTTTTCAATGTCAAAAAGAAAAATATCGCTTTTTTTATGATGGATGGTGAAATATCCGTATTCGGTCATGCAGAAGGCAATAAACTTTCCATCGGGTGAAGTTCTTGGAAATGTGATGCTTTTACCGGTTTGGCTGGCAGAAATCACTGTATCCGGCTGTCCCCATATTTTGGTATCCACATCGTATGGAATTTTCATCAGACTGTAACGGGTGATCATTCTTGCCGAATCATCCACCGCCTCGGGAGCAGCGATATAATACAGCGTTTTTCCATCGGCCGACCACTCAGGAAGGTTTTCGCGACTACGGGTTGAAACCGCAGGAGAAGTTGTAAGCGTTTTATTTTCAGTGTCGTAAACTACAAGATCGGAATATTTGTCGGTTACTTCGTTGCTCTGATCTTTAAAAACATGAAAGTTTTGGTTGATTTTGTTGACCGAAAATGCAATATGCTTTCCATCAGGGTGCCAGTTTCCATACGCAGCAGAAGCCAGGGTAAAATCGGTTTTTGTTTCCACTTTTTCGATTTTACCTTTATTATATATTACTGTTCCCGGAAATTTGGCTCTGATATGAAACATAAACTTTTCAGGATTATTCCGGCTTAATGAATGACAATTTACACAACCTCCGCCAACCGATTTGTTCTGAATAATCACATCCTGTTCAAAGTTTTCGAGATTCCGCTGGTAAATTCCCATCTCGAACCACAATACATACGCTGAATTTATCAACCTGTATGACAAATAACTGTCAATTTCATCGTTTGATATTTGTTGCGTAAAAGTATTGAACTGTTTCCAGTTACCATTTTCAGAAACAAAAACATCCACTTTTAACTCTTTTCCGCGGTTTTCAGAAAGCATCCTTTTCCAGTCGCCGGTTTTTATTTTTATCGCCGGGCTTTTACTATTGATAACAACTGGTTTTCCATTTTCCGGCGTAAATCTTACAATATATTTTTCTCCTTTTTCTTTAATAAGAAAGTTGAGAGGTGCAATATTTGGCGGGATTGTCAAATCCGTATAATCTGGATAAAGTACGGGCAACTTGTTTGTTTTTTCTGTATTCTGCGGAATTTCTGTTTTACAGGCTGCAAGCAGAATAACCAGAATTACCGGCAAAACCTGAATTTTGAACATTGTATTTTTCATTTTTTGCAGTTTTAGTAATTGGCTTCCGAAGGTTTTGTTTCGAGTTTCACTTTTGTAACCACCGGGCTGACAAACAAAACATAGTACCAATAAGTATTTCTGAAAGCGGCTGCCTGAATTTTTGCTTTTTCCTTATTTCCCTGGCTCGAATTCATCACCTTCACAAATTCACGGAAATGTTTTCCTGTGTCAGGCGAGATTCTGAAACTGCGCAGAAATTGGTTATCAGGACGTTGCGATAAAAATAAAACAATTGCTTCCTCAATGGTTTTCGGAAGTTTTTTGTATCCCTGATCGTTATAAAACTTCATGTCATTGGTGAAAGAAGCCAGGTCGTGTTCCATCAAATCAAAAGCAATCAGGTATTCGAAAGCCAATTTGTTGTGGCTGTTTTTGCCCAGCAAAATGAGCATTTTATCGCGGGGCGTGAAAAACAAACCTCCCTGTCTGGCGAAAATGTCTCTTTTCTCTGCAACCAGTTTATTTTCCGCCGCTTTTTCGGGGTTTTCCAACATATTTTCAATTTTCTTCACCCAGTCATTCTCTATAGGATTTTCACTTAAAACATGGCTGAATGTTTTTGCAGCTTCATAATTTTCCAGAATCAGGTTGTTCAGGATTAGCCTTTTCAGAACCTGCGGGCTGTAAGCCATCAAAGTCTGCGATTCAAAAGCAAATCGTTGCGATTCATCAATATTCCCCAAATCGAAATACAGATCGCTGTTAGGCAGCGCAACTTCCGAAGTAAACGGCCTGTCGAGAAATAAACCCTGGGTGCCGAGAACCTGCGGATAATCGAAAAGTCGCTCAAGCATTTGACCCGTATGTGCAATTGCCCGGTTAAACTGAAAATTCGCCATCCTGTCATAACCTTCAACTTCCTGAATTTTTAACAGAACATCATCCCATTTTTCCTGCACTGCACTGAGTTTGATTTCAGCTTTTAATTTTACCTGAGGTTTGTAAGCATTGTAAAAAATTAAAATACCAAAAATCAGCACTCCTGTTATCTGAATTATAAGCGGTAGCATTCTCTTTAAATTGGAATTAACGGCAGGTGAGGTTTTACTCGATGTATTCTTTTTTGCAGTGTTCCTGAAAAACTCCGCAATCAGGTTCACCACAATAATAATTGGTATTATGCCAAGTGTAACCAGAAACAGGGTAGGTTTCGAATATCGCAGCATGGGTGCAACATCGGGAACCGATCTCAGAAATGCTTGTTCAAGTGTTGTCAGGTAAACAAATTTATATGAAAACCAGGGAATTAGTAACGAAAGAATTGCCAGTATTAAAATCAGAAGAAGCCGCGGGCGGTCTGGTTTATATGAAAGCAATAAAATAGCTGAAATTGCAAATATCAAAAAGTACACACCACCCGAAACTACATACATTATAAATAGAGAAGGAATGAATGTGAAAAACAGATTTATTTTGAATTTCGTTTCGGCATAAAAACAACAAAATAAAAACAGCGAAACAATAAACAGGTTGATTACAACTGAAAAGTTAAAAAGATAGTCGGTTGTTAACGAAAGAAATAGTACCTGTAATAATGGCAGAAACAAAACAGGCAGAAAAATGGTATTTAGCCGCAGGATCAGCGATTTGAAGAGCAAAATAACCGTGAGTAAAGGGATTAATGCAATAATTATGGACCCAATCAATTTTGAATAAAAGAATTGGCTGATAAAAAGGGCGAAATACTCGGCCAGTCCACCCGGAAATGTCAAATAGTAATTGAAGAAATGGATTCCATTCAGCCAGGCGATTTGTTGCTCCGAATAATGTAATACGGGATTTATTAGTAAAAAAACCACAAAAAAACTTATTAGTGCGAATCCAGAAATCGCAATAAATGCAAGATTCTTTTTCGTTTTCATTTGTTCAGTTCTAAAAGAAAGGCCTGTTTTTGTTACAAATTTAATTTTCTTTTTCAGTGTATAATAAATCAGAAAACATCGTTAATTGGATTGAAATTGACATTCAGAATAGAGCAGAACAGCACAATTTAAAAGAATAAACCCGAATAAAACCAAATATTTAATTGAAAATCAAGGGTCTAAAAAAGTTAAGAAATATTAAATTTTAACTATTTCATTTAAAGAAATCTAATAAATTTGGATGTTTTTGAAATTCTAAAGTTATGAATAAGCCGATAAAACTATTTTATGCTGCTATGATAGCAGCTACATTGTTAGGGTTAACAGGTTGTCAGGATCATCAGGAGCGGTATGAAGAACCGCCGTGGTTGGGCGGATCAAGCATCGAAACCCTGGAAGAGAGAGGGAATTACAAAACCTTCTTGCGCCTCATGGAAAAGGCTAATTATAAAGAGCCAATATCCAAACAACTTTTTACACTTTTTGTTCCGGATGATGCAGCATTCGACGCTTATTTTAAATCGATCGGAAAGAACTCGGTGGAAGATTTAACCAAAGAAGAAGCTGTGCAATTATTCACACTTCATGTTTTAAGAAATCCGCGTTCAAGATTCCAGTTAATTTATGAGTGGGCATGGAGTGAGCTGCAGGGGCCAAAAGGTGAATATGCATCATTGTTTCACAGAAAGGAAACACCCAGTACATCCACTCCTTATACTGAAAAAGTTCTTTATTCACCGGCTTCAATGGTTGGGCAAGAACTTTTAATATACACAGGGACTAAAAATGTTCCTCTGTTTACCGAAGAGTGGTTTCATGATTTTGGAAGTACAGACCCAAGTGGCGATTATCTTGCCATGTACCCCGGAAGTACATGGAAAAAAGGGTACACCGGAGATATGAAAGGAATGAACTGGCATAATGCACAGGTAATTCCTAATCCTTTAATCCCAACCGAACTTGAGGTGAGAACATCAAGCGGGTTTATCTATTTCATCGACAGGGTTGTTCCTCCAATGCCAAGTATTGAAGAATATATGAGGGCTAACCTGGACAAATATGGTTTGTATTATGATATACTGCAACGTTTTGCTACATACGGCAATACAAAGGTTGATGAACAAAACCGTGTTATGTATCGAAAAAGTTATGATCTGATTTCGGATCTTGCCCATGAAAGAGGCCCCTCTGCCGGTAATGAAGGTGTAATACCTCCACAAAATATGTGGTCGGCATTTTTACCACCGAATAATGTATTACAAAATTACCTGAATAATACGGTGTTGAAATATTATTCTTCAATTGACAGTGTGCCGAGGGTTACATTATATTATATATTGCAAACCCAGTTGTCAAGTACTGCTGTGCTGATGTCAAAATTAAAGAATGGTTATTTCAATTCGTTTGGAGATGCAACCGATTTAAAACCATCCGACATTGCTTCAGGTTATATGTGCAGTAACGGGGTAGTTTACGAATCGAAAAAAGTTCTGGAACCCAATGTTTTCACCTGTGTTCCGGGGCTGTTGTTTATCGATAAAAATTATTCAACTCTTTTGTATGTATTGAATAAGACAAATATGTTGAATACATTGTCGAATCCGGATTCGCCTGTTACACTTTTCGCTGCCACAAACAAGGCACTTGAAGAATATGGAATCCGTTACAATGCAACAGATGATGTGATTGAGTTCCGTGGCCCGGTTGACGGGAAATGGAGTCCGATGAATACGACAGAATTGACCTATTTCGCACAGGACCAGATTCATAAAGGACGTTTGTCGGATTATAGCGGCGATGGTGGATTTGTTGAAGTTTCATCGGGTAACTATATTTATTATGGTAAAAACACTGTTGCTTCAGGTGAAAATCAATTTACCGGCAAATATGGAGAGGTTGAGGAAATAGTTGAAAATGAAAGAAATGGGTTCCTGGTAAAAGTTAACAGGCCGATAGAATCAAGATTTGTATTTGGGAAATACTTATTGTCAGATCCTGAAGTCTCTGAGTTTGCGCAATTGTGTGTTGATGCCAAATTGTTGGATAAAAATTATAAAGACCCTATCACAAAGGAAAATATTCCTAACCTGAAATTTATCGCGGCTGATAAATATTGGACAGGATTTATCCCTACAAATGAAGCGATGAAGAAAGCACGGGAGCAAGGTATAATACCCGCTAAATTTCCAACAACGGCAGCCGGTAAAGATTCAATCAATCAATTTGTATATTACCACTTTGTTAAAGGCAGTATTGTTTTGGATGATGGCCGGAAATCAGGCGATTTCAGTACCTATAGAAGTTATAAGGATGTTGATGGGAAAACAACATTATATTCAACTATTAAAATTACAAACAGTCCTAAAAATCTTACTATTTATGATGCGAATGCACAGGTGGTACCATTGGATCATTCTAAAGCCAATAATTTAGTCAGAAAAGGGGTTTGCCACAAAATAGATACGGTTTTAAAATATTATAAATAGTAAAAGCCTAACCTGATCTAAAATGAAAAAAATACTATTATTAACTGGGTTTCTAATTTGCCTGTTCTCAGGTATTAATAAAGCTCAAGGGCAGTCTGCCATTATTAAAGGTAAAATTACCGATGCTACCACGAACGAAGCTTTAATGGCTGTTAACATCGTTGAGGTTGATAAAAACGGGAGGTTTGTCAGTGGTATTACTTCTGATATTAATGGTAACTATGTTTTAAAGATTTCTGATGTAAAGAACCAGGTTCAGGTATCTTTTATCGGCTACAAAAAACAGGTCTTTTCAATTGACGGGCGCACAACCATCGATATAAAACTTGAAACTGAATCGATTGCGATGCAGGACGTTGTTGTTACAGGTACTAAAGTGGGGAACGATGGTATTGTGAATGTTCGCGACCGTGCCACAGCCGTAACACGTCTTGAGTTAAAAGGTATGGAAAGTGTGATGTCAACTTCTGTTGAAGACATGTTGCAGGGACGACTTGGAAACGTTGATATTTCTTCTGTATCGGGTGACCCGGGTGCCGGTTTGAATATCAGGATCCGTGGTACCGCTTCGTTGAATGCACGAAACCAACCATTAATCGTAATTAACGGTATCCCCTATGATGCCAATATTGAGGATGGATTTGATTTTGCAAGTGCCGATATCGAAAAGTTCGGTAGCCTTATTGACGTATCACCTGAGGATATTGAATCGATTGAAGTATTAAAAGATGCCGCTTCAACTGCTGTTTGGGGATCACGTGCATCAAATGGTGTCTTAATGATTAAAACAAAAAGGGGAGCCAAATCGAAACCTATTTTTGAATATACTTTCAAGTCAACACTGGCTTATGAACCAGACCCGATTCCAATGTTGGATGGAGCAGGTTATGCAAGGTTAATTACAGAAGAACACTACAATGTAAACCGAAACGAGTTCTATAGCCAGCAAATTGCTTTCGACCCTGAATGGGAAGACTATTACAACTATTCTCAGAATACAAACTGGGTAAAAGAAATTACGCAAGTTGCTTTTACACAACAGCACGACTTCTCGGTTCGCGGGGGTGGTGATAAATCAAGGTATAATATGTCGATGGGCTATTTTAACGAAGGGGGTACTACAATTGGTAACAACCTGCAAAAGCTCAACCTGCGTACATCGCTCGACTATGACCTTTCTTCCAAATTGCAGTTTAAAACTGACATCATGTACACCCGTTATAACCAGGATAATACATATGATGTTGAAGATGGTGAATTTGGCAGCTGGAAAACGGTCAGGGCAGTAGCCTATCGAAAAATGCCCAACCTTTCGGTTTACGAAAGAGATACATTAAACAATGTATATGATACCTATTTCACACCTTCTTCTACTTTACAGGGAACTGCACGTGATAATTATAACCCGGTGGCATTTGTAAATCTGGCTACGCAGAACAGGATTAAAGACAATGCAAGGGCCTTGTTTAATGCAAAATACACCATTACACCGCGTTTAACCTGGGATGGAACAGTTACCTTGGATATTTTTGACCAGAAAATTTCGAAATTCTTACCATATAAAGCAATTGGCTACGATTACTCAAACGATATTACCAATAAGGCTGTTAACGAATTTTACAAAAAGAGTACAATTTTTACGATGAACAAGCTGATCTTCAGACCTGATTTTGGTCAGGATCATGATGTATTGTTCATGGGACAGGTTGATACAGAAGAATCAAGGTCACGCTGGTACAAATCAGAATCAAGTAACTCAGCATCTCCATATATCACAGAACCAGTAAACGATAAACATCTTGTTTCATTCGGTTCAAGTTTCACTGAATACCGTTCATTAGGTTTTTATGCAACAGGTAGTTATAAATGGAGGGACAAATATAGTATTATGATTGGGGCAAAATACGAAGGGAACTCGAAATTCAGCAAGGACAGCCGTTGGGGGTTGTTCCCGACAGTTGCCGCTTTCTGGCGTTTATCAGGTGAAGAATTTATGAAAAGCGCCACCTTTATTGATGACCTGAAATTCAGGTTCAGTTGGGGTCAGAGCGGTAACTCACCAAACGGGAACTACCTGTACTACAACACATACAGGGCCGGCTCCAATTACTCCTATATGGATATGCAGGGTGTTCAACCTTCCGGTATCGAACTGACAAGTCTTCAATGGGAAACAATTGACCAGATAAACCCTGGGATATCATTTATCGGTCTTCAGAACAGGTTAACAATAGAGTTGGATTATTATCGTAAAAAAACATTAAATCTGTATCTTCAAAATTCAGGAATTCCTGATCATTCAGGTTTCAGCAGCATCGACAGAAACGATGGTGAAATGGAAAACAGGGGATATGAAGCAATGATTGATTATACGGTTATCCGTAAGAAAGATTTTTCGTTAAGTTTTAACCTGAATGTTTCAAGCAACGAAAACAGGGTTTTAAAACTTCCGGAAAACTACAGTCTCGAATATGGTAACATGCTTGAAAATGGGAACTACAAAATCAGCATCGTTCCCGGTCAGCCATTAGGTGGCTTCTTCGGATATGAATACCTGGGTGTGTATGCTTCAGATGCTGACGCTATCGTAAAAGATAAAGACGGAAACCCTGTTTATGGACTTGGTTCTGATGAACCTCTTTCAATGATTATGGGTGGTCCATCAGGTTATGTTTTTGAAGGTGGTGATGCCAAATACAAAGATCAGAACTACGATGGTAAAATCGATGAACTCGACCTTGTTTACCTGGGTGACCTTAACCCGAAACTAATGGGAGGAACAGGTTTCCGCGTTCAATATAAAGGTTTTATCCTGAATACATTCTTCTATTTCAAAGTGGGTCAGGAAATTATTAACCAAACCCGTATGGATACAGAAAAAATGTACAACTATGATAACCAAAGTCAGGCAACAAACTGGCGCTGGAGACGCGAAGGCGACATAACAGATATGCCGAGGGCATTGTACAATACCGGATATAACTGGTTAGGTTCCGACAGGTTCGTGGAAGACGGATCACACATTCGTTTAAAAACAGTTTCATTAACCTACCAGGTAAAACCTTCAGTGTGCGAGAGGTTAAAACTTTCGGAACTTAAGTTTTTTGCCACAGCTTATAATCTTTTTACCTGGACAAATTACTCAGGTCAGGACCCGGATGTCGCACCTCCGTCAAGACCAGATACTTTACCAAAAGATTATAGTAAAACTCCGCCAAGCCAGAAGTTTATGTTTGGTATAAACATTATTTTCTAACAATTAAACAGAAAGTCAATGAGAAAGCTTATTACAAATATACCGGTGATTATTACAGCACTTTTAATGATTGCTGCTGTAACTTCATGTGAGGATTATTTAACGGTTGCACCGGAAAATGATCTTATCAAAGAAAAATTCTGGACAAAAAGAGAAGATGTTTACAGTGCTTTGGGAGCTACTTATAATGCACTCCGGGAAGCTAGCTTGCAATCTCTGATTTTTGGCGAAGTGCGCGCAGACCTCGTGAAATTTACTGGCGGTTCATTTGCCGATTATGCAAAAATTGGTGCCAGCAACATTAGTCCGACAAACAGCAAGGTAAACTGGAAAGCTTATTATGCTGCCATTAACCTCGCCAATACTTTAATGTATTATGATGACGAAGTGTTTGCAAAAGATCAGACATTTACAAAGGATATGATGGATGCTGTGGAGGCTGAAGCATTGTTTATCAGGTCATTGAGTTATTTTTATCTGATTCGGTTATGGAAAGATGTACCTCTTGTATTAGAGGCATCCATTTCCGATACCACTGACTTGTATAAACCCAAAAGTCCTGAAAATGTTGTGATTCAGCAAATTATTTCAGATTTACTGAAAGCCAAAGAATTAGCTTATACAACTGAATATAAAGGGACTGCATACTTTTATGGCAGGGCCAATAAATATTCTATAACCGCATTATTAGCCGATGTTTATCTTTGGAGCGAACAATACCAGAAAAGTTATGATGCCTGCGATGAAATCATCAATTCTGGGTTATACAGTCTTGAAGATAATGAAACATGGTTTAATATATATTACCCGGGTAACTCTCCCAAAGAGAGCATCATTGAAATTCAATATAATGATGCACTTGATAACCAGGAAAATCCGCTTTATTATGAATTAATTCCTGTTTCGGGCGGAATGGGATGCGAAATGAACGCCAAAAACGTGAGTTTGATATTAGAGAAAGAGGATTTAAGAAATTTTCAGGGTAAAGGTGCTACCTGGAAATACCGCGGAAAGGATGCCCTGGGGCTTGTGTCGCGTACAAGTACCGAAAGAGACGGCCATTGGATAATTTACAGATTTGCTGATATTCTTTTAATTAAAGCAGAAGCAGCAATTGAACTCGGTAAATTTGATGAAGCTAACAACCTGATCAGGGAAACACTTCTAAGAGCCGGAATGCCCTATGAAGAAGTGTATGACAAGGAACTGCTCCGCCAGGAAATTCTTGATGAAAAAGGCCGGGAATTCATGCTTGAAGGTAAACGCTGGTTTGATCTCCTCAGGGCTGCAAAAAGGAATAAATTTCAAAAGAAACAGATCATTATTGATATGATTCTTTCGGGTGCTGACATTAAGCAACAGGCAATTCTTAAAACGAAAGTTTATGATACATTAAGTTATTATTTGCCAATAGCTGAACATGAATTAATCTATAACCAGAATCTGGTTCAAAATCCATATTACGACAGGTAACCTTTAAATTGAAGATAAAATGAAAAGTTTAACAAAACATATATTTTTAATGAGCAGCAAAATACTTTTAATTGCTGTTCTTATGTTCAGTTGTAAAGAAGAACCCCAGTTATGGAAGGTTGATTCTGAACAGCTAGTTATTACACAATATGTGGAAAGCAATGAAGATTTTTCGGAGTTCGGTAAAATACTTGAAGCAACCGGATTAAACAGCCTTTTGTCAGTACGTGGCCCATTTACCCTGTTTCTTCCCGGAAATAAGCAAATGCAGGAGTATTATGCATTAAAAGGGGTGAAATCTTATACTGAATTCAGTCCGGAATTTCTTACAGATTTGGTAAAAAACCATATCATCGGAGCTTATATCGAAACCGGAAGTATTGGGTTGGGCGCTATCAGCGAGGAAAATGCACTGGGTGATTTTATCGTTTCCGAATTCGAAGGATCGGATATTATTCTGAATAAAAACAGTAAAATCATTAAACGCGATATTGTTACTTCAAATGGTGTTGTCCATCACATCGGAAAGGTTCTTGATCCAGTAACCAAAAGTGTTTTTCAGGTTCTTGAAAGCAATCCTTCGTATTCAATTTTTACAGAGGGTTTAAGAAGGACAGGATTAAAAGATACTTTAGGGACAATAGATTTCCCTTACGGCAAAAAGATGGCCAGGGCCCGTTTTACAATTCTCGCTATTGCTGATACCACGTTTAACAGGTATGGAATTAATAATATCGACCAGCTAATTGCAATGCATACAAATGCATTAGACAGTCTGACATATATTAATAATCCGTTTTACAGGTATATGGAGTATCATTGTCTGGCAGAAACATACTTCTTAAGCGACCTGGAAACAAGGCTATATCCAATTCTTTCTTATGATAACAATGTTTTTATGACAATCGATGACGATTATAAAATTAATCTCAAAGATGATAAATCATATACCCATTTTATCATTGATCAGTGCAATAATCCGGCAAAGAATGGTACGGTGCATACAATTGGCGGACTTTTACCTGTTACACAACCAAAACCCTCGGTGGTTATATGGGAAACCACGGATCATTTTGACTTAAAACAGGGCGATTATTATGGGAAGTATTACGCTCGTTGGTTTGATGGACAGAATACTTTTAAAAACATTAAGTGGGAAGGCGACTACCTGTTATATTATTTTAAAGATCATGATACCGGTAAAGTATTAAACGATGATTGTTTAAGTATGAGTGGCTGGTGGTGGTGCCAGGTGACTACACCCAAAATTATGAAAGGTAAATATAAACTTACATCAAATTTGTGGAGTGGCCAGATTAATTATGCCGTTTATGTTGATGGCGTGAATACCGCTATGATAAAAAGTAGTGATCCTGCTGAAACAACTAGTTGGGGTGAATTTAACTGGACAAAAACTGAAGCCCATACTATTAAGGTTGTGGCAACAAGTCCGGGGTTACTCTTCTGGGATACTTTGATTTTCACGCCTATTAATTAGTCAACTGTTCATTAATTAAATACAGTCTTAAAATGACAAAAAGATATATACAATCAACCTGCTTATCGCTCATAACCTTGTTTTATGTGTTATTTGCATTCCAACCTGTATCGGCACAAACTGCCGGAGAGAATGTTACCGGTGTTGTTATTGAATCGGGTTCCGGTCATCCTTTAAATCAGGTTACAATTCAAGTTGCATCTACCGGTACAACTGCAGATACCGATGAAAACGGTAATTTTACCATTTCCGTTCCTGATTTAAATGCAGAACTGTTGTTTTTACTGCCAGGTTATATACAACGAAGTGTTTACCTGAATGGCAGAAAAGTGTTAACAGTATCGATGGTTGTTAATGGTCAGAAATCATTTGATAATACTTTCAATACACCAAATGGTCAGTTTACCCAGAAAGATGCCATTTATGCAACTACTGCTTTATCTGCCAATGAGTTTAATTATTCAAGAACCACTTCTTTTGATCAGGTTTTACAGGGGAAAGTACCCGGTATGTCAACCGTGCAGCAATCAGGCATGCCCGGTAGCCGTACATACATGAATCTTAGGGGGTTTACCTCGCTTTATGCCAAATCTGAACCATTACTCATTATTGACGGTATGATACATGAT
This sequence comes from Prolixibacteraceae bacterium, assembly GCA_029265875.1. Classification (GTDB taxonomy): domain Bacteria; phylum Bacteroidota; class Bacteroidia; order Bacteroidales; family Prolixibacteraceae; genus Draconibacterium. The sequence goes on from JAJUGS010000026.1 coordinate 21,615, forward strand.
TATGCCTATGCAAACCAGAGTTTAATGGAAGGTTTTGCCCAAAACCCGATGGATGTAATTGATGTGGACGATATTGCCGATATCTCCGTACTCAAGGAAGGTAATTCCTTTTTAGGCGCAATTGGTTCCAATGGTGTAATCAATATTAACACTGAACAGAAAAGTGAAATTGGAACGGTTATGAAATTCAATGCCTATGGTGGTATTACCACAACTCCGGTAAATCAGGAAGTGTTGGACGGATCCCAATTCAAAAATTATTTTACAGGAATGCTTCGCACCCGGGGATACAACGATGGAGAAATTAATTCAATGTACCCATGGTTAAATGGTGGTGCTAATTCAGATGAATATTACCGGTATAATAATAATACGAACTGGCAGGAAGAAATTTACAGCCCCGCTGTTTTGTCCAAATTCCACTTCTTCCTGAAAGGGGGCGATGATATTGCCACTTATAATATCTCAACAGGGTATCTTAAACAGGAAGGTATATTGAACAATTCTTCTTACACACGATACAATCTCAGGATCAATGGTAAGATTAATATTACCGATAAATTCACGATAATACCGAATGCCAAATTATCACTGGCTGATAGCAAAATCAGTAACCAGGGACCCAGCGAATGGAAAAATGCAATTCTCGCATCTTTGCTGAAACCATCCATCATGGCACCTTTTGCAAAAGATGCTGCTACCGGGGTTAATCTTGATTATCTCGATGATGTTGGAGATATTTTCCCGGTAAGTAATCCATCTGCTATTACTACAAACGCAACGGGAGCCAACCGAAATTACCATTTTCTGAGTTCTGTTACAGCGCAATACCGCTTTAATGAGCATTTTACAATTGCCACTTTATTGGGGCTCAACTTTAATAATGCCCGCGAAAATATCTTCCTTCCTGATTTAGGTATGGTTCAGGTTGACTCAGCTTATAACAGCCCGGGTGATTTTGTATCTGAATTCCGTTCAACGCAAAATCATACAACATTTACCTATACAAATAAATCGGTTACCGGACATTCAGTTTTATTCAATGCCGGCTTTCGTTACATGTATAATACTTATAAAACCAGCCTCAGCCTTGACCTGAATACACCATCTGACGACTTTAAAAGTCTTGGGCAGGGTTCGCAGTACAGCTTTCTCCGGTCAACAACCGGTGACAACCGTGGTCTGAAGTGGATTTCATATTACGGTAATTTCAACTACAGTTTCAGGAATAAATATTTTGTGAACGCAAATGTTTCATACGATGGTAGTTCAGCAATGAATGATGCCAACCGGTATAATGTTTATCCATCGGTTGGGGCAGCCTGGAGATTATCATCTGAAAATTTCATGAACGATGTGAAATGGATTGACGACCTGAAAATCAGGGGATCGTTTTCCAACTCAGGTAACATGTTCAGCACTATTTATGATTATTCAAAATTGTATTATACCGACAGAAGGATAAATAATACTGGCGTTCTTGTGCGTGAAGTGATTCCAAACGAAAATCTTGAACTCGAGAAAAAAACTACCGTGAATGGTGGTATTGATTTGTCGTTTGCAAGACAGCAACTCAACCTGCATTTCGATTATTACAAATCAAATATCAATAACCTGATAATTCGTCAGGAGTTGCCCGATTCTTACGGTTATACCAATTATTTCGATAATGGGGGTAGACTTGAAAGTTCAGGTTTTGAATTTTCAGCAGATACTCGCTTCCAGTTTGGTAATCTTGTCTGGACATTAGGTGGCTCTGTCAGCAAAATAATGACCGAGGTAAAAGAACTGAATTTTATAAATCCAGACAACAAAGCAATTGTTACCGACATTCAGGGGGGACAGTTTATTACCTCGGCAGGTAATGCCATTAATAATTATTGGGGATACAAAACCAATGGCCTTATTTCTGCATCGGAAGCCGGAAAAATTCTTGGCCCGAATGGAATGTTAATGCAGGAAGGTGATGTGAAATTCGTGGACAACGGCGATAATATTATTAATGATGATGATAAAGCAATCATCGGAAATCCGAACCCTGATTTCTTTGGTGGTATTTATACAACATTTACTTATAAAAGAATCAGTGTTTCTGCCATGTTGAATTATTCAGTTGGCAACGATGTTTATAATTATGTCCGTTCGAAAACCGAATCCATGAGTGGTTATATGAACCAGTCAACAACCGTGCTTGATCACTGGACTTCTTCCGGTTCAGCTACTGAATTGCCAAGGTTGTCTTACGGCGATCCTACCGGAAATACAGTATTCTCCGACCGCTGGATAGAAGACGGATCCTATTTACGGTTAGGCCAATTAAGCATTAATTATCATTTACCTCAGATAAAAGGATTTGTCAAGGGTGTAAATGTTTATGCAACCGCAACAAATTTGTTTACCATAACAAATTACTCAGGATATGATCCGGATTTTGCTTATTTGAACAGTCCTTTTTACATGGGAGTTGATTATGGTAAAATGCCACAAACCCAATCTTTTATTCTGGGCTTAAAATTAGATTTATAACAGGCTAAATAATCACAAAATGAAAAATATAAAACAAATATCACCTTTTCTGCTGGCAATTTTCAGTGTTTTACTGATTGCAGGTTATGGATGTAAAGATGATTTTTTTGATGTAACGTCTGGCGACCGTATCACACCCGACCAACATTACCAGACTTTAATCGATGCCAATGTTTCGTTGCAGGGTGCATTTGTTACTTTACAGGACGTAATGCCGAAACTGATCATGTATGATGGGTTGCGATCGGATGCAATGGACGTAACACCTAATGCATCTTCATATCTGAAAGAACTGAATTATCAGATTCTATCAAAAGGAAATCCATTGACAAATTCGGCTGATCTTTATAAGATTATTATCAATGTTAATGAGGTTTTAGCCAATATTGATCTGATTAAGCAAAGAGACAGGAATTTTGACGAACTAACAGCATGGCAATATAAGGGTGCACTTATTGGTCTGCGTTCCTGGTCGTATCTTACTTTAGCCCGCTTATATAATAAAGTGGTTTATATCGATGGGAATATGGTTACCTTACCTGCACCCAATTCTCAGAAAGTAATCAGTAAAAAGGTGATTCTTGATACACTGATTAATCAGATAAAACCATATATTCTCGATAATACAACCGGTACGCAATATGAAGAATTGCGTATTTCAAGGTTTATGAATACAAAAGCCTTGTTGGGTGAAATATATCTGGAAGCAGGAGATTATGCCAATGCAGCCAAATACCTGAAGCTGGCCTGCGAAAGTTATCTGAATCAGCCCGCAATGCTGAAAGTGGATAAAACGTATAAAGATGCAGCCTGGAGTGCCATATTCCTGAATGCTGAATCAAATACCGTTGAAAACATTGCGGTTGTCCCATTTTCAAGAGCTGAAGGTCAGTTTAATCCGATTGTTAATTATTTAGGAAAAGAATTTGAATATGCTGTTAAACCTTCTGCTGTTCTTATTGATTCTTTTATGGCTCAAATCCCGGCTGCAGGTGCTCCAGGCGATTTGTGGAGAGGTAATGGAATTTCATTTAAGGTTGATACGATTGCTAAAATAAATGATTCGACTTTTGTAACGGAACCTTACATTACCAAATATGCTATGGACCCTACTGATCCGTTTAGTTCAGATATCATTATTTCAAGGGCAGCAGATTTACACCTGATGCTGGCCGAAGCCTATAACAGAATGGGAGATGCAACTTCCAGAAAGTATGCTTTGATGTTGTTGAACCAGGGCGTGAACAAAGAAAACCCGAAACCTGCACCCTTCTCAAAATGGTCGGGTAATCTGGGTGTGAGAGGCCGTGCCTATTTGAAATCAAGGGAAGTTCCCAAAAATATGATGTCAGCAGATTCAATTCAGAACCTGATTGAAGATTTCATCATGGAAGAACGGGCCATGGAACTTGCTTTCGAGGGAAAACGCTGGTTTGACCTGGTACGTGTGGCTGAACGCAGAAATTCTCCGGAGTATATTGCCGACAAAGTTGCTGCGAAATTTGCAGGTACCGATATGTACAATACGGTTCATTCCCGCCTCATGAATCCGGCAAACTGGTATTTACCCATGGAATAAAACGAAATGAAATCAAATAAAAAAGGGAAGTGAAAACTTCCCTTTTTTTGTGCCATTATCGTCAGAAATTATTC
>JAJUGS010000068.1 GCA_029265875.1 Prolixibacteraceae bacterium
AGGCATAAAAACATGGTGAGAATCTTCTGTTGAGTGCCAAAACAAAAGACCTGCAAAAAATGATCAGCAAAAATGCTGAATCAGAAGAAGCATTCAAAGATGGTGTTAAATTGAAGTCAGACAGATCGGGATAAATTGTGCTATTGCAGAATTGTGGCTACAATAATCCCCAGATAAGTTCCGAAAGCATAACCCAAAATACCAATTGTGAGGCCCGAAATAATCACTTCTTTGTTTTTCAGTGCACCGGCAACCGTTGGCACAAAAGGTGTAGAGTAGGTGAGTGCTGTGATTGAGATGATGGTGGTATCGGCATCGAGTTTAAAAATAGCTGCCAATGCCACATGCAAAGCAATCGAACCAAAAACAACATAAAACACATAAAGAAATAATTGCAGAAATTCAATCTGAAACATATTGCTCAGGTCGGCCATCGATGAAACGGCCATTGAAAAAGCAATAATCAGGTACATCCCGCTTTGAAAACTATTACGCAAACGGTTTACGGGTTTAATAAGCGAAGCAACCAATCCGAGAGTAGTGATTGTTAAAATAGCCACAATGGTATCGGCAGGTTTTGGCACCAGCATACTTAGCCCTCCCCCAATAGCAACAATCAGCACCGAAATTCCAAGCGCTTTCAGCAGGTCGGGAACCAGTTTTCTTTTAAAAAGCGGGTCAAAATTTTCCATTTCATTGGGCTCTCCTGCCAATTGGAGTTTGTTTTCGGCTTTATAAACCACCTGAAATTTAGGTAAAAAAATATGAAATACCCTTTGGGCAATGGTCATCAGGAATAACAGACAAACCGAACCAATGATCAGGTCGTAGGTATGGGTGAGTAAAAAAACATTGGGACTCACGTTCAGCGCAGTTCCAATCGCCGCAAGGTTAGGTGTTCCACCGGTGTAAACACCCACAAGCATCCCGGCAACTTTATACGATTCGTCGATATCGCTTCCCCAAAAGTAAAATCCGGTAAAAATTACAACCAACAGCGAAAATGTGGCGAGTATCATGGATAGTACAGCTCCTTTTGCAAGTTTGAGCCATTTTTTTATATCAAGCGAAAAAAGAAGCAATGGAATTGCAACAAGAATTGTTCCCGTCATCAATGAATCCTGTAAACCTGCTATCTGGTTGACAGTTAAATCATTTGATGGAATTTGGCCGGAACTGATTAGTTGCTGAATTTCCGCATCGGGCATTTTCACTCTTGTTCCCAAAAGCGCTTTAAATGCATCACTTGCTTTGGGCAGAATACCGATATTCCCAAACACAAGACCCGTGAGATAAGCCAGCACAACGGCCCCAAGACGGTTCAGGATGCTGGACTTTTTCGTTAACCAGATAAGCAAAGCGGGTGTTACAAGGTAAAAGGCGATCAGCAAAATGGTTATCCACATACTCTTATTTTAAACACAACGGCAAACATATTTAAATTATTGGCAGGATGGTTCGTCAATTCAATAAAATAAAAAGGCACTTTCTTTTTTAGAAAGTGCCTTTTGGTTTATCGCGAATAAAAGTTTAAAATCTGAATCCTAAAGTGAATAACACGTCGTTTTTAATGGTTTTAAACGAAGCCATTTGAGGTACGGGATAAATTTCCATCTGCGGTGTTGCATAAGGCGCATCATATTCGGTTATTGATGAATTGCGGTAGGTTAAGTCGGCGAAAAACTTGCCGGCATAATAGCCAATTCCACCTGAATAAACCAGCATGTTTGCATCGGCATTTTTTTGGTCAGTACCAAATGCCACCGATTCATAGGGTGAACCGTGGTATTCAAAACCACCCCTGAGCCTGAATTGGCTGGTTGCAACCAGTTCGCCGCCAACTCTCAGGTTTCCGGATGTTTTATAAGCTTCAGAAATATCGCTGTTTTCGTTGTGAAAATCATAACCATCTCCGCCATTTCTGAGTTTGGCACTGCCGTAATTTACCAGTTCGTAATCGGCACTGATCAAGCCTTTTGTCCCAATCACAAAAGCACCGCTGAAGTTGGCCCTCATCGGGGTTTGCAGTTTATAATCATATTCATTATAGGGAGATGTTTTTTCGTAACTTTCGCTACCATCCGGATAGGTAATAGAAGAATTCATTGAAGTGGAAAAATCATCATTCAGATGATACCAAGTTGGGGTGTGGAGTGAAACACCCAAACGAACTTCGTTAATTGGCTTGTAAATAAAACCAAATTTAAAATTATGCCCGACACCCCAGGTTGTCAGACTACTGTTAAACTGAAAATTGTTGAAATATGGAATATTATTCTGTTCGTCATTCTCGAATAACGTGGAGGTTTCTCTGTAATACAGATCATTAATTCCCCACGAGACCCCAACATAAAATTTGTGGTTAAAATTCAGGCTTGCCACAAATGAATATTCATCAATCGATCCATTTCTTGAATAGGTTTTACGCTGACTTTGTCCATACCCGGCATCGTGCAGGTCAGACCAGTATTCATCACTGTTTTCATCATATAATAACATATCTGTTTTCCAGGCAAGTTCCTCGTAGTAATCGCTCCAGATATTTCGGTTGGCACGGTCGCTGAAATAATCCATATACGAGCCATTCACATTGTACCCCTGAATAAATGAATAGCTATTGAAATCTTTAATCCGGTTGTACCCGGCACCCAAATTTACTGTTACAATTCCGGCCTCATTTTTCCCGAAAGTGGGTATTGTACCAACATAGCTCATATTATTAAGCGAAAATTTGTAATCACTGTCTTCCCTTCCGGTTCCATAATAACTGGTTTCCACACGGGTGCTCATGGAAATGGGTGTAACGGTAAATTCACTCGACCGGTATAATCCGAGACCTGCCGGGTTAATACTTGCTGAGGTAAAATCACCTCCCAGGGCGCCAAAAGCATTACCCATTGCGCCAGCCCTTGCAGTTCCCGAGACTGCGATATTTGAATATCTTAAAGCATCCATCAAATCCTGCGCTCCTGAAGACAGGGTCATGAAGATTGCGATGCCGGATAAAAGAACATATTTTTTCATGGCATAAATAATTTTAATTCGACCATTATTTTCGAAAAAAGAGAATTAACGACGTCTGGAAGAAGAACTTCCACCGCCAGATGAACGGCCACCACCGCCAGATGAACTTCCGCTGCTACCACCTGAATAGCCACCACCTGAGCTACCCGAAGAATAGGAACCACTGCTGCTTCTTGGGCTGCTTCCGCTGGAGTAGCTTTCACTGCTGCTTCCTGAAGAACTTCCCCGGTATGAATTGTAGCTCCTGTTTATGGAGGGTGCACTATAGGAACGGGATGATACTCCGCTGCTGGAACTACGGTTGTAAGTAGAACTCGAACGGTATGACTGATTGTAGCTGGAACTTGATTTTGGCTGAGCGTATCCTTGCTGTGTTCCTGTCGAAGTACTCTTATTAACAACTCTCGGCTGGAGGTTGCTTCCCGATACCGAATTCCCAGGCCTTGTATAAGTTCTGCTTTGATTGGAATTCCCGGGTCTTGTATAACTTTGTGATCTGCTGTTCTGTTGTTCCCCATTCACGGTAGCCTGACGTGTATAACCTGAAGTACCGTCGGTATTCCTTCTTCTTTCAGTAAGTACTGCAGCGTTTTCCCTGCCTGGTTTTATTGTACCTGATTCTGAAGATCGGGAACCGGCACGGGCGCCGGAAACAGAAGTTTCACGTCGTGATCCATTGTAAACGTCGGATTCTGATCCTGAAACGGCGCTTTTATTGCGGGCTGAAGCACTTGCTGAACCCGTTCCGCCAACACCTCTCAGATCGTTTCTCGAAACGTTGGTTCCTCCTTCTCTTCTCTGTCCATACTGATATTTATCAGGGTTACTGTAAACCGGATTGTAATGTCCATGGTGCCAGTTGTAATAACCTCCTCCCCAATAGTAGGGATAATATCCCCAGGAATAATAGGGGTAATACCCCCAGGCATAATAGGGGTTTCGCCATCCATAATACGGTGAACCCCAACCGTAATAAGGGAATCCCCATCCCCAGTTATACGAAAACGACCAACCCCACGGATCGTAGTAAAATGGGTCGTAATACCAGCTATCCCAATAAAAGGGATCATAAAAAGCCGGATTATGAAAACGATAAATTCTGTATGCAAAATCTACATGATCATCATCAGTATAATAATTGTCGATTAATTGCTTCATTTCACCGTCTTCGTAATAAGTAATGGTGTCGGGGCCTTCAAAACCTTGCTCTGCATTATAATCTGCTGCATTTTCCATTGTCCCTTCAGTCATGTAATCTTCTGAAATCTCAGACACATTTTCATCTTCTGCAATTTCATCAACCACATTGATATTTTCAACTGATTTTGTGGCCAGAGGTGTTTTCGTTTCCGAAACCATAATTGGCGGTTTAACTTCTGAAGGATTGAAATAGATGTCATCGGTGTAAGAGTTAGTTACATAACTTCCAGTACCACAGGCGCTAAGTACTAACGCCATCAAACCTATGTATGTGAATTTTGATTTCATAACTACTCTTCGGTTTATATATTATCAATAATAATTACTTTCTTTGTAACCTCAAAAACAAAAGAGATTTTACAAAATCTATACCAATTTACGACAATGGCGAAAGAATTAACTTCAAGAAGTGAAAACTATTCACAATGGTACCAGGACCTGGTGATTAAGGCTGATTTGGCAGAGAATTCAGCCGTTAGGGGCTGTATGGTTATAAAACCTTACGGTTATGCGATTTGGGAGAAAATGCAGGCCGAGCTTGACCGGATGTTCAAAGAAACCGGCCATGTGAATGCCTATTTCCCGCTTTTTATCCCAAAATCATTTTTTAGTAAAGAAGCCGACCATGTTGAAGGTTTTGCCAAAGAATGCGCAGTAGTTACACATTATCGCTTGAAAAACGATGAAGAAAACGGAGGTGTAGTGGTTGACCCGGAAGCAAAACTCGAAGAGGAATTGATTATCAGGCCAACTTCAGAAACCATTATCTGGAATACATACCGGAACTGGATTCAAAGCTACCGCGATTTGCCAATTCTGATTAACCAGTGGGCTAACGTGGTCAGGTGGGAAATGCGTACCCGCTTGTTTTTGCGCACCGCCGAATTTCTCTGGCAGGAAGGGCACACTGCTCACGCAACAAAAGAGGAGGCGATTGAAGAAACCGAAAAAATTCTGGATGTATATGCAACTTTTGCAGAAAAATTTATGGCAATGCCAGTTGTGAAGGGAATTAAATCTGCCAATGAACGTTTTGCAGGTGCGGTTGAAACCTATTCGATTGAAGCATTGATGCAGGATGGAAAAGCATTGCAGGCAGGTACTTCGCACTTTTTAGGCCAGAACTTTGCAAAGGCATTTGACGTGATGTTTTCGGGCAAAGACGGAAAACAGGATTATGTTTGGGCTACTTCATGGGGTGTATCAACCCGTTTGATGGGAGCGCTGGTGATGGCACATTCTGATGACAACGGACTGGTTCTGCCCCCAAAACTGGCTCCTTTCCAGGTAATTATAGTTCCTATTTACCAGAAAAACGAACAGCTTGCCGAAATTTCAGCGAAGGTGGATGAAATCATTGCCAAACTCAAAGCAAAAGGAATTTCGGTAAAATACGATGACAACGACAACAAAAAACCAGGCTGGAAATTTGCTGAATATGAACTGAAAGGCGTTCCGGTACGTTTGGCAATGGGACCACGTGATTTGCAAAATGGCACAATCGAAGTATCCCGTCGCGACACGCTTGAAAAACAGGTGGTTGCCATCGATGGTATTGATAATTATGTGGAACAGCTCCTGATAGATATTCAGGAAAACATCTATAAAAAAGCACTTGATTTCAGGACCCGGAATACAGTGAAAGTGGATACCTGGGAAGAATTTAAGGAAGCATTGAAAAAGGGAGGTTTTATTCTGGCTCATTGGGATGGAACAGCTGAAACAGAGGAAAAAATAAAAGCTGAAACCAAAGCTACCATCAGGAACCTGCCACTTGATTTTGAACCGGAAGAAGGAAAATGCGTTTATTCCGGAAACCCATCAACCCGAAGGGTATTGTTTGCACTCGCTTATTAAAAATGTCAGGAAAAAATCATAGAAAACGGCCTTCACAAGGCCGTTTTTCATTTTAATAACCCAAAGGTTTGATTATTTTTAATCGCAAAATTTTCAAAACATTCATCATGACTGAAAAAGAAGTACGCGAGTCGTTGCTCGAAGCATTTGTCATCAAATCAAATATCAAACAGAAAGTATTTGAGAATACCCAGCAAACATTTTTTTTGCTGAAAAAGGTTCTAAAACAATTGGAAGTTACCTATCAGGAAAAAGTAAAAGATAAGGTTCCTTCGACGGTTTTGCCGGTATATACTGAACGTGGCACTTTTGATGCAGAATTTAAAATTGGTGGCGACCTGCTGATATTCAGTATGCATAGCAATGTTTTCGAATTCGATGACAAGCACCCTGTTTGGAATACCGAATACCTGAAAGAAGACCCGATGCGGTCGTATTGCGGTGCAATTCATATCTATAACTTTCTGGCCGATTCGTTTAAATACAACCGTATAAACGATTTGGGATACCTGGTGGCACGAATTTTCGTGAATAAGGAAAACCATTTTTTTGTGGAAGGGAAACGTCAGTCGGATGAATTGGTAAAAGATTTTGCCAAAGACACCATTTCTCCCGGAATACTGCGACAGATAATCGAAACAGCCATTCAGTACAGTATTGAATTTGATTTGCTGGCCCCTTTGTACGAGCAAATAAAAATGGCTACTGTTGAACAAATGCAGGAGAAAATGACCCATTCAAAAATGGCAACCGGCAAAAGGCTCGGTTTTGCATTTAAAACTGACGATATTTGACAATGAAAGAAAAAGTTACCGCACGGTTTATTCGTTATGTGAAAATACACACAACCTCCGATCCCGAAAGTTCAACCTATCCAAGTACTTCGGGGCAAATGGGTTTTATGCAGTTGCTGGCTGAGGAATTAAAAAGCATTGGTTGCACTGAGGTTGAAATAGATAAATTTGGCTATCTGATGGCCACAATTCCCGCAAATACAAATAAAAAATTACCGGTAGTCGGTTTTATTGCCCATGTTGATACAAGCCCTGATTTTTCAGGTGAGAATGTACAGCCTCATATTATTATGAATTACGATGGCAATACAATTTCGCTTAAAGATGGGGTTGTTATCGATCCGGCAGAATTTCCCGAAATTTTACAATACAAAGGCCAGTCGATAATTACCGCCGACGGCACAACTTTACTGGGTGCCGACGACAAAGCAGGTGTAGCCGAAATTGTTACTGCTGCCGAAATAATTATAAAATCAGCAATCCGGCATGGAAAAATCAGGCTGGGTTTTACGCCCGATGAGGAAATCGGCAAAGGCACCGATCATTTTGATGTGAAAAAATTCGGGGCCGATTTTGCTTACACTCTTGATGGTGGCGAAATTGGCGAGCTCGAATTTGAGAATTTTAACGCTGCCGGGGCAAAAGTGGTCGTTCACGGAAGAAGCGTGCACCCGGGAGCAGCCAAAAATAAAATGATCAATGCAGCTTTGGTGGCACACCGGATTATTTCGATGCTCCCGGCAGCTGAACGACCCGAAAACACCGAAAAATATGAAGGTTTTTTTCATTTGACCGACATAAAGGGAAATGTTGAAAAAACTGAAATCAGCTGGATAATCCGCGATCACGATTTTCAGAAATTTGAAGAGAAGAAAAAACTGCTGACGGAAATTGTTCATCAAGTAAATTCAGAATACGGAAAGATAGTTGCTGAAATTGAAATCACCGACCAGTATTTTAACATGCGTCAGAAAATTGAACCGGTGATGCATATTGTTGAGCTGGCTAAACAAGCCATGCTGCAGGCCGGAGTTGAACCAAAAGTCAGGGCAATTCGCGGAGGGACTGATGGAGCGCGGCTTTCGTACGAAGGATTACCGTGCCCCAATATTTTTGCTGGTGGCCATAATTTTCACGGGCCATTTGAGTTTATCCCGGTGCAGTCAATGGAAAAGGCAGTGGAAGTGATTGTGAATATTGCATACCTGGCGTGTAAATAAACAAGAAATGCTTAACCGTTTCCTCGAAAATATCAGCTCAAAAAATCTGTTTGAGAAAGGACAGAAAATTCTGCTTGCTGTGAGCGGTGGAATCGACAGTATGGTGATGCTTTATCTTTTTGAAAAATCAGGGTTCGATTACGGAGTCGTTCATTGCAATTTTCAGTTGCGGGGAGCCGAATCGGATGAAGATGAAGAATTTGTACGCCGGCAGGTGCTGATTCACGGAATTCCGGCCTGGTTCAAAAAGTTTGAAACGGAAGAATATGCACGGTTAAACGGAATTTCGATTGAGATGGCCGCCCGCGAATTGCGTTACACCTGGTTTTCGCAAATCAGAAACGAACAGGGTTACGATTTTGTGGCAACCGCACATCATGCCGACGACCAGATTGAAACTTTTTTTCTGAACCTTTCGCGCAAGACGGGTATCAGGGGGTTGACAGGGATCCGGGAAAAAACCGGCGAAATTATTCGTCCGTTATTATTTGTGGGCCGGGCGGAGATAGAAAAGTTTGCGCGCGAAAATTTTATTGAGTTCCGGGAAGATTCAACCAATTCTGAATCGGTTTACCAGCGTAATTTTATCAGAAACAAGATTCTGCCGGCTTTTGTGTCGATGAACCCGGCTTTCAGGAAAAATATGACCGAAAGCATTGAAAACCTGAAAGAAGCGGGGGCTATTTACAACAACTTTTGCGACCGCGAGAAATCAAAAATTGTTGAAATATCCAATCATTCAATATCAATCAACATTAAAAAACTGGAACAATCTGAATTCCCGAAAACGCTGCTGATTGAGATTTTATCGGATTATGGTTTCAACCCGGTTGTGGTTGGTGAGATATTTAAAAGTCTTGGTGCAGCACCCGGGAGGCAGTTTTTCTCCAAAACGCACCGGCTGGTGAAAGACCGCGAAAAGCTTTTTGTTACTGAAAATGAAGAGCCGGTTCAACAGTTGTTTTATATCGAAGCGGAAGCTATTGAACTGTTTGAACCTCAGCATTTACTGATTTCGCATCATCGGGCTGAGAACTTCAAAATCAGAAAAGAACCGCAGTTTGCCTGCTTTGATGCAGATAAACTTGAGTTTCCGCTAATGATCAGAAAATGGCAGGCGGGTGATTATTTTCAGCCATTTGGAATGACCGGGTTTAAAAAACTGAGCGACTTTTTTATCGACGGGAAAATACCGGTTCACCAGAAAGAAAACACCTGGCTTTTGTGCAGCGGCGAAAAAATTGTTTGGGTAATGGGAATGCGGATCGACAACCGGTTTAAAATCAATCCATCAACCCGGTCGGTATTTCAGCTCGAAATCAGGGATTGAGATTTATTCCCTCGAATGCAGTGCCACCCGGTTTCCTTCTGAGTCGATAAATAACGCCATGTAACCATGGTCTTCCGAAATCTGTGTTTTTCCCTGCAAAACCTGGCCGCCGGCTGCTTCAATGCGCGAAAGTTCGTTGGCCAAATCGCCCGAATGTGCGGTAAAATATACCAAAACACCATCCGTGGAAGGTTTGTAAGCGTCTTTGTACTGAATAAGCGATCCGGGGGAACCGGCACCTTCCACGCTCCAGGGAAACCACGCCATATCCATTTCTCCCATCGGGTGGCGTTCCAGTTTCAGTTCAAAAACCTTTTCGTAAAAGGCAATGGCTCTCTCCATATTTGTAACGGGAACTTCGAACCAACCTACCATGTTGTTTTTCATAATCCGATTTTTTAAGTATTTAAAATCAAAACAACCAACCTAGCTAATTGGTTTTAACGAAAAGAAAACAATTTATAACTATAAACAGATTGAATCTTATTGTGGAATAATAACCTGCTCTCTGTTTTTTTCAGGATTTGGCTATTTTAGAAAAATTTAAAATCAAAACCTATGAAACTTAAAATTACACTGATTCTGTTTTTAGCAGTCAACCTGCTTTTTGCCCAGAACCGTTAACATGCCTTTGATGTAAACAAGCGACTCGGGCGTGGCATCAATTATGGCAATATGTTCGAAGATCCATCGTCGGCTGTAAATATCGCCAACTGGAAACCATCATATGCCCGCATGATTTCAGGCCTGGGTTTCAGCCATATTCGCATTCCCATCCGCTGGGAAACACGCACCACCACCAGCGAGCCTTATACCATTTCGCCATCATTTCTGGCTAAGATTAAACAGGTAGTGGATTCGGCACTTGATAATCGCCTGCATGTAATTATCAATATGCACCATCACGACTCACTTTTTGCCAACCCCGATAAACAAAAAGCGCGTTTTCTGGCACAATGGAAACAGATTTCAGCCTATTTTAAAAACTACCCCGATAGTTTGCTGTTCGAAATTATGAACGAACCAAACGGCAACCTGACAGCCGCCAAATGGAATGTTTTTCTGGTGGATGCACTGGCCGAAATCAGAAAAGAAAATCCGGAAAGAATTGTCCTGATCGGGACTCCCGACTGGGGCGGGCTGGGCGGCTTACCTTATCTTGAGTTGCCCGACGATGACAACATCATCCTGACGGTTCATTACTACAATCCTTTCCAGTTTACGCACCAGGGAGCCAGTTGGGTAAGCGGATCAACACCCTGGCTGGGTACAAAATGGAACGACTCGGAAACCGAACGCGAAGTAGTGGCCAACGAATTTGCGCCACTCATTCAATACGGTAAAACACACAATGTTCCGGTCCATATTGGCGAATTCGGATCGTACAGCAAGGCCGATGAAACTTCACGAAAAAAATGGACAACCTTCATGGCGCGTTTTCTCGATTCAACAGGGTTCAGCTGGGCATACTGGGAATTCAGTGCCGGATTCGGCATTTACAACCCGGCAACCGGCAAATACAACCAATACCTGGTGGATGCGCTGTTGCACAACGAACTGCCCGAACCGGCACATTATGCAGGAACACCGGTTTACACAAGCAATTTCACTGCCACCACCGACGGCTGGGTGTTGCAGAAAAACAGCAGCACGGCCACACTTACCCGCGCCGACAACGCACTGAAAGTAACCATCGACAATGGCGGCACCGAGGGATGGCATGTACAACTGGTGAAAAACGGCATGAAACTTACTGCCGGGAAACAGTACCGTTTTTCGGTGAAGGCCAAAGCCGAAACGGCCCGCAGCATTACAGCCTATATCGGGATGAATGTGTCGCCGTGGTCGGCATACAGCGGGTATAACGGCATTTCGCTGGCCGATACGTTTAAGGTTTATACCTACCTGTTTACCATGAGCGCCACCGACAACAACGCCCGCATTGTTTTTGACCTTGGAAATTCAACGTCGGATGTGACCATCACCGATGTGAAACTTGAAGAAGTGGTGTTGCAATGGCCCACAGCCGTAATAGCAATCGATAACCTGAAAACAACCGTTTATCCCAACCCAGCTGCTAACCGGGTTTATATCAACAACATGGATAGTTTTGACTTTGTAACCCTTTACAATGCCAACGGAAAACCAGTTTTTGAGAGAAAGCTGGATGCGATGCTCAACGAAATCGACACCCAAAACCTTGTAAACGGGTTGTATTTTGTTCAACTGACCGGCAAAAACAAAAACCACGTTTTTAAGGTATTGAAACAATAAAGAAATTGGGTGACGTTAGCGGTTTTTTAATTCTGAAATTTGATGAAAAAGCTATGAAAAGTTGGTTATCCATTATTACCGGTTTTCTTTTATTACTTTTTGTCTATCACTTTCCTGAATTCTTTGAATCATTTTGGATAACTGCTGTTTTTAAAACCGGGTTTTTAGTTTTGGCTGTAATTTTGTCGCGATTACAAGGCTGGAAGTTTTTAGAAGGGTTTGGTCTTTCGTTAACCGGAAACTGGCATCGGTTAGTATTTGCGGGTCTTCTTACAGGAATAGCCTCATTTACATTATCAATAATTTTATCAGTTGGTTTCAACTTTGAAAAGATTGAAAGTTCTGAAACAATCAGTTTTTTTCTGAAAAGCCTGCCCTTAATTTCTGTAATGACTTTTTTCCCTTCAATTGCAGAAGATATCCTGACCCGCGGCTATTTATACGGTCATATAAAATTCCTGAAACCCACTCTCTGGATATTATTATCGGCGTTCATCTATGTTCTGAATCATATCTGGAGACTCAATGAAGGTCTGCCGGTATTAACCTATCTGTTTTTGTCAGGGTTGGTATTAGGCTTTTGTACGTTCACATATCGATCGCTTTGGCTGGCATTGGGGATTCACTGGGGAGCAAACATTGTATTTGAACTCAGCAATCAAGGTCTGAAGTTAACGGATATCGGAAACCAAAACGCATCAACCTGGGTACTCGCTTCCGTTTGGGGGCTTGCTTTGGTTATTCTGATTTTTATACAACGTACTTCATTAAAGGGTTATTCGCTTAAATGAATTTCCCGTTAACGGAGGATGCTACCCAACGCTGGTGCAACCCCCGAATAACCGGGGTGCAATTTGCAGATTGCCCCGAATGGCAGCAATCATGGCCTTTTCTCTGAATGTAACCTATTCAATTTATCATCAAAGTATTTATTTTTTAATCCTGACACCCCCGGTTTACCGGGAAAGAATCAACGTGAATTATGTATTCAAAAAAGGTTTGCAGGCTTATAAAGTAAACCAGGTTTTTATGATTTGAAAGGGGCAAACAAAACCGGTAAAATTTTAATTCCTGCCACCAGCCATCTCAAACGCTTCACGCGATTTTCTGATTTCATCCATATTGCTGTTGGCCCACAATACCAGCTGGTGCAAATGTGGCAACAGCGACCGGCCCCTTTCGGTTAGTTCGTATTCAACTTTGGGCGGAATCTGCGGATAAACCGTTCGTTTTACCAGACCATCGGCTTCGAGTGACTTTAATGTTACCGCGAGCATTTTTTGTGAGATGGTTTGAATGTACCCGTAAATTTCGTTGAATCGCAGCACTTTCGATTCTTCCAGCAGCATCAAAACCAGCACCGACCATTTATCGCCCAGCCTGTCGATTACATTTCGAACCGGGCAATTTTCGGCGTTTCCATATTTTTTTAAAATATTTTCATCCATAATCTGTTGATTGATTCAAAACTAACTTTTCGGTAAGTATAAAACCAGATTGTTAGTTCTTGTTTATTTGTAAACATGTCTCTATTTTTGACTTACTAAAAGTAATTAAAAAACAAAAGTATATTAAAAAACGTTTGGTAATTTAAGAATACAATTAAAAAAAAGGAGTTAAAAATGAAAACAGGAATTACAGGAGCAACAGGCCAGTTGGGCCGTTTGGTAGTTGGAAAATTAAAAGAAAAAGCAGATGCAGCGTCGATTGTGGCATTGGTGCGAAACACAGAAAAAGCAAAGGATTTGGGTGTGGAAGCCCGCGAATTTGATTACGACAAACCGGAGTTGCTGGCCGGATCGTTAAAAGGAATCGACCAGCTTTTGCTCATATCGGGGAGCGAAATCGGGCAACGTGCACGCCAGCACGCCAATGTGGTGAACGCAGCCAAGCAGGCAGGCGTAAAAAGAATTGTTTATACCAGTCTGTTGCACACGGGAAATACAACCGTCAGCCTGGCTGAAGAGCATTTGCCTTCTGAAACCGCCATTATCGAATCGGGGATTCCTTACACAATCCTGCGCAACGGCTGGTACACCGAAAACCACACTGGTTCAATATCTGGTGTGTTGGCTGCCGGAGCAGTGTTTGGCAGCGCCGGGAACGGTAAATTCTCTTCGGCGGCACGGGCTGATTTTGCCGAAGCAGCCGTGGTTGTTTTAACCGAAGCCCGACACGAAGGCAAAATTTATGAACTGGCCGGTGATGAAGCCTACACACTCGCTGAATATGCTGCTGAAATTGCAAAGCAAACCGGGAAGAACATTGTTTATAACAACCTTCCTGTTGGTGAATATGCAAAAGTGCTGGAAAGTTTTGGATTGCCTGGTTTTGTTGCTGAGGCAATCGCCGGTTGGGATGTGAGTGCCTCAAAAGGTGATTTGTTTGACGATTCGCATACACTATCGAAACTAATCGGACGACCTACAACACCTTTATCAGATGTTGTTAAAAATGCATTGACTGTGTGAGTGAACAGCCAGATTGTAATAAAAAAGGATTCCATCTTTTCGAAAGATGGAATCCTTTTCGTATAGATGGAATCCCTTTTAATCTGTAGTAAGGTGCTTATTTCTTCGCGTATTCAAACCAGTCGAAATCGGCAAAGGCATTTGAGTTTTCGCCATTTCCGGTGGCGTACAAACCCACATAAACCCCGGTAAAATATCCCACGGTTTCGGTTGCTAAGAATTTGGCGTCAACGGTTTCAAGTGCTTTAAATTCATTGTCTCCCTGTGCAACCCAGAAAGTAAACGTAGTTT
This sequence comes from Prolixibacteraceae bacterium, assembly GCA_029265875.1. Classification (GTDB taxonomy): domain Bacteria; phylum Bacteroidota; class Bacteroidia; order Bacteroidales; family Prolixibacteraceae; genus Draconibacterium. The sequence goes on from JAJUGS010000068.1 coordinate 14,462, forward strand.
TGTCGCCGGTGATTTTTAAATCCACCGGACCTGGTTTCAGCGCAAATTCTTTCGAAGTATATATGGTCCGGCCAAATTGCAGCTTCACCACTGCTACCCGTTTGCCGTTTTTCTGTTTCACGAGCAAATCGAAATGAGAACCGTTGTTAACCAGTACCATTCCGGCTTCCTCGTTTTCCTTTTTCGGGTTGAATTCAAGCCGTGTGGTGGCGGTAAAATAAAAATCGGTCAGCCGCCTGCCCGTAAAAGTGGAGGTATTCGCGGTGCTGATGGTTTCCGGAGCGCCTTTTAACCGCAGAAATCCCGGTCGTTCAGTAAGCGAAATATTGCCTTCAACAGGATATTGAATGTAATTCCATTCCAGGCCCAATGTTTTTTCCTCAAAATCTGTTTTTGCCGGTTTTGCCGGAACAGGTTTTAGTGGCAGGGTTTCGCAGGTCATATTTTCGGTAACCGTTCCGTTACCGTTTACCACCGGCCAGCCGTTTTTGGGCCAAACCACCGGTGCCAGGCAGGTCTCGCGGCCCAGAATATGATGCACTTTGTCAGAAATATTTCGGTAGCCATGAAAAACCATCCACCACGAGTTGTCGTGTGCCTGAATGATGTCGGCATGTCCGGTCCCCCCAATGCTGAAACCCTGTGCAGCCGCGGTTACATGCGTCAAAATCGGGTTGGCCGGATTTTCGGTGTAAGGCCCCCAGATGTTGTTGCTCCGGGCAATGGTTTCGGAGTGGGCTTCCTCGGTGCCTCCCTCAGCAGCCATCAGGTAATAAAATCCATCTTTCTTGTAAATATGGGGACCTTCGGCATATCGGCCACCGGTGCCGTACCATACTTTTTTCCCTTCTGTAAGCAGCCTCCCGGTTTTCAGGTCGATTTCGAACAAAAGGAATTCCGACGAAATCACATAACTTTTTCCATCTTCATCCCAGAACAGGTCAGGGTCGATGCCGGGAACATTGATAAAAACCGGGTCGGACCATGGGCCTGCCGGGTTGGTGGCTGTAACATAAAAATTGCCCGACCTGCCTTTCAGGTTGGTGGTGATCATGTAAAAAAGCCCGTCATGGTGGCGGATGGTAGCCGCAAAAATGTTGATGCCCTGCGGCAGTTGTTCTTTACGGCTGATACAGTAGCCGATTTGTTCCCAGTTCACCAAATCATTGCTGTGAAAAACCGGAACGCCCGGAAAATATTCGAAGGTGCTGGTGATGAGGTAATAATCGTCGCCAACCCTGCAAACGCTCGGGTCGGAGTGAAATCCCGGAATAATGGGATTCTGATAAGTCACTTTTTCGTTTGGAAAGGGTGGCGCTGCAAATGGATTATTTCTTTTGTTAATCGTGCTTTGCGAAAAAACTGAAATTGTCGGAAATAACAGAATGATTAAAAGTGAATTTTTCATAGCCAGGTTGATCTGTTTTTCATTATTTGTATCGTTTTCAAAAATAGAAAATTAAAGGTGAAATATGTGTGCCGGAAAAGAGATTACGGCTTACACCCCAGAAATCGAATCAAGATGTATTGCAATGGATCAATGTTTTCACTGAATTAAACCATTCTGTTTTATGAGTGTCAAACCGATGATTAAACCAAAAAACTTTACAACATGAAAAGAATCATTCTTGTTTTTTCAGCCGTTTTATTATCGGCAGTCGTTTTTGCACAAACCGATTTTTCGGGAAACTGGGTATTAAACACCTCAAAAAGTAAATTGGGCGAGCGCAGTCGTGCCCCAAAATCAATGGTAATCGTTCAGACAAAAACCGACATCACCATCGAAACCAAAAGCGAATTCAATGGTGAGGAAAGAGTTCGCAAAAATAAGTACACTTTAGACGGAAAAGAATGTATCAACAAAGGTTTCAGGGATATGGACGTGAAATCAACGGCTGTATGGTCGGCTGATAAAAAGGTGTTGACTGTTACCTCGAAAATGGCTTTGGATAATGGCGACATGACGATGAAAGCTGTTTACAAAATGGATGGTGCCAACCTGGTTATTGAATCGGCATCGTCATCACCAATGGGCGACCGCTCCGAAACACAGGTATTTGATAAAAAATAACTTTTGCGGCGCTATTCTAAAATGCGTGCATCATTAAAAAAAACCATCCACCAGCCGGCAGATGGTTTTTTTGTTAGTTTCATTAATCAATGCGGGTGTTATTTCAGGTTTGTCATCGTTCCAACCTGTAACCTGCCACCCGAAATTATTCAACCACCTTTTCGATTTTGGCGGTAAACATGCCCATCAAATCGCCATCCACTTTGCCGTTTTCTTTCTTTGTCAATGTCAGGTTAACATCGTAGCCTTCAGCAAACCAATATACTGTAATTGCGTTTGGTTTAGTTTCCACACGGTCAACTTTTTGCGATTTACCGTCTTCGCCAATAATGAATGCTGTTAATGCGGTTTCGGTTTTTTCAACTTTCAATACAAATTTGGCGTCGCCATTGGGTGTGCCAATGATGGTTACATTCCATTTGCCGTGGAAGAAATCCGAACTGTTATCCTGTGCAAAAGTAATTTGCGACACCAACAGGATGAGGCCTGCCATAATTAATAAAGTTTTTTTCATGATTGATAATTTTAAGTAATTGATTATAAATAATATTAGTCTGTTTCTTGTTTAATTACAGATGTGATTTTCAAGAACTTCGAGCCCGGTTGACGTACAAATCCCTTTGATTAACACAGCAATTGAATTATTAAAAATCTCTTCTGCAGGAGAATTGTATTTTAAAAACTTATCGGTTCGCGAAATGCTGTTCAGCAATACTGCAATCGACTCGAGGACAATAAGTGGTTTAATTTCGTTTTTAAAATAACCCTGAGCAATACCCTTTTCCAGGATTTGTTTCAGCCGTTCCCAGAATTTACTGCCAATTTCCTGTTCAATTTCTTGCTGAAGGGCCGGGTAGTAATAGCTTAAATCAGCAAAAAAACGGTTGCAAACATTGTATTCTTTGAGTGTGGCC